>NZ_JBYISM010000004.1:0-396570 GCF_057708605.1 Nocardia sp. bgisy118 | reverse complement strand
TTCGAGCGTTGCCATTCCGCTCACGAGGTGGCGTTCGTGTATCGCAATTTGGGGTTTGCGGTGTCGTGCAGCTACGGGCGGGTGTGGCTGACCGCAACACTCGCCCTGGGTGCGGTGGCGATGCCCGCGGATCTCGGCGCGCATGTGCGTGCAGAGCTTGAGGAGGACAGCCGATTGTCGGCGATTCCGATCCTGAGCTATCAACGGCCGCAACGCGAATGGGTCTTTCTGGTCGGCTCGGCCTGGGGCCGACCACTCGGTGCGCACACTCTGGCGCAGCTTGAGGAGCGCGGGGTGCGGATCCTGGAATCCGGACAGCGTATATGGTTGCCGATGACCGATCACCCGACCGGGTGGTATTGGGTGTCGCAGCCGGTGAACGTGGAGAAGATGCCGTCGCGGACTTCGGTGATCACCGTTGCCCGCCGGTTTACGGATCGGCCACAGCCCGCCCCGGTGCGGTGGTGACCGATGCGCCCCACGCCAGGTCCAGTCCGGACCGCACAGGGCCTGGGTCGCACCGGACCGGCTGCCAAGGGGTTGTTCCCCTCGGGTGAGGCGCTGTTGTCGGCGATCCGCGGTCATCACGTCGGCGTCCACCCGCTGGAGAAGTTCGCCCACCAGTTCGGGCTGCTGCATCAGCACCGACTCACTGGACTGTTTGATGAATGCCGTTGCAGCAGGCTGGAATTCCTGCTTGCGGTGGATGTGTGGGTGGCCGATCACCTTCCGGTTCCGCATCCGACCGCGACCCTGCACACCGAAACGCTGGGCGCGGTGATCGACCGGCTCGCCGAAGCGCAGGTGTACGCCTACCACCTGTTGATGACCGTCGATCCGGCCGACCCGATCGTGCACGCGGCCTGGTATCGGCTCGCTGAGCTGGTCGACGGCTACACCGACCTGATCACCGGGGTGACACAACGAGCGCGTCGCCTACCCGCCCTGGGAGATCACCGCTTATGACCCATGGGCTCCCGAACAAGGACGCGATCCTGGCCGCCTGCCGAGGCTTCCCACCGGTCCAGGACGACCCGATCCTCGACGCCGCCGCCGAACTCGCGGTGCTGCACCAGTCCCGCGAGCAGACCCCGATCTCTGGGCTGGCCGGCCTCGACCGGCATCGCGGCGAGTTGATGAGCACCATCGACTGCTGGGTGCGGATGGTGACGCCGGTTCCGTTCGCGGCGGCGCGAGTGCATACCCACACGATGGGGCAGGTTATCGACCGTCTCGCCCAGCTGACCGTCCTCACCTACATCGCGCTCTCGGCCGCCTACGACGAGGTGTTCTACGACTCCACCGACTTCCTCGACGAACTCGCCGACGGCTACGAGTTCCTCGCCGAGGAACTCGCCCAAGGCATCCGCCGACTACCGGTGACCACGAACACACCGTAACCAGCTGTCTCCCAGCATCTTCCATACCGCCACGAACGCCGACCGAGGCAATACGGCTCGATCCGCCGCGAACCCGGCATCCCATTCAACAAGGAATGCATCATCGCATGCTCGACAACCCACACCTTCCCAGCGTGCAGCAACCGGGATCACTCCCCGCACCCGACACGGCCACCGGCCCCAGCGAGGACCTGGTGATCCTCGATACCGACATCGGCTACGACCCCGACGATTTGGTGGCCCTCGTGATTGCCGCGCGCAAGGTGCCCCACTTTGCGGTCATCACCGCCGATGAGACCTGCGGGCGCCGCGCCAGCTTGGCTCGCCACGTCCTGGACCTGCTCGACCGCACCGACGTCCCCGTCATCGCCGGACTCGACCTCGGCGGCGAGCACCGGTTCCTGGGTGATCGGGGTCAGGGTGCCCCGCGGCATCCCGACACCACCGGAGAAGAGCTGCTCGACCGGCTCGAGCGGTTCAATACCGAACTCACCCGGCTGTTCGCGACGGCGACCGGCTCAATCCGCTGGGTCGGGACGGGCCCGATGACCAACCTCAACGCCGTCATCTCCAATGTCCCCGACATGGCCGACCGATTGACGGTGACCCAGATGGGCGGATGGATCGACCACTACCACAACAAAACCCGCGCCTCACACAACTTCCACACCGACCCCGCCTCCGCCGGACTCACCCTGCGAGCGCTGCCCACACTACGGCTGGTCCTGTCCGAGCACACCAACTCCCCATACATCCAGATCACCAGCGACTGGGCGCTGGTGCGTCGACTCTCCGCATGGAGCGCACCAGCATGGGCACACCTGCTGGCAACCCACTTTTGCATGTGGTTCGCGCGCCAACCCGGCAGCTGGATGCACGACCCACTCACCCTCAGCGCCGCGCTCGACTTGCCCTGCGTCACCTTCCGCCGCGAACCGATCCGCATCGGCCGCGATGCCCGCCTCCACCACGACCCCGACGGCCGACCAATCGAGTTCTCCTGCGCTGTCGACTACGACGGGTTCCTCGACTGGATGCACCAGGCGGTGTGCCCGTGAACTGGCGGAGCTGGCTCGACACACATCGGCACACCGGCCCCACCGCTGCGCCGCGACCGATCATTGGATACGTGCGGCTGCACGCCGACTGCGGGCGCGCCGAGTTCGACACCGCGAACCGGTTGACTGCGGTGCCATGCCCAGCGCTGCTGTGTGGATGGTCCCGGTGGCGAACTTTCGTGCGATGACCGTGTGCGATCGGTGCTGTCGTGACGCGGCGAACTGCGACCGAGACCGATGAGGTGGCCGGTTTCGCCGACTGCCTCACCAACCCCGGCGAACTCGGTATCGAGGATGCGATCGTGGCGATGAGTAGCCATCACGCCTGGCCGCCTAGCACTGCGGCGCCCGAGCCCTTCCAGGCTTCGCAGCAGTTGGGCGAACTGGATCAGCACCTGGCCAACCGACTCGGCGAATACTACCGACTCGCCCAGCGGCAGGAGAAGAGATGACCTCTCTGTCAACAGTGTTGGCGCGCATCCGAAGCCTGGACGTACGCCTGTTGCGATCGCTCATGTTCGACTGGCCGGAGTATCGGGGTCCGAACGGCGAACTGGCCGATGACGAAGCGGTCAAACAGCACATGTTGCCGCCCTGGCTCTGGGATGAACCCACGCGGTGTCGCCAGCGAGACCGATGACACCTTCGGGACTGGTGCCTCGGCAGCTGCCGTGCGGTGGGTGCGAGTGAACACATGATGATCCGGCCGAGGTCGTAGAGTCAGTGCAGGCTGTGGTCATTTAGCCCGGCCATCGCGTGAGGGATTGCGGGCGAATTGCGCGGCACGTCCGTGCGAGTTCTCGGTGCGCGGCACTTCGGCGACCGGGTGCTGTCACGTCTCGCCACGCAGTTTGACGATCACTGAGACAGCGGTCTCGGTAGTCTCGTCCAGTCCCGCATAAGTATGGTGCGGCCCCGTTGTGATGGTGTGCGCGTGCATGATACTTGCCCCCTGCGATCGGTTACATGGTCATTCGAACAGTCGCCCCAGCAGGGCGCCTTGTCCGGATTGGAGGATGTGCGCGGCTTCCAGCGGCACCCAGAAGCATTCGAAGTGGGTGGGTTCGCCTTGGCCGTCGTGGTCTTCCTGGCTGCTCCAGCGTTCGGGCGCGGCTTCGCGCAACTCCAGCTCGAATACGTGCCGCTGCTGCAACTCCCACCGATACGGGGAGATGTCGTAGGTGTATTCGCCCAGCTTGCGGACAACTTTGAACTCGGTCAGCCCCGTCTCCTCGCGGGCTTCTCGCAGCGCGGCGTCCTCCGGCGATTCACCGGGGCAGATGCTGCCTGCGGGGACTTGGATGCCGACCTCCTCGTAGGTGTAGTCGGTGTGGCGGAAGACCAGCAGTTTGCCGTCCCGCACGATGTAGACCAGCACTTTGTCCTTGCTGACCTTTTCGGGCATGGGAGTAGTCCTCTCCGAGAGTGAGTGGGATGAAACAGGCGAAACACACAGGCGGTGAAGCCGACTCCAGTGGTTGCCTTGCGCATGAACTGGTCGAAGCCTACTCACGTCCCCGTCGAGGGGATACGCGCGGTTCGGTGAGATGGAGTGGAGTCAATACCGTTGTGCTGTAACTCTTTCAGAGTTGCGGCGCTGCGCGTCCCTTGCGGGCGGGAGTCCTGATGGCCGGTTTCGGGCTGGTCCCAGCCCGGCCGGGACGGCCACGGGAAGTGCGCTTCTTCGATTGTGTGGACCTCGCCTTCGTTGGAGAAGCGCCGAACGCGCATGGTCTTTATGCATCCGAGGCATAGTCATACCAATCCAGGGAGAAGGCTTGTGTGATGGCCGAATTCGATCCGGGGCGCGGCCGATATCGCGATGCGCCGCGCACGCGACGCTCAAGCTCGCCTGTCTGAGCTGTCCAGAGTGTGACCGGGTTCCACGATTGCTCGATCGCGCATGGGCCTCCGGGGGGCTTCACCAGGCGCTCGATGCTCGCGGCATCGGGGAAGGTGATCCGCGCGTACCGGCATCATCCGCACCACCGGCGGGGCGGATAACTCAGCAGGACATGGCGCGATGGCTGTCGATCACGCAGGGGCATCTGAAGCCATCGGTCCGTCGTTCACCCGGCTCGCACATCCAATTCGACAGCGTCATCGGATAGATCCCGAAATCGGCGGCGACCTGTTCCAACGTCACCCCGTCATCACGGTTACGAGCCCACCCGGACGACATCGTCACGGAACTCGCGGGGTAGGGCTTGGGCACAGCAACATCCAGCCAGTCCCAGGCCAGCCGCCACCAACACTTACAGGTGATTCACTGTCACTGCACCAGTCCCATCTGTGTGGCCGTGCCGCTGGCGATGTCTAGCACTTTGGGCGAGGTAGCCATGCGCCGCTGCGGCTTGTCGGTGCCGGACGCTAGCCTGTGGCGGCAAGCCACGGTGGGCGGGCAGAAGGGGAGACCAGTGACAGAGCAGTTCGTCAACATCGAGCCGCATCCGCGGATCCTAACGGTGTTGGGAGACATCGAGTTCAGCCCATTGCAGTGCCTGTCAGAACTGGTCGACAACGCGTTCGACGAGTTCCTGTCGCATCCGGCCGCTAACGGTGACCGGCCCACCGTCAGCGTCAGCCTCCCTGGCAAGGATGGGGACGCGCGCACCGCGGAAGTGTGGGTCACCGATAACGGGCGAGGCATGGACCTGCCCACGCTCAACAACGCCGTACGGGCGGGATGGTCGGGTAACGCCCGCTACGGGGCGCTTGGTCTCTACGGGATGGGCTTCAACATCGCGACTGCTCGCCTCGGACGCCTCACGACCATCCGGACGACCCGAGCTGGCGACCCTTCCTGGACCGTACTCGACCTCGACCTCGACGCGTTGGTCAAGGGCGGCAGCTACAACGTGCCGGCGCGGCAAGAGCCCAAGGCGTCGCTCGACGAGCATGGTACGCAGATCATCATCAAGAACCTGAAGTCCGACCAGTTGCAGGAACTGAAGCGCCGCGGCGACCGGTTGCGGGAACAGTTGGGGGACGTCTATTCCTACCTGTTGCGGGAGCGCGGCTTCCTGATCACCGTGAACGGCAAGAAGGTCCAACCAAGGTTGCCCTGCGTCTGGGACGCCACCCGAACGGTGACGCGCAAGGGCAACACCATCCCCGCCGTCATCGAACTCAACGAAAAGCTGCTCCCAGCTATGGCCTGCTTCAATTGCGGCTGGTGGAGCCCCAAAGGCGTTGATAGCTGCGACGACTGCGGGAGCACGAACATCCAGGAGCGGGAACGCCGGATCTGGGGCTGGATTGGCATTCAGCGGTACCACCACGTTAACGACTACGGCCTCGACTTCCTACGCAACGGACGAAAGATCTTGACCCGCGACAAGAAGCTCTTCTCGTGGGAAGACCCTGACGGTGTGGAAGGTCCCGACCTCGAATACCCAATAGACAGTATCCGTGGCGGCAAAGGGCGCATCGTCGGGGAAATCCACTGCGATCACGTGCCGGTGTACTACACCAAGACCCGATTCATCGAGGAAAGCCCTGAATGGATCAAGCTGGTGCGCGTGATTCGAGGCAACCTCCCGCTGAAAGAGAGGAAGGCACTGCAGCTCTACCGGCGGACCAACGACAGCCCCCTCAGTCGGCTCTATACGGGATTCCGGCGCGACGACCCCGGCCTGAACTACCTGGTTCCCGGAGATGGAACCAAGGCGCTGTTCGAGAAGGCCATCGAGTGGGCGGACAAATTCCGCAAGGGTGACCCCGCCTACCAAACCGACGACATGTGGTATGAGGCCGCCTACCGCAACGATCACCCGGTGACGGTCGATCCCGCCACCGACGACGAGGACCCATTCGAGGCCATGGGACTCAGCCAGGGGCCTACCGCTACGCCTACTGACACCTCGCCTACCCCGGCACCCACGACCCCAGCTACCCCTTCCAAAACACTTGACGAGCGGCTGGCCGGCTACCGGGCAGCCGGTGCGCAAGTCGTGGATCTGTCGGGCGAGTACGAAGTGAAAGGCCACGGCTCGCTGTCGTTGACCGTGTGGGCGGTCAAGGGCGTCCCCCTCGCCAACCAGCAGGAAATGGAGGTGCCGCTGTTCGTTCACCTCCGCAAAGCGCCCGAGGTCGAGGTCTTCGTCGATATCACGCATTCCCTGTTCACCGAGTACGGTGTCGATTTTCGCGACATGGCGATGGTGGAACTGGCCGAGTGGATCAGGATCGCACGGGGCGCGGAGACCAAACAATTGTCGACCGTCCTGGTGGATTTGAAGAGCCGCGCCACCGACCAAAAGGTCACGGCAGAGGCGCTGGCCGCCCGCGCGAGCCGCCTCCTCGACCGTGTCAGGGAGGCGATGCAACGCGAAATCAAGGGTGGCGCGCCCACCAGCTACTGGGACATGCTTCAGGATTCCGAGAAGGTCCGCGCGCAGCAAAGATTCGTCGTCGAGGGCGGCACCGGTGGGTGGGAGTCCGCTATCGAGTCGGGGGACTTCGTCGCGTTCCTGCCCCCCAATGCCGTCGTACGGCTGCTGGAACGGCGCGCCGAGGCGTTTCTCGACGGAAAGGTGTTCCACCGCCCCTATTCCAACCTGACCGATCAGGAGTCACGTGCCTTGGTGCTCACGCGCCTAACCGGCCTGGTCAGCGACCTCGCGGTGATGGCCGAGCATCAGCCGAAACTCGACCTCGACGAACTGGCGCGCATCCGGCTCAGTTGCCTGTTGGTCGAGCGCGACCTCGCCGACACCGAGTGAGGACCGTCGACGATGACTGACGGATTCCTCGATCCCAGTTTCCTGCGTGAGGTGGGCCCCAACCAGTTCCCCCGTCAGATCGAGAGATTGCTGTGGCACATGGGATTCGCCGAAGTCGCCAATATCGACGGCTCCGGCGACCAGGGCGGCGACATCCTGGCCAGGACCTCGGGGCAGGACTGGGTTCTGCAGTGCAAGTGGCGGAAGCAGGGCCCCATTTCCGCAGCCGGCGTCGATGAGGTCGCTCGGGCCCGCGAACACTACCGGCGAGACAAGGCTGCGGTCGTCACGAACACGGTCCTCGGCCTGGACGCCAAACGCCGCATCGATCGGCTCGCACTGATCGGCCCCCGGATACACGAGTGGCCCGGCGATACCCTCCGGAGAGCCTGGTCCAAGGTCCCGGAGCGCTTCGCGGCCGTCACCCCGCGTGACTATCAGCGGCTCGCGATCGACAACGCCAGCTCCGCGCTGGACGCCACAAACCGAGCCCTGGTCATCCTGGCCACCGGTTTGGGCAAGACCGTCGTCGGAGCCGAAGTCATCGACGGGCACCTGCGCGCCCGCCCAGACGATCTGGTCCTGGTCGTCGCCCACACGAAGGATCTCGTCGACCAACTCGAACGCGCTCTCTGGAGACACCTGCCCAAGACCGTCAAAACCCGACTGGTCACAGGCGAGGAGCGCCCGGACGACCTTTCCGGCGTCACCTGCGCCACCCTCGGTAGCGCGCTCTACATGGTTCGGCGCGGATACCGCCCCTCTCTGGTAGTGGTGGACGAGGCTCACCATGTCGCGGAAGACGGCCAGTACGGGGAACTGCTCGACCTACTCACTGACGCGCGACAAATGGGTCTGACGGCGACACCGTGGCGCGGCGACGAGTACGACATCACTCACCGATTCGGCGAACCCGTCGTGAAGATCGGCATCGAAGAGGGCATGCGCCGGGGCTACCTCGCCCAGGTCGACTACCGCCTCTTCGTGGACAACGTCGACTGGGACATGGTCCGTTCGGCGAGCCAACACAACTACAGCCTGGGCGAACTCAACGCCAGACTCTTCCTCCCCCAACGCGACGAGGCCGTCCGCGATGAGCTGGCGGCCGTGTGGGGAACCACATCCGACCCGCGTGCCCTGGTGTTCTGTCGCACCATCGACCACGCGGAAAGACTCGCCGACCTCCTGCGCCGCAGTCCGAATTGGGCGGGCGCCCTCGCCATCCACGCCGGGCTCTCCAAACGCGAACGCCAATCCCGCCTCTTGGCGTTCCGCTCCGGCGAGGTCCCGATCCTGACCTCCGTGGACATCCTCAACGAAGGCGTCGACGTACCGGATGTCAACATCCTGTGCTTCGCCCGTGTCACTCACAGTCGCCGCATCTTCATCCAGCAACTCGGCCGCGGCCTGCGCATGCGCGAGGGAAAGGAACGCGTAACCGTCCTAGACTTCGTCAGTGATCTTCGGCGCGTGGCGGCCGCCCTGAGCATCAAACGCACGGTCGCGGACTCCGGGGATACCGAGGAACTCCGGGGCATCACCCCGTCCCGTATCGAGTTCACCGACCAGCGAGTGGCTTCCCTCATGGAAGAATGGATCAACGACGCCGCGAGTCTCGAGACAGCCTACGACGAGGTCCGACTCCAGTTCCCTGACCCAACCATGACCAGTCAGTGGTGATCAATGCCCCCGAAAGTGCCCAAGACCATCCAGGTCCAAGTCGCTACCGAGCTGTACCAACGAGCCGAGGACATCGACTGGGATCTGCTCACCGACCGCGAACGAGCTCAGTACTACGCGAAGTGGGTAGATGACGCCGAGATTGGCGGAATCCTAGCCTCGTACCTCCCTGTTGGCGATATCCGTGTGTGGATCAAAGACGGGCCGATGAAGGAATACGTCAGGGCGTTGGAAGGGATCGGCACCTACGCCGCCTGCGCCACCAAGCGGTTTCCTCCGCACGACACGCTCGTAAGACAGGGTCTCGGCGATTCCTGGGCTCTGGTACCCAAGTCGGTGAAGGAAAAGCCCATGCATTGCGTGGCCACCGACGGAGAACACAAGCGCTACGTCTGCTGGGGCGCGCCCCACACCTTCAAGGATCTGATTTGGGCTGCCCTCGGCGAGGCTGTCCACTCATCCGAAACGCCACTAGTCGTCGTCACCACTCGCACGGGGCATCCGCAATTGACCCAGCATCAGGACTTTCAGAAGGCCGTCGCCGAGCGCTGCGGCCTCCTGATCGCCCACATCAGTCGCAAGCTGACCCCAACCCTTAGCAACATGGAGTAGCAGTAGGCTGGCGTCGAAAGGACCTGGGCTGCGCAGGTGACGGCGGCCACTCGGCCGTCGGCTGTCCGGCCAATTGTTGGTTTCTGGATCAGGAGAAGGGTTGTGAGAACACGATGAGCCTCGACGACGAGTGGCGGCAGCGCGAACAGCGCATCGCGGAATATGAAGCCCATCTCGCTCAGGTCTACGCTCCGGAGCTGGCGTCATTGGCGCGCCGCTTCGACGTAGTCGGCACAATCACGAATACCGGGGGCGGGGTCACGGCGATCGAAGCTATCCTGGGCACCGTCCCTGGCGGCGATCACAAGTTGGAACTGCTCGTCACGACCGCCGACCTGGGGTTGGCAGACGAGCGTTCCGAGATCGTCCATTGGTACGCGGGCCTGTACGACGGACACGAGGGGGGCGACGCGCTCGCGGCGGGTCACGACGTCGACTCATTCGACATCGCGGTCGACGCCGCGATCCGCAACTTACGGGACTCGGTGCCACCGTCATATGACGTGTGCCAGTGCGAATCCTAGACGTAGCTGGATAGCCATCTCGCGCAACGTGTTTCAGCGTTTCGAACCATGATTCGACGATCCCCCCGCCGGGCCTCTGATCGCCAGGTCAGGATTCCCTTCGCGCGAGATCATGGTCCTGCGTGGTGGTTTCGGCGCTTCGCGCGCCGTTCGCCGCCCGCGCGCCTCTCCTGAAGGCGTCCGGGTTTCGCGTAGCCGCATGATCGCCTGCTCGATGCGATCGGCCGCCGCGATGGGGTCCTCGTGCTCCCACACGCGTATCACCATCCAGCCGGCCGACCGAAGGGCGTCGTTCGTCTCCCGGTCCCTCGTCTGGTTGGCCGCTATCTTTTGGCGCCAGAAGTCCGCGTTCTTGACCGCTGGTCGGTGGTGGACTTCACATCCGTGCCAGAAGCACCCATCAACGAATACGGCGACCTGATCGGCGGAGAACACGATGTCGGCCTTGCGTCGGATCTTCTGGATCGGTGAGGCGTCGACTCGATAGCGAAGTCCGCGGTGATAGAGGAGCTTACGAAGAGCCAGCTCCGGCGTCGTATCTCTGCGACGATTCGCGCGCATGACCGCGCGGGCTTCCGGCGATGACGCTCGCGATCCGGCTGGCAACGACAGCTCGGGCACGATTCCCATGGATCGAGCCTGTCGCCAGGCTTGTCTCAGGTTCTTCGCCCGCAGATCACCGGTGACCTCGCAGATGTATTTTTCCTCCGCCCTACCGCCTCGCGACCAACGCAGGTATGCGCGGATCCTCCGAGTTCGGTGATATACGCGGAGTACGACCGACGCGCGCGCGACGCTTCCGTCGCCGAGATCGATCGTGCGGCGGTCGCGCCCGCCTGCGGCCCGGTCCTGTTCGACGGCGGGCGATATCGCCCCCGCACGCCGCTTGTAGGCGCGGTCCGGGGGCATGTGATCGCTCCAGCGTGGGCCATCCATCTCATCCGCCACGATTCAGGATGTCGTGACCAACGCGCCCTCGGCGAGCGCCTTCGATCTCTCCGCCGAGGAAAGAGCCTCGGCGACAGCATTCGCGAAGAACTCACCGAGGACGACGGGGACGGCGTTGCCCAACTGCCGCATCTGCTCGCCACGTGGGCCAGAGCCCAGCCACTCGTCCGGGAAGGTCATGACCCGCGCCGTCTCGCGCACCGTCATATACCGGTGGCGGTAGGTCCAGCCCCCAGGGGCCTCCGGGTCGCGGACTCGGTCGTCCAGCAGCATCACCGACTCACCACCGGGCACACCGTGGACGCCCGCTTTGACCGTCTTGGCCGGGCGATCCAGTTCGTTGGGAGTGTGGCCCTTGTAGATTCGCGCGCCGGGCCATCCGACGTGGTCCTTCACACCGATTCTCGACCCGAAGTCGAACTTCTCATCGAGTCTGCCCAGATCGATCGGCGGCAGTTCCGGCAGGCGAACGTCAGTGCCGTAGCCTTTGATCGCGTCACGCAGAGTTCGCCACGGCAAGCAGTCGTCCTCTTTCGGGACCGCGGGTATCCGGGCTTCGACCCGAGCGCGCACGTGAGCGGGCACGTCGTCGTGGCGCCGCCAGTACTCTCCATCGCGAATGGAACGGTAGAGCGCCGCCTCGGAGAATGGGGGAGTCTTGACATACTTCTCGAACGACTCCATGTCCACACCCACATCGGCGCGGAAAGCGATGATCACCACACGATTTCGCACCTGCGGTACTCCGTAGTCCGCAGCGTTGACGGGTACCACGAGGACCTTGTAATGGTCGGGATTGTCGTCGTCATCGGACAGTTTCCCGAGGATCCGAGTCAGGTCGGCGTTGTGATCCTGCCACCGGGTATCGTCTCGACGCTTCTCGAAGGGCAGGCGCAGCTCGTTCACGATGTACTGGAAGTAATCAGCGAACGACGGCCGGAGCAGGCCTCGAACATTCTCGCAGATCACGGCTTTTGGCCTGATATCGCAAATAGCCTTGAACATCGCGGGGAACATATTGCGTTTGTCCTCGTCCCCCTTGGCGACCCCGCCGGCGCTGAACGGCTGGCAGGGCGGTCCTCCCGCGAGCACGTCTACCCGGCCCTTGAGGGCGGTGAAGTCGAGGTCCTGCACATCTCCCGGATATAAGGGGGCGGGTTGCCCTTCCTCTGGTACCTCGAAACGAGGATGCTCAATGACCGTCAGGCCGTCCACACCGAGCGTCCTGGTCGCGCTGGCGACTAGGGTCTCACAAGCCCGCTTGTTGAACTCGTTGAACAGCAGAGGACGAAAACCAGCTTGGTGAACAGCCATCGCGAGACCACCACCACCCGCGAACAACTCGACACTGGTTCGTGCCTTCCCCGTCTCTTGTGCCTGGTCACCCATGGGCAAACCATACCGCGGTGTTGACACCGTAATGGCATCGATGACGCGGATTCGACCGCGAGTGTCGAAGCCCATAGAGTTGTTCTCGTTGATCGTGAACGATCGGAGGACGGGGCCGAATGACACAAGGCGCCATGCCGGTGACCGGGGGCGGGTACCACCAAGACTTCCGTTTGAGCATCACCAAGGCCCTTGGTGACCAACTCTCCGAAGCTCTCGGGCGGCTAGGGACCGCGCCGCTCGACGCGGCCAGCGTGGCGCGTCTCCACGACCGGCCGGGGGTGTACCAGCTCTACCTCGACGGCGAGTTCGTCTATGTCGGCAAAGCCGACGCGTCGTTGCCCGCCCGCCTCGGTGACCACCTGCGCAAGATCTCGGGACGGCGCAACATCGACCTCGCCAGCGTCAGCTTCTCATGCCTTTACGTCGCCGAGGACTTCTCCGCCCTCGCTCCCGAACGGCTGCTCATCAACCACCACAAGGGGCTCGGGAATATTCCATGGAACAACAACGGCTTCGGCAACAAGGACCCAGGACGTGAACGCGACACCACGAGGCTGAAGAACACCCACTTCGACGTCGAGTTCCCCATCGACCCGCGCACACTGGTGAAAGGGCTCCAAGCCGGTCGCATATCCCTTCACGCGTTCCTCAAAGCACTGAAGGCCGGTCTGCCCTACAACTTCCGGTACACCGACCCGACCGACTCCAAGCAGATATTCGTGGACCTCCCGCGCGCGGCGTTGTCCGCCGACGACGCGTTTCGCATCGTGTCCGAGGCCCTGGCCGCGAAGTGGCAGATCACGGCGCTCATGGGTTACGTGATCATGTACCAGGAGTCGAAACAGTACAAGAGCGCGTGGCGGTACTACCGGGCTGGCGTAGTCGACGACGCCGAGCCGGAGACCACCTCGAACGGCGGACCGGCCGAGGACCAACTCGATCTCTACAACGAGTGATCCCGACTGTTGTGCGCGCGCCGGTCAAGTACCGGCCGACGGTTGGATCAGCGATGGCGTTCCCGGCGGCGGCCTCGACACCGGCGAGGTCGACCGCTCTGGCAGGTGGCCGTCTACTGTCGGTAAATCGGCTTCGATCACCGGTCGTCCACCCGACAGCCGCAGTAACCCCACGATGTCTCGCGGTCTCATTGTGAACTTCTGAGGCAGTTAATATTTGGGGATGGTCGCGGCGTACGACGCTAGGTGGAAGAAGTCGTTGGCCCGGAAGGTGTGTTCGCGGTGTATGACGGCTTCGACGTCGAGGCCGGTCGCAACGATGTCGGTCGCGTCGCCGCTGTGGGAGGCCTCATACAGCTCGGGTCGGGTGGTTGCCCGCGGGTCGAGGTCGGTGTCGCACATCAGTTGGTCTATCTCGTGGTAGCTGTCGATCGATTTGGTTGCCAGAACGGCCCGTCCGCCCGGGGCGAGGCAGTGGGCGACTTCGGCTATGACATCGCGTGGTCGCTGTGAGTGGTAGAGACAGAATGCTGCGACGAGGACATCGAATCCCGCACCAGGTAAAGGCGATTGGTGGAAGTCGCCTTGGACGGCGTTCACCCAGAAGCCGGTCTTGTTCGCCCGTCGGGCGACGGTCGCCAGGGAATCGTTCAACGGCACTCTGAAGAACGAGCGGGTTCGTTCGCACGCAATACCTGACCCGTCAAGACGCGAGAAAAGACATCACACGCTATATCGAGTTGCGGTACAACCGGATACGGCTTCACGCGGCACTTGGATACCGGACACCGAACGAGGTAGAGTCCGAATGGCTCGAACGCGATAGAGCAGCCTGAGAAACTAAACACTCGCTGTCCGAAGGCTTTCCGGCACCTCAGTGATACCCAAGTATTGGTGTGGGCATGCGGTTAGGGGTCAAGTGGGAACGCACGACATCTCGATGCACCCTGCAGGTTCACTGGCAATAGCCAACTGGGCTGGCTGAACCGTCACGGGTTCAGGCTGGTGACAGAGTTCGCGTGGATGATGTTGTCAGCCTGGGGAAGTATCACCGTCAAGGGCAGCGCTCGGTACAGTGAACGCCTCGGAGTCGAAGGGCTCCAGCACGGCCGACATGCCCACTGAATTCATGTCAGGGGCAATGCCTGCGAGATAGGTTGTGGCCGATCCGAGCTCAGGAGCGCCCAGACGTCGGTAGATCGCGATAGCCTTTGTGAGTTCGACGACGGCAGCCCTGGTTGCGCCGGAACCCGCATGGCAACGAGCAATGCCTTCGAACGCGTACGCTTGTTCAAGCTGGCTACCAATCAGGCGTGCGGACGTGAGTGCATCGGCGAAACTGTCCTGTGCCAAGCTGAATTTACCGGTCGCAATCAACAGCGTTCCGAACTCATTGAGGTTTGCAGCCTCCCACAGCCGACTCCCAATCGCACGACAGCGGATCAGTGCCTGCTGGTGTAGTTTGGCGGCTTCGGTGTAGTTTCCGGTCAATCGTTGCATGGTACCGAGGTGGCCGAGGGAGAGCGCCTCGCCGAACCGGCTGCCGAGCTCGCGGTAGAGGCTGAGTGCCTGTTGGTGAAGTTCGGTGGCTTCGGTGTAGTTTCCGGTCAATCGTTGGACGACCCCGAGACGGCGGAGGGATTGGGCGCTGCCAAAGCGATCGCCGAGTTTGCGGAAGAGGTTGAGTGCTCGTCGGTGCAGTTTAGTTGCTTCGGTGTAGCTTCCGGTCAATCGTTGCACCGTGCCGAGGTTGTCGAGGGCTATCGCCTCGCCGAGCTGGTTGTTGAGTTCGCGGTAGAGACCTAGTGCCTGTTGGTGAAGTTCGGTGGCTTTGGCGTAGTTTCCAGCGACCTGTTGTGCGGTGCCCAAATGGTCCAGGGCGTTCGCCTCGCCCTGCTTATTGCCGAGTTCGCGATAGAGGTTGAGTGCTTGTTGGTGCAGGTTGGTGGCTTCGGCACTGGATACGGTCACCAGCTGCGAGGTGCCAAGGCGGTCAAGGGTGTTGGCTTCGGCCGTTTTGTTGCCGAGTTTGCGGTACAGGGGCAGGGCCTGTTGAAACAGATCAATGGCTTGAGCGAAGTCGCCGGTCAGCTTGTGCAGGCTACCGAGGTTGTACCGGGCATTGGCTTCGCCGAGCTGGCTGCCGAGTTCGAAGTAGAGAGCTAGCGCCTGCTGATGAAGGGTGATGGCCTCAGCGGAATTCCCGGTCAAATTTTGTAAGGTGCCGAGGCTGCCAAGGGTGTTGGCTTCGGCCGTTTTGTTGCCGAGTTTGCGGTACAGGGGCAGGGCCTGTTGAAACAGATCAATGGCTTGAGCGAAGTCGCCGGTCAGCTTGTGCAGGCTACCGAGGTTGTACCGGGCATTGGCTTCGCCGAGCTGTTCGCCGGTTCGTTGGTGTATGACTAGCGCCTGTTGGTGGAGGGTGATGGCCTCAGCGAAATTCCCGGTCAAATTTTGTAGGGCGCCGAGGGTATCGAGGGTGCGGGCTTCGCTGAGCTGGCTGCCGAGTCCGCGATAAATTGACAGCGCCCGCTGGTACAGGTCGACGGCTTCTGCATAATCTCCGGTGGTCCGGAGTGCAGCGCCGAGGCTGTCCAGGGTGTTCGCTTCGCCGAGCGGGTGGTCGAGCCTACGGTAAAGGGCCAGTGCCTCGTGGTGCAGGGTAGTGGCCTCGATGTCGTTCCCGACCAAGCGCTGCAGGGTGCCGAGGCTAAAGATAATGTGGGCTTCCGTAAGCTGTTCGCCGATCGCGCGGCAAATGATGAGCGCTTGTTCGTACAGGCTCCTCGCTGTGGTGTAGTTTCCAGCCGCCTGTTGCACAGTACCGAGGGTTTCGAGGATGAGAGCTTCACCGCGAGGAATTCTGAGTTCGCGATAGAGGTTGAGAGCTTGTTGATTCAGGTTAGCGGCCTCGGCATGGTCTTCAGTGAACGCCCGCACACCGCCGAGTAGGTGCAGGGCGAGGGCCTCGCTCCCTCGCATGCCGAGCTCACGGTATAGCCCCAAAGCCTTTAGGTGCGAGTTGGCGGCATCGGTGTAGTTCCCGGCTAGCTTCTGCATGATGCCGAGGTAGTTGAGTGTGTTAGCTTCACCGAGCTGATCTCTGAGGTCGCTCGCCACAATGCATGTTCGCTCGTACAGCTGGACAGCGGTAGGCCATGGGCCGTACTGGATCAGCACTACTGCCAGCGTCTTTGCGTACGTGATTGCCTGAGTGGGCCGGTTTGTAATTGCATAGTCGAGACAGGCTATGAGGTTGGCGTGCTCACTGCGGATCCATGATCGGGCGCTTGCCTGATCGCCAGACTCGCGCGCTATCGCACCTAAGAGGTTCGCAGCAGTGTGGTGGTAATAGTCCAGCAATCGATCTACAGCACTGTCGGTGTCCTCGGCGGGATCTGCGGCGGCCAGCTCTCCAGCGAATACGCGCAGTAAGTCGTGTAGCGTGTATCGCCCTTTGGTCGTCTCGTCGAGCAGGTGATCGTTGTAAAGGTCCTCCAATTCCGACCGAGCTGATTCGACAGAGATGCAGGCCAGCGCGGCCACCGCAATAGCATCGACATCAACTCCCGGGTTCAGCCCAAGCCACCGAAATAGCTGCTGCCGCTCAGCTGGCAAGTCTTGATAGGACAGTATGAACGCAGCACGCACCGCACGATTCCTGGTCCCGAGTTCAGCGAGCCGATCGGTCGTGGTGGCGAATTCATCCGCCAACTTGGCGATCGTCCAAAGGGGGTGATGTGCCAAACGTCCAGCCAGCACCACGATCGCCAAGGGCAAGTGCCCGCACAACCTTACGATCCGGTCGACCGCTGCCCTTTCAGTGTCAGTTTCGGCGCGGCCAGCCAGCGTGATGAACAGGTCCGCCGCCGATACGGGGTCGAGTGCATTCAACGCGAGTGGGGTCGCACCGTCGAGTGCAACTAGGCGGCTGCGGCTAGTGACTAAGGTGAGACAACCTGTTCCTGAGGGGAGCAACGGTTCGATTTGGTCGTGGTCGCGGGCGTCGTCGAGAACCAGCAGTACTTTTTTACCTGTGAGCTGGTCACGCCACAGATCGCGTCGTCCGTGCAGCGTGTCGGGGATACTTCGAGGATCGATACCCAATCCACTGAGCAGTCCTGCCAGGACCTCCGCGGGGTCAGCAGGAACTCGCCCGGCGGTGTGGGCATGCAGCTCAACGAAATATTGGCCGTCAGGATATTGCGGCGCCAACTTGTGGGCGGCATGCGTGACGAGAGCCGTTTTGCCGACACCGGGCATCCCGTCGACAGTGTAGATCGGGTTGCCCCGCCCTGCCTCGGCCGCGGTCACGATCCGCTGCAACTCGTTGTGGCGCCCGAAAAACTGTGCCACATCCCGGCCCAATGCCGTCGTCACCACCGGACGTGGCGGCGCAGCCTCATGTGCAGAAGCGGAAATCGCGACGTTAAGACCGACTTCTATGTCAGCGTGGGATCTTGCGACTGCAGGATAGGTTGGTGTCCAGCTGCTTTGGCTATTTGCCGCGCTTTGGCCAGGCTGGGCGGCTTGCTGGGCCGGCCGGTCGGCAACCTGATCTAACGCTGTCAGCCACTTCCTTACCTGTCTTTGCGGTACGTCGCAGACGAACAAAAGCAGTCGCAATCGATCTTCGGTGATTGCGCGGCCGCTGCGCATGTCACTGATCGTGGACCTTTTCAGGGTGATTCGATTGCCGTTGCTGTCGGCGTTGACCCTCTCTGCAGCCTTCTTCTCGGCCTGGCGATATGTCAGCTTCGAGTGAGCCAGCACTCGGGGGATCAGGTCCCCCAGGTCGCCCAGGGTCCGCACACGGGCAAGATCCTCGTCGGTGACCGGTTGCGACGCCAAATCTATTCCCCTCAGTAGCATGTGCCACCTCGTCCGGCGAGTGTCCGGTTGTCCGAGACATAGATCGTAACTGGTGAACTACCTGCGGATCGAGACTTCAACTGTCCGAACTATTTTGGACACGAGCGCAGTCGTGGTCTCTGGTCGGTGAGGCGGTGCGGATCTGCACCGCCGTCGACGTTGGGAGGCGACATGTGGGCCGAGATCGGCAAGACCGTGCGGAAGGCAATCGGCGACTGGGGAAGCACTTGGCGGATGTGTATCTGCGTCTTTGCGCTGACTGCCGCCGCCGCCGTGCTGATCTGGGTAGCTTCGCTGTGAAGTGCGTGCTGAATTCACCAACCGTCGGTATCTGGACACAATGGCTCGCCGTGGAGATGCTGATCGCAGCCAACCCGGCCCGGGCTCACACAGCTGCCATATCCTCTCCGGATTCTACTCGCCGACCTCCCCCGCAAGCGTCAGAAGCCCCGTTCTGTCGATCTCGAGACCCTCGCTTCGAGCCCAGCTACAGGGGTGGGTGGATCGAGAGCCACTCGATGGGCTCCCACCTACACCTACGGTCCCAAACGCAATCCAAGGTCCTGGACGTAGCCGACGTCGAGCTCGGAACGGGCCCGCACCCCGGCGAAGCGCTCGCCCTGCGCTGGTCCGATGTCGACCTCGACAGCGAACCGGCGCGGATCACCTTCTCCGGCACCATCATCCGCATCAAAGGCAAAGACTTGATCCGCCAGGAATGGCCCAAGACCGACTCCGGCTACCGGACAGTGGTGCTACCCATTTCGTCGTCGAAACCCTCCGCCGGGTCGAAGCTGAAGCTGTCGACAACGCTGGATCTGGTCTTCCTCACCCGTGACGGCGGGATCTGGTACCCCCACAACTTCAACAGGCTCGGCGGGTGGGAGCCGTGTCTCCCGCGGTAGAACAAGACCGCGCGGCGGGCGGCCGCGACCGCCGCAGCGTCGATCTGGGTGACGGACGCTTCGACTGAGCGTCCGTGTCGCTCCGGGTGTATCGACGTACTCGCCGGACCCGCGCCTACCTGCGTTGGTCACGCGACGGCAAGTCCGAGGAAAGGTACATCTGCGAGGTCACCCATGACTCGAGGAAGGACAACCTAGTCCAGGCATGGCGCCGGGCCCGCGAGCAGAACCTTGTGATCGATCGACCACTACCATCCGATTCGAGTGCCTCATCACCGTCGGTGCGCGCTGTCATGCGCGCGAACCGACGACGGGATACCGCTCCCGAGCTAGCTTTGCGCAGGCGCCTCTACAGCCGCGGCCTGCGCTACCGAGTTGACGTAAGGCCACTTGCGCAGCTCGGTCGTACAGCCGACATTGTCTTCGCCGCCGATCGTGTAGCCGTCTTCGTCGACGGATGCTTCTGGCACGGATGCCCCTTACACCACCGTCCCGCGACCAAGAACTCGGCCTTCTGGGTTCAGAAGATCCAGTCCAATCAGAGTCGTGATCGCGACACGTCCAGCAAGCTCATCGACGCCGGGTGGACAGTCATTCGCGTCTGGGAGCATGAAGACCCCACAGACGCGGCAGCGCGGATCGAAGGGACGATCCGACGGCTTCGAGACAGCCGAGCCCCGACGGCACGATGTTGCCGTGCGCGAGGTGAATGTACCTGCCGCCGTGGCATTCTCGTGTTTGACTTGCACCGTTTTAGTGTGCCAATCGTGTTCAGGTGTGGGGGATTTCGAGGTTGTCGAGGATGGTGATGGCGTCGGGGGTGAGGGGGTCGGTGGCGGTGTGGGGTTGTCCGGCGAGATCCGTCAGCAAACCCCGCCGAGATTCACCCGTGTAGCCACACCTGCGCGCGCCAACTCGATCGCTCGTTTCCGGAACTCACGCGGATGTGCTGGAGGCATGCGGACTCCTTCCGGAGGTGAGTATCCCGCCTCACGATCGGTGTCCGGAGACCCGGGGAACCTCAGTACACCGCTGCTCTGAAAGAAGCATTTCAACTCTCCGACAGGGAATTTGAACTTCCGTAAGGGGGACTTGCGGCTAGAATTTCGCAGCGCTCCAGGGTCGGTCGATGAAGGACGGCAGCATGTCGCTAGAGGTCAACAAACACGTCGAACGCATACGTGGTTACCAGCCGTTCGACGCCGATACCTCCGAGATGATCTACGAGCAGCAGGCAGACTGCACGCAGTCGCTGTTTCCCGTCGTGACGCTCACCTATCTGCGGGAGGTCATCGAGAGACCGACAACGAAAACCATCGTCCTGACCGGGGACGCCGGGCATGGCAAGACGAGCCTGTGCGCCAGCCTCCTGACCAAGCTGCGGACCGATGCCGAGCCTGTCACACCAGAAGCTGCCCGGAAGGCAGTCTTCCGTGAGTTGTCGGATGCCGGCGACGCCCGCCGCCCTATCGGCCGGACCCGTAGCGGGCGCCCGCTGTACATCATCAGAGATCTCAGCGAGCTCAGCGTGTCGAAAGGCGCTGACACGCTTGTGAAGCTGCTTGATCCTCCGGACGAGGGTGTCGCGATCATCTGTGCGAACGAGGGCCAGCTACGCAAGTGCGCCGCCGAAGACGGCAGCGGGCGCGCGAAGATTCTGGTGACAACTCTCGCGGAAGGCATCATGCGCGGGCAGGTCAGCGACCCCGATGGCACGGTCACTGTCATCAACCTCAACTACCAGTCTGTAGCGGCCGACAGCCCCAACGGCGGGCTCATCTCTTGGGTCCTGAAGCAATGGACGGTGCAACCACGATGGAAGCCCTGCGAGACCTGTGATGCTCGGAAGGTCTGCCCAATCCTGGCCAACCGCAACGAACTATGCGATCCCACCCGCGGGCCTCAGCGCCGGGCCGCTATCCGGGACGTGTTCGCCGCGGCCGAGCGCACCGGGGCCGTAGTCACGACCCGTCAGGCGCTATCGGTGACCAGCTACATGCTCACGGGCGGCCTGTCCTGCGAGGACGTCCACGCCAGGTACCAGCGGTCGCACTCGAATAGGTTGTGGCAGGCTCCCCACCTGTACCACCAGGCTCTCTTCGGTGACCGGCTGACCCAGCAACAGCGTCATCTGGTTCCTGCCTTCTTCGCGCTACGAAAGCTGGACCCGGGCAGGGTTTCCCGTCGCCAGGTCGATGACCGACTGGACCCGGACACGGCGGGCGACTTCCCTCCCGCGGACGCCAGCAGCTACCTGCAGAAGGTCCGTACGAGTCGGGACGTTCAGAAGCAGGCCGAACAGTTGCGGGGCTTGTACACGTTCCTGCGACGAGCTGACTTTTTCAACTGCGACGATGATAAGGACCGGTTCGCCCGCATGGGTCTGGAGGCCGGAGACGACTTCGTCAGTGTCCAGGACAAGAACCGGGACATGGCAGACACCAGGGTGCGAGACCGCTTCCTCAAGGGCCTGGAAGCCGTCCAGGGCATCCACCGAGCGGGGAGCAACCCTGACTTCTTCATACTTGACCCGGCCTTCTTCACCCACCGCGCCCGCGCAGCCGTGATCTCTCGGCGAGTGCCCAGCAAGGGCGTCGAGGTCGTCGACCAGGTCACCCAGTGGCAGAGGGAAGGCCGAACGGAGATCACCCCCGAGATGCGAAAGGCCGTCGAGTGGCTCAACCGGGCCATCTACATCCGTATCCCGGCCGTCGCCCCTGACCATGACGCAGTCTCGGTGGAAGCGGACCTTCTGCGCTTCGAGATGCTGACACGGTGGGCCGCGGGCCTGCGTAGCGAGGTCCAGCACGAGGCAGAGATCCGCGGCCTGAGTGGATCCCTGGCAGATCTGGCTGACTCGTCGAACAAAGACGACGATATCCAAGTACTGGTGGGCAACGTCATGAGAAAGCTCATGATTGACGTCGGCGACAAGATTAGGTCGGTGCGTGCGTGATGGCTGACCGTTCCAGGTCCGAGGTCGTCCGTGGCCTCTTCGGGGTGAATCTCGAAGAGCACGGCCGCGGCTTCTACGTACCGCTTGAGATGCTCACGATCGCCCGCGGGGTCTACCTGGCACATCAGGAAGACCCGGAGAAGGTCGCAGGACTCCTGGATGACGGAGCCGACACGGCTTACAAGAGGACCTCACACGACCTAGCCCGGCGGATCGCCACCAAGACCCGCATCGTCGAGGGCGACGAAGAACTCGGCAAGGCCATCGAGCTGGACTCTCCCGAGACGTTGGCAACACTCCACGCCCTGTTCTCGTCGCTGTTGGTCGAGATCCCTGGGCGTCGTACCCAACCCAGCTGGTTCGGCGCGCACTTCTATCCGTTCGTCGGTGAGCTCATCCACTATGACGCGGTCGAACGACGAATCAAGCAAGGCGATGCCTCCCTCAGGATGAGCATCAAGAAGCGTGCGCAGGCCACCAAGGTCAGTGCTGGCATCAATGCTCCGAGAATCGAGCGCTACCTCTTCCGCGATGGTGGGAGCTGGGCCTACAAGGTCCTCCGCAGCGACCTGAATCCTGACCGCAAGGAAGCGACCCGCCAGGGCCTTATCGAGCTCGTACGGGACAGCGGCACCCCACTGGGCAACCTTGCCAAGGCCCTCAGCGCGCACGACTTCGACTACGACGAAGCGCCCGTGAAGGGCTCAGACGCAGAAATAGAGCTGCACGGGAAACTCAGTCCGTGGCCTGAACTGCTGCGGGAAGGAACCCGCAACATCGTCACTCGGACGGTCCCCCGGGCCAAGCGCATCGAGAGCCTCATGCACTGGGTCCCTTACTGCCTGGCACGCCACCAATTGCACCTGGCACGCACGAAGCTCGATGCTGCCGATCGCGAGTCGATCCTGTTGGACTTCGGCAACGAGGCAACCCCACTCCGCAGAGAATCGCAGAAGAACTTCAGTGGCTGCCGCAATGCCATCGTCGAGGCGATCAACGTCCAGGCTCGGGAAATGATCGCCGACGCCCAGGGCGATGAGGACAAGCAGCGTAGCTACGAGAGATTCACCAAGCCGGGAAGCGCGGTCGCCTCGCCCCGAGCGTTCTTCAGTGAGACCCTCGCCGCTGTAGGTGCCCTGAACGCGACGGTCGGGCGCCGACACTTCACCATGAAACCCGCGATGCTCGAGGGTCTGGTATCCGCCACCGTCCCGCAGGGCACGGAGATGGAGTTCGACCAGTTCTGCGCACTGCTGTACGAGAGGTACGGGCTTGTGGTGGAGAACAGGGTCGCGGCTTCGGGCCCGTTGGCCTACGAGGTCGACCCATCGGTCCTTGACCACAACGGTAGGGCATTCAGGGAAAAGCTGGCCGCTATCGGTCTGCTCAATCAATATTCAGATGCGACCAGCATGGTTCGAGGGGAGCCCCAGTGACCGACAGCAGTGTCCGAGCGCTTGGTCGGTTCGTCGCCGACGAAGCACTCCGCAAGGTCACTGAGATCAGCGGAGCCCGCGCTGGCCTGCGAGTCAGCGGGTTCGATCGGCCGACCGTGACCGAGGCTCTTCGTCGCATCGCCCAGAGTCTGTCGCAGTCGCCGGACCACCAGGTAGTCGTCAAGGTCGGCACCTCAGAGCCGATCATAGGCGTACCCGCTCAATACCTGCTGGATCGGCACGAACTGCTCACCAAGTGGCGAAATTCGGCACAGGGTAGGGCGGTGTTGCTGTTCGAGTGGGGGGAGTCGCCAGACGCACAAGGGTTGGCGGCCATGAACGCCCTTGACGATGCCACGATCCTGGGTGACCACCACGACACCGTCGGCGAGCGGGGGTTCGACAGGTTGATGGCAGAAGCATGGCGCGAGGCCGGTGGCAACAACACCGTTCCCGCTGTGATGTCCACCTCTCTACCAGCGATCTGGCGTGCCGTAACCGAGGAGGAGCCCCGGTCCTTGCACCGCTGGGCCGCCTTCCTGGTCGAGACCGCGCAGAAAGTCGCGGCGATTGCGGTCCGCACCCCCGACGCGGTCCACTCCGAGATCTCTGCGGCCCTGCCCGCTCTCGATCTCTTCCCGGACCGAGGACTCTTCGTCAAGGCCGCCGCGCTGCCCGCCCGGCTCAAAAAGAACGTCTCGGTGAGTGCCTTCAAACAGCCCACCGGCAAGGAGATCACCGAAGACGACTTGATAGACCGCATCGCCGCGACCGAGTTCAGCGAGGAGTCCCTGGACCACATCGGTACGGACTCCGCGACTGCCAAAACGCGCATGCGCAGCCTCGTACTCGACCTCAATCGCAGTGGTTCTACCCCGCAGGATCCTCGTCAGCTGCGCTGCGAGCAGGACCTGACGCTCTGGCTTGAAGTCTTCGAGCAGAAATCCAAGAAGATCGGCCTGGGCCAGCAGGTCCGGCAGGAGATCGAGAGGACCGCCCCAGAGCGGGTCGACGAGTTCGACGCCATGTTGATCGAAGACGCGCTCGACCGCGGAGACCAGGAATCCGCACAGCGCTTCCTTGACGAGGCTCCCGCCGGCGGGGCCGACCTGCTGTCCAAGCGGTCGCGCCGCAAGGTCGAGAGGCTTGCCTTCCCGGACTCTCAGTTCGTCCAGGACCCACTGCGGGCCCTGCTGCGTGAGCTGACCTACTTCGCCGACGAAGAGGAAGGCTCTGTCGTTGTCGGGCTTGAAGGCAACCAGACCGCCGGGCAGTGGAGCCGTTGGCTGTTCGCTTTCCTCTACGCACGCACCCTGCGTGATATCCAGGACTCCACCGGACTTCGCCTGACCCTGGAGGTCAAGGACTGCCTGCTGGGCCTGACCAAGCCACCCCTGCCGGTGGAGGGCGAGCCGTTCGACGCGAACACCGAGTGGGCCCCGCTGCGCATCGTGGTCGAGATGGAGGGGGCAGCCCAGCGACGTTTTCGCTGGGACCCGCTGGGCATCCCCGGGCAGATCGCACTGGCGGCCCTCATCCACGGTCGGCGATACCCACCTGGCTATGCCAGCGATATGACCTTCGACACCTTCCTCGGGAAGTTCAATGACCCCCGGCTGTGGCAGGCAGGCGAACCTGTGCCGGTCCCCGCGACACATTTCGCCGGTCAGCTGGAGCGCCTCAAGCTCGAGCACTTCGAGCGGTTCTTCGACGGGCTTGACGCCGGGAAGATCAGTGATTATGTACGCGAGTGGGAACGCGTACTCCGCGAAGCTCGCACCACCTTGGTTCCCAACAACGCTCCGGACGCTGACCTCGAGGCGGTCGTCCTGACCGATGTCGTCGGACTGGCCGATCACCGCATGATGATGCTGGCCACCCACCCGCTGAAGTTGCGCTGGCTGGCGAAGAACTACGCCGAGACCGCCGGCAGCATCGAGACCGCCCTGAACAAGGAGGGAGGTCTTAGCCTCAACCAGGAGAACGAGGACCTCTTTTTCGACGCCATCGAGCGTATCTCCCCACATGGGACACCGGCGGTCCTCGTCGGGCCCGGCGGCACCATCGCCATTCCTATGCGGGAATCGGCCGGGCACGAGGAGTACGCGCCGATCCGCTACGGCGGCAACGAGTCCAAGGACTGGCTCTCAAGCGTGGACGAGACCGCGATTGACGAGATGGTCCGTGTCATCACCGACTACTTGACGACCTACCCTCATAAGCTCGACGGTCTACGTGTCCTGCTTCTGGACCGCAACGGCGACCCTGTCCTGCCCATGCGCGTGGCAAAGCAGATGCGGGCCAAGAACCCTCGACTGAAGGTCGATCTGGTCGTGCTGGCTCCCCAAGCGACCCATCACGAGATCATCCAGGGTTTCGACCTGCAGTTCTCCGGCGCGGAGATGTCCAAGGACAGCTTCCTGCCCGACGTCCAACTCATCCTGCAGGCATGGGAGCCCGACCAGGAAGCAGATCTGTCCGGGCTGGAAAACACTATCGACCTCGCTTTGGCTCCCGCGCTGTTCGGCACCCAGACCAGTATCAAGGAGAGCACCCAGAAGGAATCCCTGTCCGGCTCCTTCAACTCCTGGAAGCACCCAGCTTCACACAACCTGGCTCAGACCAGCGAGAACGTTGTAAGGGCACTGTTGCCCGAGACCGCTGACGAGACTCTTGAGTCCTGGTCGACATTGTGCGTGCGCTACGACCGCCGTTCCCCGGTCGCCCGTGAGAGCGTCGAGGGCATCGACTACTTCGAGATGCAGGTGCGGTTCGACCAGCACCTGGATTTGTTCGCCACCCTGCACTGTGTGGCCCATTGGGTCGTCACCCTCGACAGCTTCATCGGTCGCGAGCAGATCGATGCCCTGCGTAACCGTCCTGACGTGATCCTCGTCAAGCCCAGCGTCGGCAAGAACGAGTCCTACACCCTTATCGTCAGCTCCCAAACCGGTAAGCAGTTCGTCGTCCGGCGACTGCGGCGTCGGCTGGAGCAGATCGGGGTCGTCACCCCGCAGGATTCCGAAGGCACTGCCAAGCGTATCTACGAGGTCGGCCGCAATGTGGCCCCTGGCGCAGTGCTGCGCTCGCTCGGTATCGGCACCACAGTCAACGAAGTCGTCGGCTTGGTCGCCACCCGGTTTGTCATCGACCAGCAGTTCCCGGTCCCTCGGCAGGGCACGAGCCTGGTCACCTGGATCAGCTTTGACGAGCACCACCGTTGGTTCGGCCGCGGCCAAAAAACCCGAGCCGATCTGGGCCGGTTCGTGCTGACCGTTCGGGACGACGGCACGATTCAGCTGGATGTCCTGGTTGTCGAGTCCAAGTTCCGCCAGACTTTCGACGTCGGCTCGGCCGCGGAACAGCTCAATCGCACCACCGACTTGTGCGCGGATGCCTTCCGCTCGGACGGCGAGGCTCGCCATGACCGTCCCTTTTGGCTGGACGAGCTCGCAGCCGCGATCGCTCAGACCAGTGGAAGCGCCCTACAGGCCGCAGACCTTCCAGCACGCACTATTATCGGCAACGAGGACCCTCGACAGGTCGAGGCGAAAGTCCTTGACGCGCTGCGCTCCGAGGATGTCCAGCTCGGTCGAGTCACTGGCGTTGCCGTGGCTATCTCCGCCGAGGACGATCGGCCAGCCCCTGCGCTCGGAAGTCTCGGCAGGCACACCCTGGTGAGGCTGAACAAGCACGAGTTGCTGAACCTCATCGGCGCTCTGCGCGCTAACCATGATCCCACCAATGCCGACCCCCTTGTTGTCTCCGGGGACCGCATCGGGACTGTGCAGGTCCCCGACGCGGTCGTCAAGCCCTCCTCCGCAGGCATTTCCGCCGTACTACCCACTGCGGAAGTACCGACGGTGCCTGCCGAGGAGCATCACCCCGCCGCAGAGATAGACCCTGTCCCTCTCAAAGCTCAGCGCGGCGCGCTCGCCGAGGAGGAGCTGAGGCTTCGATACAACAAGGTTGTCGAGGTCTTCGTCCTCCACAAGGTCGCGGTAACGGCCCCGGAGGTCGGCAAGTGGCAGGAAGGACCCGGCTTCTACATCTTCCGGTTTATCCCCAGTCCTGGGGTCACCGTGGACAAGTTGATCAACCGACGCGACGAGATCTTCCTGGCCCTGGCACTGCCCTCCGGGTTCAGCATTCGTACCCGCAGCGACCGCGGCGCCGTGCTCTTCGAGATCCCCAAGATCGACGGCGAGAAGTACGGTGTCGACGCCAAGGCGCTGTGGCAGCGGTGCCCGGCCGATCCCGAGAGCCTCATCGCCCCGCTGGGCGCCGACATCGAAGGCAACCCGGTCACCATCGACCTGTCCTCCACGGACTCACCGCACTTGTTGGTGGCTGGCACGACCGGATCGGGAAAGTCCGTCGCCCTGGACACGATCCTCAAGGGCTTGGTCCGGTACGACACAAAGACTCTGCGACTCCGCCTCGTTGATCCCAAGGGCACCGAGCTTGTCGGCTTCGAGGATGACCCTCACCTTGATGGCATGATCGGCATGGACGCCGCCGACGCCATCGACATTCTCGAGGAAACCGTCGAAGAGATGGCTGCGCGTTACAAAGACATGAAGGCGATCCGCACACGCAAACTGGTCGAGTACAACGCCAAGGTCGACAAAGCAGACCGAAAGCCCTGGATCGTCATCGTCCTGGACGAGTACGCCGACCTCACAAGCGATCCCGAGGAGAAGAAGCAAATCGAAGCGCTACTCAAGCGCCTGACGCAGAAGGCCCGCGCTGCGGGCATCCATGTCATCGCAGCCACGCAGCGCCCAAGCGCGGATGTTATCTCGACGACTATCCGGTCCAATTTCCCGGCCCAACTCGCCCTGCGGGTCAAGACCGCGACCGACAGCCGTATCATTCTGGACGAGTCCGGAGCCGAAGCTCTGGCCGGACAGGGCGATGCCTTCCTGCACACAGCCAAGGGCACCATACGAGTGCAGGTTGCCTATGACGGGAGCTGACCAGGCTTCGTCATATTTTCACGCAGCGTGGACAGGCTCGCCGTGCCCGTCCACATCCAGGCTTTACAGCCGCCGGCATCGCCGCGATGACCGAGTCCGGCTGGACCCTTTGAACGCCGATACCGGGAATTGGCATCGCGAGATCTCCGTAGCGGCTGACTCCGACGAGTTTCTCGAACTCGCCGGACTCATCAGCGATGCGCTGGCACGGATGCCGCAGGTTCAGCTACCGACCGACCTGGAGGAATCTGCGTTCAACAACGGGCTCAACGGCTTCGACCCTGAGATAGCGGCCTTCGGCATTCGGTAACGGGCTGGGCAACCGGCTCAAGACGAACGCACTATTTTGCCGCGTGGCGTGCTGACCGAACCGGCCAGCACGGGGCGCGAAGGTCAACTGCCCGTGCTGATCTGAAGCCGACGGCAACGGAGACTCACAGGTTATGAGAACCTCGACGTTGTCAGACTTCGAGTCCGAGCACCGATGCGAGCTGCTCGGCGTCGGCTCGGGCCGTCGCGCCGCCGCCTTCGACTAGAAGGGCAAAGGCGTTCGCATAGTTTCCTGACTCAAGGTTGTCTCGTCGCAGACCGCAGCCACGAAGATGCCAATCTACCTGCGCAAACCCCGCAGCCCCTGGCAGCGATGCACAAACGAGAACACCAACCGCCTACTGCGCCAATACCTGCCGAAGAACGCCGATCTGCGACGGTTCAGTCAAGCCGACCTCGACGCGATCACCGCCGAGCTCAACCGCCGACCCCGCAAGATCCACGGCTACCGCAGTCCCGCAGAGGTCTACGCTGAACACCTCAACAGCGGTGATACGCTGACCATTTGAGCGCAGCGTCCCTTTCCGCGCACCCAGATCTGTGTAACTGCGGTCATGCGCACACGGCTAGCACCGTGCTCCTCGACGGGCAGATCAGCCGCACTCAACATCACCTGCACGAACGTCCTGACCTCGCCCTCCAACAAACTTGCAGACCAATCGGTCTCACACGAGTCTGGCAGGTAGGGGAACAAGTATGACACGCGGAGGTTTAGGTACATATCGACTCGATCCGCAACTGCCACAACAATTTTGCCTGCCACTGGGGTGACCGGGTTAGAATCGGCACCTTGCCGGGTTGGCAGCGAAAACCGGCGAGCGGATGGGACGATGAGGCCGTCGCCGACGCGCCCAAGTAGGCTTCTTCTGAAGAGTGAGCGGGAACAATGGCGTCAGTAGAGCACCAGGTACAAGTCGCCGACAGAGTGATCTGTCAGAATCTTGACACCTTTACCGACGACCGAGGATTCCTATCGCAGAACGTGCTAGCGCAGCTGCGAAACCTCGTCGAAGGGCTCATCGTCTGGGCACACCTCAACAATTCCTCGACTGAATTTCACTACAACCTGGTCGGACCGGCGTTGGCCACCACCAGGGCGACCGAGGAGTTCAGGCTTTTGAGCAGGTTTCACGATCTACTCCAGGCGAGCGTTTCGCACTACACGCTGGATCGTGACCCATCCGAGCGTCTGATGCTCAAGTACTACGAGTACTTGCTCCGGACCCGCGCCCTGGCGAAAGAGCAATTCGGCATCGCGCTTCTCAGCAACCTAGAGAAGTTCCCGGTCGACCTCGACCCGTCACTTCGGGAGTACTACGAGAAGATCGCGGCGCGCATCGACGTACGGCGGACGATTCTCTCATCGGACCCTCACCGCGAGCGGTACTACATCCACAGCTCGCGGCCGTTCTTCATTGGCGGACGTATCTACTACGAGGTGACGTTCTACCTCGCCCACAATCGGACAAGCAAGTTCGACCGCATCATCGGATTCACCGACATCGATATCACCGACAAATATGCTGCCAGCCTGGAACTAGAGCCCGACACGATCACCGTGCTCGGTCAGACGATGCCCATCGCGATCATCCGCTCGTGGGAGGTGTCGATCCGCCCGTGCGAGTTCAATAACTTCGCGCGCTTCTTCGGCCAGACGATACAAGTTCAGTCGAACCACACCGAGTACCGCAAGCTAATGCAATACCTCACGACAACCCGCTCGAATCTCCTCGATCTCGTGGACATGACCGACGCGCGCTATGCCCAGATTCGCACCAGAGCGCTCGATAACTCCCGACGAGATTCAGTCATCTTTCCCGTGCTCGACCGAGCACGGGCATTGATCCGCGCCAATCAGTCAGGATCTCGTCTGCTGCGATATCTGATGCTTCGGATGAACAACCAAGTTATCAAGGCCCAGTTCGATCCGGATCCATGCAGACCGTTGTCGGACCTTCGAGTATCACACGGGTGCAGGCCATTCGACACGATGCCGTTCTGCACATCACCGCGCGGGCACAACCCGCGCTTCGCGGACCTCGCGGAGAGCTTCAACGCGACGAGTAGACCACACGAATTGCTGGCGCGACGTGTCAGGAACAACGTCGAGCAGCACGGTGCCATCTACACACCGACCTCGGAACTCGAAGACTTGGGTGACGTCGACGCACTGATCGCCCAATACAACAGCGAGCTCCCGCCTACCGCACGACACGCGCCTCGCAAGCTGACGCACGCAAACAGGCACGTGTTCATCGTCGGATACGAGGACGACACCGTCACGATCATCGAGAAGCTACAGAAGATCGCGGCTGAGGGCGTTGACGAACACCGCGACGACGTGCAGCAGTGGATCGACGCGAACCCTCGTGCCATCGATGACGAGTTGAAGGCTGACGCGTTGAAAGCGCTCTTCGAACACTCGAAGGTCGCGGTCGTCTATGGTGCGGCCGGCACGGGGAAGTCGACGATGGTGAATACCATCGCCAGTTACTTCGCAGATAAGCGAAAGCTCTTCCTCGCGCACACGCACCCGGCGGTCGACAATTTGAAGCGGCGGGTACAAGCACCGAACACAGAGTTCAGCACGATCAGCAAGCACGTGCGCAGCAGCTCGTCGTTGGGCGCGACGTACGACGTACTAGTGATCGACGAATGCAGCATCGTGAGCAACGCGAGCTTGCTCAGCGTGCTCGAGAAGACCTCGTTCGACCTTCTCGTGCTCGTCGGCGACGTCTACCAGATCGAGTCGATCGAGTTCGGTAACTGGTTCGGCATCATCCGTTCCTACATCCCGAAAGAGTCAGTATTCGAGCTGACCAAGCCCTTCAGGACCACCGACGAAGCGTTGCTCACCCTATGGAACAGGGTGCGAAACTTGGACGACCGCATCGAGGAATCACTCTCCAAGAACGGCTACTCGGCGGTGCTGGGAGCCTCGCTATTCCAACATCACGGTGCCGACGAGATCGTGCTCTGCCTGAACTATGACGGCCTCTACGGCATCAACAACGTGAATCGCTTCCTGCAGGCGAGCAATCCAAACCCGGCCGTTACCTGGAACGATTCTACCTACAAGGTCGGCGACCCTGTCCTCTTCAACGAGACTGATCGGTTTCGACCAGTGATTTTCAACAACATGAAGGGCGAGATCGTACAGATCGATCGGTTGCCTGGCCGCATCACATTCGACGTGAAGCTCGAACGGGACGTCGCAGCGGTCGATGTGTCCAGCACAGATCTGCGCTGGGTAGAGGGCTCGATCGTCCAGTTCGACGTCTTCGAGCGTGGGAACACCGATAACGACGACGACACCGTTAACACGATGGTGCCCTTCCAGATCGCGTATGCCGTCTCGATCCACAAGGCACAAGGCCTCGAGTACGACTCGGTCAAGGTCGTCATCACCGACGCCAACGAGGAGAGCATCTCCCACAACATCTTCTACACCGCGATCACACGAGCTCGTAAGCGCCTCGAGGTGTTCTGGACACCGGAAACACAGCAACGAATCCTGAGTGGTCTCACGGTGCGCGAGAATACGAAAGACGAGAACTTGTTGAAGGTGCGCCGTAGCGTATTGCCTATTGCGGCGCGACCCAAGCGCCAGAAGGCTCGTCAGCGACCGTAGGCTTCGTGACCGAATCCCGGTGGGTTGGCCCCTGACCTCAGTCAGGAGTCCTGGCCCGTCCTTGATGAATGAGACCGCCCGGTATTAGAGTCCTGTTGGCCCGATGAGGGCTGGAAGGGACGATGAACAACATGGCTGGTCGCAAGCGGCATTCCGCGGAGGACATCGTGCGCAAGCTGCGTCGCGCCGATGAGTTGGCCGCCGAAGGCAAGACCGGCGAACAGATCGCCGCTGAGCTGGGGTGTCGGCAGCGACGATGTACAACTGGCGCCGCCAGTTCGGTGGCATGGACACCGACGCTGCCAAGGAGCTCAAGGAACTGCGTGAGCAGAACGCTCGGTTGAAGCGGTTACTGGCCGATGCGGAGTTGGAGAAGGACGCGCTGCGGGAGATCGCGAAGGGAAAATTCTGAGCCCTGCCACCAAACGCCGCGCCGTGGACATGCTGCAGGATGTGTTGAGCATGTCGGAACGGTTCGCGTGCAAGGTGGTTGGGCTCGCCCGAGCGACCTATCGTCGCACTCCGCTGGCGCAGACATCCGCCGATCCGGACGCCGGGTTGCGGGCTTGGCTGCGCACCTATGCCGCGAAACACCCCGGCCACGGGTTCCGGCGTGCCTGGGCGGCGCTGCGCCACGACGAAGGTGCCGAGGTGAACAAGAAGAAGATCCACCGGCTCTGGCGCGAGGAGGGCTTGCAGGTGCGCGCGCATTCCCCACGCAAGCGAGCCGGGTGTTCGTCGGTGCCGCGGATCGACGCCGATGCGCCGAAGGTGGTGTGGGCGTTGGATTTCCAGTTCGAATCGACCGTCGACGGGCGGGCGGTGAAGATCGCGTCGATGATCGACGAGCACACCCGCGAATCGCTGCTGCACCTGGTGGAACGCTCGATCACCGCCGAGAAGCTGGTGGCCGAGTTGGAGAAGGTGTTCACCGCCCGGGGTGGCCCGCCGATGGTGCTGCGCATGGACAACGGGCCGGAGATGATTTCCCAAGCGCTGCAACAGTTCTGCGCCGACCGGGTGGGCTTGTCCTACATCCCACCCGGGACACCATGGAACAACGGCTACATCGAATCGTTCAACCGGCGGCTACGCGCTGAATGCCTCAACCGCAACCACTGGAGCACCCTCCTGGAAGCACGCGTGGTCATCGGACTTCAAGACCGAGCACAACCTGCGGCATCGTCACTCGGCGCTGGGCTACCTGACCCCGGCCGAGTACGCTGCCCGCTGCAGCCACACCCACCACCCCGTGGCCTGCATCATCAACTGAACCTGGATCGAAAACAACCCGGCTCTATCTCCGGGCGGACTCGATATCGGGGACTCGCCAGGACGACCAAAGACCGCGTCGAGGTGTTTCACCCGCCGATCCCTGTCGGGGTCGCACAGGTTCAGGTACGCACCGAACAGCTCCGGGTTCTTTGGCAGGGTTGATCACCCGCGCGGCCTGAAGCTGCTTCGCCAGCGCTGGCACACCCGAGCACATGCACTCGGCCGCCATTACGGTCATCCGATAGCGCCGAGCTGTTAGCACGCAGCAACCGAAGAGCGCCAGCCGCCTCGCTATTTCCGAACACGTCGAGGGCGATGTCGGCCACGATGGGCATCACCCACCGACCTGGTCAGCGGTGCTGCCCTGCGTAGTTCTCGGAAGGTGTCGCGCTGACGCGAGCCGATGGCGGTGCCGTTACTCGTTTGCTACACGGAGGGTCGGCGGCACCACCTGTTCGGGGAAGTTCGTGTTGACGTAGTCGATGGCGTGCTCACGCGAGGCGTCGTAGTTGAGCGCGTCCTTGAAGAAGCGGAGTTGCTCTTCGCGCTCGTCGATGAGATCGGCCCACGTCTTTACCCAAATGCGCACGGGTGGGTCCACCGATGGACCATGACATCACTGTGGTCTGGCGAGGGGTCTCCGGAGAGGAATTGCGGGTTGCTCATGTCCGTGGCGTGCATGCGACCTTGGATGTCGCAGTCCTAGAGGTGGACCCGACACCAGAACCTATGGTCACCAGCGGGCGACGCCGCAAGACCGTGCGGCGAACTTGACCCGCCCCAGAATTCCATCCCGCGACCGAAAACAATCACTGGACGGCGGAGTGAGATCCCGGACAGGTTCTCACTGTCGACTGCGGCCGCATCGCCCATCGCGACGGATCGGAACCACGACAGGGCGGTCCGCACGCCGCATCCATCAAACACACAACCAAAAACGGGGGGTTTACGGGGGGCCAGGACCAGCAATGATCGAAACCTGTGGATGACCGGGAGGGAGTACCTTCCCGGATGATCTGAAAGACAACGGGTTTCGATCGTCTGGCGCGCCAACGCCGGGCGGGAAGGTACGTCCCATGCTCAAGGTAATCGACGGCGGCGCCGAGTCCAACCAGGACGGCGCGGCAGGTCCGGTGTCGGGTTCGCCGATCGACGAGATCGTGCGCGAGGGCGCGCGGCAGATGCTGGCCGCGGCGTTGCGAGCCGAAGTCGCCGCCTATGTCGACAGGTTCGCCGACCAGCTCGACGAGAACGGCCGCCGATTGGTGGTGCGCAACGGCTACCACGCCGAACGGCAGGTCATGACGGCCGCCGGCGCGGTCACCGTGGCGGCGCCGCGTGTCAACGACAAGCGCGTGGATCCGGACACCGGTGAGCGGCAACGGTTTTCCTCGGCGATCCTGCCCGCTTGGTGCCGCCGCTCCCCGCAGGTGAGCGAGGTGCTGCCGCTGCTGTACCTGCACGGACTGTCCACCGGCGACTTCGGTCCGGCGCTCGAGCAGTTCCTCGGCTCCGGGGCGGGACTGTCGGCGGCGTCGATCACGCGGCTGACCGCGTCGTGGCAGGACGAGGCGCGAGCGTTCGCCTCCCGAGATCTCTCGGGCACCGACTATGTCTATCTCTGGGTCGATGGCATCCACACAAAAGTGCGCCTCGAACAGGAGAAATTGTGTCTGCTGGTGATGCTGGGGGTCCGCGCCGACGGCCGTAAGGAGCTGGTCGCGATCAGCGACGGCTACCGGGAATCGACCGAATCATGGGCCGATCTGCTGCGCGATTGCCGCCGCCGCGGCATGACCGCCCCGGTCCTGGCCATCGGGGACGGCGCACTCGGGTTCTGGAAAGCGCTGCGCGATGTGTTCCCCGAAACTCGGGAACAGCGCTGCTGGTTCCACAAGTCAGCGAATGTTCTTGCCGCACTGCCGAAATCAGCGCATCCGGGCGCGATCGTGGCGATGAAGGAGATCTACAACGCCGAAGACATCGACCACGCCCAGATCGCGATCAAGGCGTTCGGAATCGATTACGGCGCCAAATATCCCAAAGCCGTGGCGAAAATCGTCGACGACGCCGACGTGTTGCTGGAATTCTACAAATACCCAGCCGAGCACTGGATCCACCTGCGCACCACCAACCCGATCGAGTCGACCTTCGCCTCGGTCCGGCTGCGGACGAAAGTCACCAAGGGGCCGGGTTCCCGCGCAGCCGGAATCGCCGTGGCCTACAAGCTGATCGAGGCAGCCCAGACCCGCTGGCGCAAGGTCAACGCCCCCGAACTCGTCGCGCTCGTCCGCAACGGCGCCCTGTTCCACAAAGGCAGGCTCCTCGAACGGCCTCGCGACATCACCCCGCCGCCGTCAACCGGCGTGGCCGAGACCACCCGAACGGAGGTCGCCTGAAACAAACCTATCCACAGGTTTTGACAATTCCTCGGCCAGGACCGGAAAACAGGTCAGGCCCAGTCATTGACCGGGCCTGACCTGCTATTTCTGTGGAGCTAAGGGGACTCGAACCCCTGACCCCCACTCAGCAGTTCGGCTATATTTGTCAAGCTGTGCTGGGTGTTTGGTGCGCAGAGGTGAGGATTCGGAAGAGTTGCCTGGAGATGTAGCGTTTCAGGCTGCGCATGATCTCTTTGGTCGTGCGGCCCTCGGCTCGTCGGCGGGCGACGTAGGCGCGGGTGGCGGGATCGATGCGCATCCGCACGATAACGACGGTGGTCAAAGCTCGGTTCAGGCGGCGGTCGCCGCCGCGGTTGAGCCTGTGGCGCACCGTGTTTCCCGATGATGCCGGGATCGGGCAGGTTCCGGCGAGCGCTGCGAAGGCAGCCTCGGACCGTACTCGTCCGGGATGTGACCAGGCGATCAGGACGGAGGCGGCGACGACGGCCCCGACGCCGGTGTCGCGGTCAGGTCCGGTGCGGTGGTTTCGACAAGCGTGTCGAGGGCTTTGCGGTTGTCGCGCAGCTCGATGTCCAGCGCCCTGATCCGGGTGGCCAGCCGCACCGCCTCGGCCCGGCAGGTTCGCGTGGCGGCATCGTCGGCGGGGCGCGTCCGCCAAGCCGCCATGACTTCGATCTGCTTGCCTGTCAACGGTTTCCGCGCGTCGATGCCGAGCTCCACGGTGCGAACCAGTGCGGTCAACGCATTGACGGTGCGGGTGCGTTCGCTGGTCATCTGTTCGCGGGCGATCACGAGAACGCGCATCGCGACTCGGGGCCCGTCAGCACGCGGTTGGCGCAGTCGATCGATATCGACCGACAGCACCGATCTGGCGATGCGCACAGCATCGAGCTCGTCGGTTTTGCCTGTCCCGCGCCGATCGGCGGCCGCCATCGCTGAGGGCTCCACCACCGGCAGCCCCGCCGCGAGCAGGCGCTCGGCCAGGCCGGCGCCGTATGAGCCGATGCCCTCGATGACCACAAGGGTGGCGTGTTCACCGGCCCGACGTGTGATCCATGTCCGGGCCCGATCCAGCCCGGCCGCGCTGGCGGGGAAGCTCGCCGCATCGACTGCGGCGCCGGTCGCGGCGGCGACGACCGACAGAGCATGGTTTGCGGCATGCGTGTCGACGCCAATGACGAGTTCGTACTGTTCTGAGACGATGGGCACTGCGGCGGTTGTCCTTTCGATGGGCGACGTCGTTGGTCGGCGTCGGCCCGGAAGGAGAACTTCGAGGCAGGCCTGTAATGGGCCACGACCCTGCGGCAACGGGGTCGGGCAGGCCTCTGATCAAGCCACCGAAGCAAGACCGGGCCGGCGTCGCCGCCACAACCAGTGGACAGATCCCGAGAAGTGCACTCCAAGAGGCAAAGCGATTCACGAGTCACACCGGATGCAGCGACGGCACCGATCCTGTCAGCCAGCCCCGGGCCAGCCACCTCCAACACTTACAGGCGATTCAATCTCATGATCACCGCTGGGCCAGCCTATAGTTGGTAGTCAGCTTCGATCCTCAACTGACCGCGCGAAAACCGCAGGTCGTCCCCGTTCCCATCTTCGATGTGCCCCGCCCAGGGCGCGAACCTGCGACGGGAGCCCGTGCAGGTCAGGATTGGGACCGAATTGGGACCACACGGAATGCGTGGTAGTGAACGACTAGCGCATAAGGCGTGAGAATAGCTGCGGCACATCGTTTTGCACGTGCGCAAATGCCAAATTCCCGCAGCTGGGGGTCAAGTGGTCGCAGGTTCAAATCCTGTCAGCCCGACACAGAAAACCCCTTCCGACCAGGTCGGAAGGGGTTTTTGCTTTATCGGACCGCCCGGAGACTTGGGGCCAATTTGGGGCCGATTGCCCCGCGTAGGTGCTGGGAGAGCTTCTCGCCGTCCTCGCGCAGCCCGTCCACGTCCGGGTGGAGATAGCGCTGCGTGATACGTGGGTCTACGTGCCCGGCGATGCGCTGCAACCGGTGTAGCGGCACCCCGGAGTCTGCGAACCAGGTCAACCCGGTGTGCCGCAGATCGTGCCGCCGCAGGTGCTCGTAACCCAGCTCGGTCACGACTTCGTCCCAGTGCGTCGCGTCCCGCAGCACGCCGGTAGCGATCCGTCCACCACGCGGCCCGACAAACAACCGCGCGGTCAGCCACGCCGACCGCCGTGCTTCGTCGGTGGCGTCTCGCAGGCGAGGGTCCGACTCGACCCGTGCGCGGGCGGCGTTCATCCGTTGCAGGATGAGCGACCGTATTTCCTCGATCAGCGGTATGGTCCGCGCCCGCTTTCCTTTGGTGCCCTTGTCCTTGAGTCCGCCGGGGCCGGGCGTGGTCTGACGTCGCAACGTCCACATCCACTTGTCGGTGTCGATATCGCCTACGCGGCAACCGGATACCTCACCGATGCGGGTCGCGGTGCACGCGGCGAACACCACTACGTCACCCCAGCCCTGGTATTCGCCCGTCGACGCGGCGACCAGGGCAGCGGAAAGGCGTTGCAGGGTATCCCAGTCCGGCAAAGCAAGAGCCCGCGGATCGTCGATCTCGTCCTCGTGCTTGTCGAACTGGCGCTGCCAATTGGCGACTTTCACGACGTTGCGCGGGATGACCTCATCGCGCACCGCCTGATCGAACACCCGCGCCAGGGCCGCGAGAGTGTTCTTGATCGTGGAAACGCCGTTTCCGTCCTCGATCCACCTCGTGACGGCGCGATCGGCCAAACCGTTGGTGATCATCGTGACCGGCAGGTGCCCCAGTGTCGGCACGATGCGGCGTCGCCAGCCTGCCCGGTACGGATCGAGTGTTTTGGGCTCGACCCCACGCATGGCGGTGGCCCAGTGCGCTTCGCCGTATTCCTTCAGCGTCGCCGTCGCGGTCTTCGGATCGACGCCGCGGGCGGCCGCGCGCTCGATGCGCTCGATCCACTCACGGGCTTCTTCCTCGGTGTCGAACGACTCCGACTTCGAATCCCGCCGCTTGGTCGTGGGATCGGTCCACCGGATTCGCGCCCGGTGACGACCGGTTTTGCCGCGTTGCTCGACGTAGCCGCGAACCTCCACGCCGAGCGGCACCGGGTTGATAGGCGAGTTCATCATGCCGCCGTCGGGTCGATTCGGCGGCGCTGGAGGTAGGCGATCACGTCAGCGCCGCTGTAGCGGGTCACGCGGTCGGACAGCTGCACGAACGGCGGCCCCTGCGGCGGGCTCGCCGTCCGCCAGCGGCGCAGACTCGACGCGTCTACGCGGAGCAGTGCGGCAACTTCGTCGGTGGTGTACCACCCCGCTTCGCGCAGGTCACGAACCTGCTCGTCGCTCATCACAGCGCCTCTCTTCCGCTTGCGCCCTCATCCACGTAGCGCCATTCGATGCGCGTGACGATGGTGTCGGGCTGGCATCCGCGATGGCTCGCGCAGAAGAACGCGATGAACTCTGCGGCGTCCATCTCGGGAAACCCTTCGGCGGCGAGGTCGTCATGGGTGATCGCGGACAGCGGTTCGCGGCGGGTGGAGACGACTTCGACTGTGGCGATTCGGACGATAGGCTCTCCGGGCCGACGGCCCATGACCTTGCGGCACAAGGCGAGATGATCTCCCGGCTGGAGCATGGTCCAACCGGTACGTCGGGTGACGGTCTTGGTCCTGGCCCGGACCTGGTCTTCGGTCAAGGAGACCGACATCAAGCGAGGCATCGCGGGCTGCTCCTTTCGTTGTGGTTATGCGGCGGTGTCGACGTGGTGGCCGAGGGCTTCTGCGACGGCGGTGATGAGATCGCGGGCGGCGGGTGGGGTGACGGCGTTTCCGGCTAGGCGGACTTGTTCGCGGCGGTTGCCGAGCATGAGGTAGTCGCGGTCGAAGGCCATGGCCTGTTTGATCTCGTAGGGTTCGAGCATGCGGAACTCGCAGTCCTCGACCTTGGCGGCGGGGACTGTCAGGCCGTGGTGGTTGCCTGCGGCGGCGATGGTGTCGAGTGGTTCGGTGGTGGATTTCGCGGTGTTGTGATTTCGCAGTGGGACGACCATGGCCCAGCGGTCACGGGTGGTCATGGTGCCGTGCGGCTCGGCTGCGGTGCGGGGTGTGCCGTTGCCGTAGTAGGGCACGAGTACCGCGGTCTCGGAGCGCGTGGTCATCGTCCGCATTGGCACGGTGACCGGCTGGGCGGCCTTGCCGTCGCGGCCTTCGACCGGCACCAAGAGGGCATCGGTCTCCCGCGTGGTGCGAGTGGGCATGGGCTCGTCGACCGAAACTCCTGGGGTGCGCCACGTTCCGCCCGCCGGGACAAGGCACGCGCCGCCAGCGAACTTCGCCAGCCCGGCCTCGATTCGCGCGATCGTCTTGGCCGCCAACGGTTTCGATCGGTCGCCGATCCGCTGCCCGCGCAGGTTCCAGTCGATGATCGCCGACGCCGGTACCCAGTCGGGTTCGACGACGGTGTTGCGGCAGCGGATCGACGGGCACCGCCACATGTATTGGGCGCGGTAGCGGCCCCACGGCCGGGTGGGGTTCTTCCACGCCTGCACCGCCGACACCGTGCGGTCACAGGTGGCGCACCAGGCGGTGGGTCGGGTCCACCGGTCCAGGTCGGGGGCTGGGGCGCCGTGCCGCACGAACACCGCATACAGGCGGTCGCGGGACTGTGCAGCCGGGTCGCCGGCTGCGTGGGCGTGCATCGAGTTCAGGTAGACGATGCGATGGTCGTAGCCAAGCGCGGTCATCGCGGTCAGCCAGGCGGGGAACAGTATCCACCGGGCGGCGTCGACGACGTTCTCCACGATCACGGCCCGATACCGGTGGTGCTCGGTGAAACGGACCACGTCCCACATGGTCGCCCGCGAGCGTTCGGCGGCCTCGTTGGGCAGAACATCGCCGAACAGGTCCGGGGTGGCGTCGATGTTGCGGCGCCGACCGCGGGCCACCGAGTGGTTGGTGCACTCCGGGGATGCCCACAGCAGGTCGGTGTGCGGGTAGCGGCGGGGGTCGACCTGGGACAGGTCGGCGCAGTCGTGGTCGGTGGTCGGGTGGTTGCTGTTGTGGGTTTCCACGGCCAGCGGCCAGTGGTTGGCCGCGAGGCGGACCGCAACGCCGGGGACCTGCACGGCGCCGGAGCTGGATCCGCCGGCCCCGCAGAACAGGTCGGTCATGGTGAGCATGGTTATTCCTTCGCTATCTCGTTAAGGGTCAGTGGCTGCCGGTGATGAGGCGCAGTCCGGTGTCGGCGTTCGGGTCGGTGTCGCTGGCGCGGTGGCGGGCGATGATCTTGGCGACAGTGGCGTGGTGCAGGCCGACAGCGGCGCCGATTTCGCGGGTCGAGTGCCCGGCATCGGCGAGGGCGAGGATGTGGGTGTCGCGGTCGACCGGTGTCGTGGTGTCGCCCGCTGTCGCCGGGTCGACAGCGGCTGTCGCCTGGGTGTCGCCTGGTGTCGCTTGGCTGTCGCTTCCCGTCGCCTGGGTGTCGCCTGGCGTTGCCGAGCTATCGGCGTTCGTCTCCGGAAGGGTGCCGACGTGGTCAGTCTGGGTGGTCGGTGCGGGTTCGGTGTGGCGGGGTACTTCGAGCAGGGCGGTGAGGCCGTGGGTGGCGGCGAGTCCGGCGACCGGGGCGGCGCCAGCGACGCAGGCGGCGATGGTGGCGGGCAGGATGCGTTCGCCGGATTCGGCTGCGTGCAGGCCGTTTCCGATGATGGAGACCAGTTCGGCGAACAGCAGTTGTGTCCAGAAGAATCCGGTGGTCGTGGTGGGGACGGTGACGCCGGTCTTGCGGCGGCGTTGTAGCGAGACCAGGGCGACGGTGGATTGGATGATCGCGCCGTCGACGAACACGGGGCCGATCCAGGCGAGTTTCGGGGTGATTCCGGCCATGTCCGATAGATCGGAGAGTGCTGCGAACGACCAGGCGAACGCTCCGGCGCCGATGACGATCGTCATCAGCAGTGCGGTGATTTCGGCAGGGTCGAACCGGCGAAGCGACACCGCCGTCGCCCCGCGCTCGCCCGGTGTCGCCGGTCGAGCGGTATGTGTCGCACGGTTGTCGCCTGCTGTCGTCGTGGGCGACGCGGGTGTCGCGGGCATCGGGTGGTCCTCTCGAATCGGGCCGGTCGAAACGGTGTCCATGGGGCCGGGGACCGTCCGTTGGTGGCGGTGTCCCCGGCCGTGTCGGGTGGGTGGTGGTGCTACTGGCCGCGGTTGGTGTGCTGTGCGGGGGTGTAGCTGGCGGTGAACATCCGAGCCTTCGGGTAGTCCGGGTCGGGTCCGGTGAAGGTGACCGACAGGGTCGCGCCGGTCTCGAACTCGGCGTCCCCGGCGGCTTCGAGGGCTTGGCCGATGGCCTGTTCCATGCGCCAGGACACGAACAGCAGCCGCGGCCCGGCCGGGGTGTGGACGGTGATGACGAGTTGGGTGACGGGCTGGCCGTTCTCGTCGAGCTCGACCTCGTCGGGGGCGCCGCCGAATTTGAGCTTGGGCTCCTCGGCGATGGCGGTGATGTAGCCGGTGACGGTGGTGCCGGGCGGGGTGTTCTTGCCGAACGCGGCCGGGGGTCGGGCGGCGCGGCGGAATCGGTTGGTGAGCGTGCTGGTCATGGGTCTGTCTCCTTCGTGTTGTGGTTCAACGGGTTCGGGTGCGGTCGCGAAAGGGCCGAAACGCACCCTCCCGCTGCTGGTGGGGTGAGAGCTGGCGGTAGTGGCGGTCCAGGAACGGGACCGGTTCCAGGTCGGAAAGGTCGTATCCGGCGTCGAAGTGGTCGGCGAGGTCCTTGCCGCCGCGGGCTTGGACCACCCGGACCTCACCGACACGACCGGCCACCGAGTTCGCGACCTTGTCGGCGTGCCGGTAGCCGGGCTGGTCACGGTCGGCGACCACGATCACGCGGGCCGCGCCGCGCAACCATTTGGCGTGGTCGGGGGTCCATTTCCCGGCACCCATGGCGTTGCAGGTCGCGATCAGCCCGGCCCGGTTCGCCCGCTGCACGTCTTTTTCCCCCTCGACGACATAGACTTCGCGGCCGGTGTCGAGTGCTTCGCGGATGTCGGCGAGGCGCCACGGTAGTGGGGCGAATCCGCCCTTCTCCCACTCGGTTCCGGTCCAGCGGGCCTGCCAGAAGCTTTTGGTGTGCCCGTTCTCGTGCGGGGTGTGCACCCGGTGGACGGCGCCTTCGACGCGTTCGTTCGGCCACCGGTAGATGTAGGAATCGACGACTTCCGGGCGACCGGTCTGGGCGCCGAGATCCCGTTTTGCGGGGATCGGGAAGCGGGCACCGAGGATCGCCCGCTCGACCGGTGAGGCGACCTGGCCAGGTACCCGTCCGCCGGGGCGGGCGAACCCCTGATTGGTGCGTTCGGGCAGGCGGTCGAACATGTCCCGCACCCGCAGCCCGATCCGGGTCAGGACCTGCTCGTCATCGCAACGGGAGAAGCAGCGGACGATGGTCTTGGCCTGCTTCGGGTCGTAGCGCACGCCCAAACTCGGCGTGTGGTGTCGTCCGTCGCCTTCGTGGACCGGGCACAGGTATCGCTGCCAGGACTCCGGGGCGCCGTTGCCCTTGCCGGGACCGTAGCCGCCGCGTTCCAACGCGGTGATGATCGTCTCCCAGCTGCGACCGGAGGGGTGGTGCGAGTGCGGGTCCATGATCAGCGCTCTCGCGCGATCTGTGACCGGGCGAGCCGGTCGTGACCGGTCAGGGCGCGGGCCTGTTCCTGGCTGCGCCGTTCGATGTCGGTCAGCCCGTAGCCGGGGCCGTTGTGATCGGCGTCGGCCAGCATCCGCTGCATTGTCTTCGGCGCCTGCCGCCAGTCCTCGTGCGCGTCGGACAGATACGCCCAGTGCTCGGCGTGCGGACCGCTGTGCCACCGCTTCTCGATCTCGACGCGCTGAGTGTCGATGCGGTCGATGTCGGCATCGGTCACGCCGTCGGCGAACATCTGCCGGCCGAGCGCGTCGTGCTCGGTGTAATCGGCGCGCATGGCCTCTTCGTGTTCGCGCTGCATGTCAGCGGCTCCTCTCGATTCCGTTGCGGCCGTGTCCGTTGCGGGTCGCTGCGTTGACGGCGCGTTCGACGGCTTCCCGCGGCCACGGCTGGGTGTTGTCCCCCTCGGCCTGGGGTGGGAGCTGGCGATCGGCCTGCTTGTCGGGCGGCTGGTCGGCGCCACCGCGCAGTGCGGCCGCCTGCCGCTCCGGGGATCCGAGGCGCTCGGTCGGTGCGGTGCGTTCGGCCAGCTTGGCGACGGCCTGGTCGCGTTCGCGCTTGTACTTGTTGCGCTCGCCGATGGCCTTCGACAGCTCGTCGAGGGTCGGGGTCGTGGCCTGGTTGCGCTTGTGGTCGATCTCGGCGGCGAGCTTGAGGTTGCGGTTCTTCAACCGCCCCTCGCGGGCCTCGGCTTCGGTCAGCTTGCCGCGCAACCCATCCCGGTCGGCGGTGACCGCATCTAGACCGCGTTGCAACGTCGCGACCTTGCGCTCCAGCTCGGCCAGCCGGTCCGCACTCGGCGACAATGCCTCGCCGGCCTGCCTGGTGGTCTCCGGCTGGCGGTCGTGCTCGGCCCGGTCCGGCTGCCGTGCGTGGTCGGCGCCGTCGGCTTCGCGGGTGAACGACTGTCCGGCAGCTCGCAGGGCGTCCCGGCTCAGCAGTTCCTCTCGGTCCCTCAGCCGGTAGGCGACCGTCTCCGGCTGGCCCCCGGCCCAGAACGGGATCTGGGTGTGTACCGAGGTGGCGTGGGTGTCCTCGATCCGCGCGGCCAGCTTGGTGCCGTTCTCCCATCGGCTTCGGGACACGGTGTCGTTCGCCCAGCTGGTGGCAGCCAACTCGGAGGCGAACGTGCGCCGCTCGATGGTGATCGAGCCGTCCGGCGCGGTCCGGCCCAGCTCGGCGACGAACCGGGGGTCGACCCCGTCCTCGCGGTTGGCCGGTGCCGAGCGGCCCTCATCGATGCGGTTGCCGATCTCCAGCGGCCGCGAGGCCACATGAGCGTACGGGGCCCGCACGCTGTCGCGGTCGATGCCGAGTCCGCGGGCGGTGCGGGCGACCTGTGCCCGATACCTCAGCGCGTCAACACCTTTGATGCGGTCAGCGCGGTGGAACAGCCGTCCGGGCTCGAACTCGGGGTAGGTGGTGGCGGCGTCGATCCCGTCGAGAGCGATACCGCGCTCGACCTCGGTCAACCGGCCGTTGATGATGACACGACCACGCAGCTCGTCAGCGTGCTCGGTCAGCGCGCGGGCGTCGCGGGCGCGGCGGGTGTGGTCGACACTCGGGTCATTCGCCCGCTGGGCGACCGCCAGCGAGTGGACGCGGTAACGGTCGACCATCGACTGCGTCCAGGTCAACTGGTGGGCACGGTCGACATCCTGGCGATACAGCTCCCGCCGCCACGCCTGCTTGATCTGCTTGCGCACCCGGCGCCGCTCCAGCCAGTTCGCCGCTTGGGCGTGCTGGGACAACACGGCCTGCATCGCGTGCATGAACTTGCGTCCCTCAGCGGCGATTTCGTCCTCGACACTGCGATCGGACATGATCAGTTCTCCTCTCCGAGGGCGGCGCCCTCATCACTGGTGGTGGTGTTGCGGTAGATGTGGGACAGCCAGCCCGCAGCGCGGTCGAGCTCGCTCGCGCTCCAACGGCGGCTGTTTGCGGCTTGACGCAGTTCTGTTGCGGCGTAGTGCATTCCGGCCTGGATCTGATCGGGACTGCCGTCAGGGTCGTCGTGGCCGAAATGCTTGGTGTAGGTGGACTCGTCGCCGACGTTGACCGCGTAGCCGGCGAGGCGTTCCAGAACGTCGGTGGCGCGGCGGTCGGCGACGCTGAGCAGACCGACCACGCTGTAGGCGTCGGCGGGGTCGGCCAGCAGGTTCCGGGTGCCGCCGATGGTGGCGTGCCCGAGGTAGCGCCACAGTTCCGCGATCGCGGCGGCCGCGGCGATCACGGTGTCGGCGGTGTGTGGGCCGTCGAGGGAGAATGCTTGGTTGATCAGATCGATTCCGGTCTGGGTGGGCATGAGGGGCTGTTCCTTTCTCAGTGGGCGGTGCGGGTGGCTTCGGTGCGCTGGCGGGCGGTGTCGATCCGGTCGACGACCGCGCGGGCGGTGCGGATGGTGCCGCCGATGACGGCCGCGATCGTGCGGGCGAGCAGCGAGGTCGTGGCGGCGGCGACCTGGGCCAGCGGGGGTCGGTAGGCGGCGTTCCAAGCCAGGAACGCGACCCACCCGGCGGCGTAGGCCGTGATCGGCGCGGCCACGACACCCGGCTGCCCGTTCGCCAGCACGGCGACGGCCAGGACCACAAGGAGGGAGCCGGGCAGCGCGGTGCGCACCCAGCGCGGCACCCGCCGGCGGGGTGGGGCGGTGACGGTGGGGCGCAGGGCGGGCGGCAGGTGCTCGTCCTCGACCGGCGCCGCCGGGCTGGGGGGCTTGACCAGGCGCAACCGCGGTGCCGGACGCGGCGGCTGCGGCTCCGTCACGGCGGTCGGTTCGGTGTCGGTGTCGGGGTGGTATGGGTTGGCCGCGGCGTGTTCGGCGAGGAAGTCCTCGGCCTCGTCGATGAGCAGTTCGACGGCCTGCTCGACCTGATCCTTGTCGTTGGGGTCGTCGTCGGGGTCGTTGTCGAAGTTGCGGGCAATACGCATCGGGAGCGGCTCCGTTCGTGAGAGTGGTTCAGGCGGTGGCAGTTTCGCCGGTGGCAACCGGCGCGGCGTCCGTCGTGCGAGCCGATCGGGTGCCGGGCAGGGGGCGTAGCTGGGTGCGGTCGACGGGCACGACGCGCCCGTAGTAGGCGTGTCCGGCTTTGGCGTAGACGACTTCGCCGGTGGCGAGCTGGCGGACGCGGTCGGGGTCGACCAGCCATTCCTCGCCGTAGGAAATTTGGCCTTCGTCGCCGTGGCGCTGGCCCTTGATCAGGTGCCGCGACGGCAGCGCTCTGCGGATGGACCCGAAGTGCTTGCACAGGTCTCCGGCGTTCTCGCAGTAGCCGAGGATCACCCCGCCCGCGCACGCCTTCAGCAACCGGTTCAGCGACCACTGATCCCGCGCCAGCCCCTCCGGGGATTGGGCGGCGAAGGTGACCGAGACCCCTTGGGAGCGCCCACGTTCGGCCACCTGCTCCAACCCGAGCGAGCCTTGCGCGGTCGCGACGGCAGAGGCTTCGTCGATGTACAGCGACACCGACCGGCGAGCGGCGGCGGCAGTGCGACCAGCGCGTTGCATGACCATGCGGATGATCGCGGCGACCTGCGCGCGCCCGGCATCGGCGTCCATGCCGGGCACGGTCACGAACAGCACGTCCAGCTCGTCGAGGTCGCGGCCGCCATCGAACACCATCTGCCCGTCGTGGTCTTTGAGCTGGTCGAACAAATTCGACATCTTGATCAGCGCGTCGTCGAGCTGCGGCACCTTCTCCGCCTGCAACGCCGCTACCTGCCGCACCACGTCAGGCGCCCCGCCCCAGGCATCGATCAGGGTCTGCTCGGTCAGCCGGGCCAGGAACTCCGCCGAGCTTCGCGGCGGCCCGGCAGGGGCATCGACCACAAGGGAGACGATGCGTTTGCGCATCTCGTCGAAGTGCTGCCCCTCCGACGTGCTCGCTTCCCCAGCCACCATCAGGTCGGTCAGGACCGCGCGCAGATCGCGGGCGGGCATGTCCCACACGTCGAGCCGGTCCCCGCCCGGCACGACCATGCCGATCCGATCCCGGTCGATACCCAGCGCGAGCGCATCGTCGCGGATCGTCTCCCCCAGGGCCAGGTCGTCTTTACCGCCCTTGCAGGAGATCAGCACCAGCTGCGGGCGCGGGTACTTGGCGCGCATGCCAGGCACGTCGCGCCAGCGGTACCAGGCCCGCCACTCGCTGCTCAGCACCGCCAGCGCATCGCGCTCCAACATGGTGGTCTTGCCCGCGCCGGTGGTCGCGACAATCGCCCGATGCCGACGAACATCGGAATGCGGAACCGTCAGCCACTGCATGTGCCGGGCGGTCAATGACCGCCACATCCCCAGCGGCGCGGCGCAGACGTGCTCGGCGAGCACCCCGAGCACGATGGAATCGCCTTCGGTGTAAGGGGCGCCGGCCTTCGCGGTACGCGCCGCCGCACGGGTACGGCGCTCGGCCATGGCCGCTTTCACCCGCTCGGTGCGGGCGAGCGACTTCTGACCCACCGAAGCGTTCTTGATCAGGAAATTCGCCCACCAGCAGGTCGCCAGCAGCATGCCCGCGGGCAGGGTGACGGCCAGCATCGGCGCCAGCCCGGACCAATCACCCTCAGTGAGGGTTTCGGCCCCCGACCACAGCAGCGACAGCGGAGTGGTCCACGAACCGCCCGCAGCCATCGAGCACGCAGGAAGCGCCAAGGCGGCAAGGGCGAAGTTGCGCAGGCGGCCCGGATCCAGCGGCCACGCGGCGGCGACGGCGACGGTCATGATCAGGATCGCGATGGTCGCGACCGCGATCACCGCCGACGTCCCCGCGGCGTCAACCAGCCCGGAGGCGTCCGGCAGGCTCCATTCGGTGACCGGCGGCGGGGCAGGAAGCTCCGGCAATCCGGGCGGCGGCTGCGGCGAGATCGACGGCAGCGGTGCCGGTTCCGGTGTGGCGGTGGGCCCGCAGTCGGTCGGGGTGATGATAGGAGTGCAGGTCATGACGCTTCCCTGGTGACATGCAGCCCGTGACGGGCGCTGGCGGCGCGCGCCGCCTTGTTCTTGTTCAGTCCGGTCAGGAACTCCGTCCATTGGTCGTCGAAGTCCTGAACAACCAAATCCATGTCCAGCGCGACGAATTCGGCCGGAAGCCGATCGGCTGCGGCGTGGACGCCGTCGATCACCGCGGCCGACCGGCACAGGTAGAGCACGCCCAGGCACGGGTCCGGCTCGGCATCGCGCGCCGCGCGGATCGCACCGCGCAACGCGAGATCCATGGCCTCGCGGGTCTTGCGAGTGAGTTCGACCTCGACGGCCCACCACTGGCGGCCGTCTCGCGTGTGGCGCAGGAACCGGCCGTCGTGCACGTGCGGGCGATCCGAACTCGGCGCCCGCCCGGTGCTGACCACGCCGTCGCGGACTGCCTGCTCGGCGTCGTGGCGCAAGCGACGCTCGGAGATCCAGCGGGACGGGTCCGGGCCGACCAGCATGATCCGCGCCTGCGCGACCGCCCGATAGTGATTGGCGTACATCAGCGGCGGCGTCCAATCCTTCGGCCGCCACCCCAGATATCGCGCCGCCGTATCCCGCGTCGGCACAACCCATTTCGCACCCGGCTGCACCTGCTGCAACGGCCGCACCAACTTCGCCCGCTCCAGCTCGGCGACCAGCACGTAGGTGTGATTGCGGCCGGTGTCGAGAAAGCGGGCGAGCACATCGATCTGCATGGCGTGCATCTCCACCAGCGCCTCGACCACGGCGGTCTTGCGGCCGGTCAGCGACGCCCGTTTCGGCTCGCGCAGCATGTCCTGCACGGTCGTGCGGGCCAGGCCGATGATCCGGCCGATCTCCGCGTGGCTGTGCCCGCCGGCGCGCAGCGCGGCGGCCTCACCGAGCACGGCTTCGACCTTGCGCGCCGAGATCTCCAGCGTGCGAGCGATCTCCCGGTAGGACATCCCCGTACGGCGCAGCCCGTCCACCAGCTGCGGCCGGTGCTGCAACTCCAGCTCGGCGTAGCGGGCCTTCGTGTTGTGGTTCACCTGCTTCGCTCCCTTCCCTGGCCTCGACCCGGGCTCGGCTGGCCGCGCTCGACGCGGCGGACTGCCAGATCGCGGCGGGCCTGCTCGATCAGCTCGCGCATATCGGTCGCGTCGATCCCGCGGCGCTCGGTCGCATCCGCCGACCGCGTCCAGCGCGCGATCTGCAACGCCTCCAACTGGGCCGCCGAAGGCTCGCGCTTGGGCACCGCGGTCTCGGCGTCGTACAGGTACGCCTGCAACGGACCTCGACGCGCCGACCCGCGAACCTGGCCCTCGTACTCACCGCCCGGCCGCAGACCCGCATTCGCCAACTGACGACGGGTCCGCAAATGTTGCGGCGCCATCCGCCACGGCCACGTCGGCAAGCCGAACTTCTTGCCCTCCGGGTCCAGAAACCTGCTCATCGCGACCGCTCGATCCGCCGCCGTTCGTCCAGATCGGCACGAAACTGCGCGAGAGCGGCGCTGGCTTCCGCACACACCTGCTGCGCGGCCTTGATGGCGTCGAGTTTCGCCAGCTCGGTGGACGCACCCGCGAAGTCCTTGCGTTCCATCGAGATCCACGCCGAGTCGTTGATGTCCGACAGCAGGTCCTCGACGGTGGCCAGGCGTTTGTACTCCGCCCAGCTCCTCCGCTCGGCGCTCATGTCACCCATCAGCGCACCCCCTGCTGCAGGTGCTCGCGCGGAATGCACGAACCCGGACGTTCAGCGGGCACACCGGAATCCGCAGACCGGCACACGTTCGGCGACGGCGTGTAGTCCTGGTAGTCGACCCACGCGATCGAGCACCCCACCATCGAGACCGCCAACAGCAGCCCCAGCACCGCGGCCTGCGCGGTCAGCGGCAACGCCTTCAACGGCGCGTACGCTGACCACGGCGACGTGAACTCCGGCCCCGCAAGCGAATCCAGCGTGTGATGGCCGACGTTGCGATCCGCCCGGGCCACCGCGTACCCCGACGGAAGACGTTCCGGCAACTGCTCTCGCCGCATCACCGTGACCGCCTCCGATCCGGGCGAACCCGCTCGACCTGCACCGACTCCGGGCGCGGGTACTCGCGCACCTTCACCGCCGTCTCCAGCGCCGAGCGCAGGAAAGTCAAAGGAGCGTTCATGTAGGTCTCGTGGACGTACCCGAGGCGGTTCGCTGTCGAGTTGACGTTGACGCTGCCGAACTCCTCCGGCGTCGAGTAGTCGTACTTCCCGGGCTTGTCGTAGCGGCCCTGGTCGGCGTGCGACTGCAACGCCTGGTAGCGGGCCTGCAACGCGATCGTCCTCTGCCGCAACAACTCCTGGGCACGGATGATGTCGTCCAACTCGTCGGCCAACTCGACCGGGTCGTAGAACGGTTCGGGCGCGTTCATCGCCGCACCCCCCACCGCCGCGAGGACCGCCACAGCGCCACCGCGCCGAACAGCATCACCGTGAACCCGATCAGCTCCGGCGCGGTCAGCACGAGGTAGCCGACGGCCACCGCTGCCACGGCCAGGAAGAACGTCCGGGGCCGCATCACTGGTCACCGCCCTTGCGCCCGTTCCGACCGCGCAGACGACGCGCGTTGTGTGCTCGACGCGCGTGCTCCGCGCGGTATGCGCGCTCCTCCGGGCTCAGCAGCCCGTCGGGGTCCACCAAGCGGTCGAACTTGCTCTGCATCGCGTCGCGGGTTTTGACCGCACGGTCCGACGTCCGCGCCCGCAACGTCCTTTTGACCGGGGTGCTCACGCCGCACCGCCTTCAAGAACGCTCGCCGGCCGGATCAGCGACAGCAGCTCGTCGCGTTCGACGCGCAGCAGCCTGCCGTTCACGCGGTACGCCGCGATATCGCCTGCGGCGATCCAGTTCCGGATCGTCTTCGCGTCCACGTCGACCAACGCCGCCGCGGTCTTCAGACTGATGAGGTTTCGCGCCTCCGCTGTGGCCTTGTCCATGGGCTCTCGCCTCCCTCCAAATGTGGAAATTCCTTGCAATTCCCCACTTTTCGAGAAATCGGGCTGCACGAGCACCGCATAGGTGGACTTCGGCAGACGTCTGCTGTACTTTGAAGACGTCCCTAGTCGTCCCTGGAGGAAGACATGGCGAACGAACGCCTTCGCGACGCACTGCTCCGCAACGGTCTCGACATTCCGCAGGTAGCCGAAACCGTTGGTGTAGAGCCGAAAACGGTCGAGCGGTGGATCACTCAGGGCCGCACGCCCTATCCGCGCCATCGCCATGCACTCGCGGCCATGGTCCGCGAGACGGAGAACTACCTGTGGCCGGACGCCCTTGCGCCAGACCGCAAGATCGAGGTCGCGGAATCAGAAGTGCTCAAGGTCTACCCGCACCGAAGCGTCATTCCGTCAGAGCTGTGGCGTCGGCTCTTGGCGTCCACCACCGAGCAACTCGACATCCTCGTGCTCGCAGGTCTATTCCTCGCCGAGGAACCTGAGTTCGCTCGAACCGTCCGCACGAAGACGCGAGCAGGGCTCAAGGTTCGATTGCTGTTCGGTCGTCCAGAGGCACCGGAAGCTGACAAGCGTAGCGCCGAGGAACGGCTAGCCGCGGGCACCGTGCCCTCGCGTATCAACAACGCGCTAGCGCTCGTCGAGCCGCTGGCGAGCCTCGACGGCGTGGACCTGCGTTACCACGACACGACTCTGTATAACTCGATCTTCCGGTTCGATGACGAGATGATCGTCAACGCGCACGTGTACGGAATGCCCGGCGCGCATGCGCCCGCACTTCACCTTCGCCAGCTGCCAGCAGGCGACCTCTTCGAGACGTATATGACGAGTTTCGAGCACGTGTGGTCGAAAGCATCGGCGAAAGGTGGTGACCATGGGGCGAACTGACTATCTGAACGATCCGACAGCTCCGAGTGCCAACAGCATCAAAGTCGCCGTGAGCGCCGTCGTCCTGGACGCGCGCGGCCGAATCCTGATGATTCACCGCACGGACAACAACCTGTACTCCATTCCGGGTGGGGGACTGGAAGCAGGCGAGACGGTGACCGGCGCCGTGGTGCGAGAGGTCAAAGAGGAGACCGGGATCGACATCCGCGTTACGACGCTGGTGGGCATATTTTCGAATCCCGATCACGTCATCGCCTACGACGACGGCGAGGTCCGCCAAGAATTTTCGATCTGCTTCCGCGCCGAACCGATCGGCGGTGAACTCCGAACCAGTTCGGAATCGAAACGCGTTGAATGGGTCGAACCCGACGCAGTACCCGCCCTCGACGTCCACCCCTCGATCCAATTGCGCATCGAACGCGGCCTCGAGCCCGGCACTGATCCGTACTTCACCTGAGCGGTACGTTTGCGGCGGCCTCAGTCCTTGCCGCTGCGTCGAGCAGCTGTGGCGCCGCCTCGGCCACCGATGCCGAAACGACGTGGTCAGGCCCGTAGCGCTGTTGGACCTCGGCAATTCGGGTCCGAACGTCCGTCGAGTCTCCTGTCGGCGTTGTGGTCATGTCAGCCCACCACAATGCATCTCGAAGCAGGGTGCGCTCGTCCGGCCACTGGATGGTGAGTTGGCGACGTTTCGCCTCCACGCGCGCGCAGGAGTGATTCGCGACCAGGGCGCAGAGCCGGGCCGGCGCGTCTTGGGTCTCGAGATAATCGGCACCATCAAGGGGATGGAATCCGGTCCGGGCGAGTGCTGGGCAATAGCCGACATCGTGCAGCCAAGCCGCCGCGAGCAACATGTGAGGGTCGTCGACCACGTCACAGACAAGCTCAGCGCGGCGGACGACCCCTTCGACATGACGTAGCCGCTGCGGCAGATCGCGAAGATTCGCGCGTGCGATCCGCTCAGCCCATGCGACTAGCTCGTCGGTCATACGGCTACGGTATCCGCCGTTCTCGTAGCGAAACCAGGCAGCCCGCATTCCTCAAGCTGATCGCTGAGACGACCGCGGCAATGCCCCGTATTTGCACGGCCGTCGGTCACCGCACCGCCGCCACTCCTTCTTTGTGGTCGCTGAACGTGGACGGCACCGCACCGCCTCGGCGGGCACGCTCCGTACGGCGTGCTCAACCGCACTGCGTTGCCTAGATCAACCAACCGATCAGTCGCGTACGCGACCGCAGCCGCCCACCTGACTCGACCACGATGCCGAGTACGTCGTGAACGCAACGGGCGCTCCTCAGCGCAAGCACCCTGCCAAGCCAGCCCCCTTTGTGGTCCCCTCTTGTGGTCTTCTCTCCCATTCCCTCTCATCTCTCCTTCCCCTCTTGTTTGGTGATGACCCTCCCCGCTCGGCTTCCCAACTCTCTTCGATCAGCGAAGCCGGAGAGAGTTGGGAAGCCGAGCGGGGAGGGGCAGCGCCAAACATGCCAGCTCAGCTGGGTTTTCGTTCGGTTTCGCTGGGACCGCGCCGGGACTTAGCGAGTCCCGGCACAGTCCCGGCCTTCTCCCGGCACAGTCCCGGCGAGCAGCGCCTGAATCAAAGGTCGGCTGCCTGGATCGCCGGCGATGAAACATTGATTCAGCAATCCGCGAAGAAGCAATCGTGCCAAATCGTAAAGAGCGACGCGCGCAGGCTCGTACAGAGAAGCGACTAGCGAAGAAGCGGACTTCGGCCGACCGACCGCTAGGCTTTGTAGGCAGCACCCATCCCGACCTCACCGACGGCCTCGTAAGGGAGGCAGAGCAGCAGCCGACTGTCGTGCTGTGTGCGCATGTGGGGCTGATGCCAGTTGAGTCGGAAGATCGCGCCGCGACCCTGCAAGGACTTGGACTACGCAAGTCGCTCAGGCTGCTCGCGGCGCTACAGGCCAAGCTCGACGTCGCCGCGACTACGGACTGGAGCGAGAGACGGGTTGAGAAAGACTTTCTCACCGCGATACCGAAACCGTGGGCAAGTCGGGCGAGAGCGAGGCTTGACCGCGGTGATCGAGTTCTTCTGCCGCGGTCGCTTGGTCAGTTGACAAGGGAAATTATTGAGAATTCGTCCACCGACGATTCAGCACCCGGTATCGATGAAGACATGCTAGGCCACTTTGCTATCTCGATTACGACTGAGAACAGTCGCACGGAGTTTAGCGATACAGGCCTGGCCACAAGCGAGGCAGTTCAACGAATACAAGCCGAGGTAAGCAATCTCGATGCCGAACAGTCGTTGACGATGTTGCGCGAGCTAATGCTCGACCAGGTGGCAACCCTCCTATATGACGCCCCTGAGAAGCTGGAGATTCTTCACGCAAGCGTGCAAGATATCTGGCTGAAGCCATGGCCGCCGGGCAGAAATGGACTAGAGCCTCTTGGCGAAACTCCTGCGGCAGCTTTCGCAGCCTCAAACAAAGTCGAATTTCTCGATATTTTAACGTTGGGTCACATTGTCTCAAACCTTTCGAAGAAGGGTCTAGTAGAGTTTGGTAGGGACAAACTCCTTGCCGCTGGCGCATCAGAAGAAGCGGTTGAATTCCTCTGGAATAGCATGGCGTTAACCTTGCGGAAGTACCGCTCTCGGCTTTCGAGGGACCGGAGCAGAGGGGCGGTCGCGAATCAACGCTACACAATGACCGAGCGGCCATTCCTAATACTCGACGACAACACTGCCCTTTTGTTGCGGCACCAGTGGGGTATTGACAGATTTTTCGGAAATCCCTTGTACTGGGATACCTTCTTCAATTTCGGCAGATTGGAGCGCGGGTCTCCATCGGAAGCTTTCAGCCAAGCGATGAACTACGTCTTTGAGCGTCGAGTAGGGGAAAGCTTGGAAAGGATCGTCAGCTTCAGTCCGGCCATGACTCGACTCATTACGGAGTCCGAATTGCAAGCATACTGGACAGAGCGAGCCGGTCAGCTCCCAAAGGCGTGCGACTGGGTGATTACCGCAGGAAGGGTATGCTTTGTAATTGATGCAACCAACCATCATCTCAATGCCAATCTTTCGCAAGGCGTGGGGTCTGTAGAAGAATTCGAGGCTGAGCTAGAGAAACACCTGGTCGACAAGAAGCTGCAACAACTCGCCGCTACAATGCGACAACTTCGCTCCAAGGGGCGGGAGGAATTCGGGGTACCGCACAACGCAATTTTCGTTCCAATCATCGTAATACCCGATAATGGTCTACCCAATCTGGCGCTCACCGACTTCGATTTCCAATACCGAAGCAAAAGCAGCCTTCAAGAATTCGATGGGAACATATATCCGCCCACGATACTGCCACTGTCCAGCCTTCTGATACTTGAGGGCCTCGCCGAACTATTCGAAGGCCGAAGAGATATTGCCAAACTGATAGTCTCATGGCGAAGGTCCTGCACAAATGCCATCCCAGTCACACTACAGTCGTTCCTCGAAACGCTGCGCCTGCCGAGGCCAATCCCAACTCGGATGCTGAAGGCGCACCGTCAACTGAAAGAACTCTTGGACGGGAGAGTTTCATAGGCTTCTTCCATTGAGAGAACGCTCCTAGGCAATGTCTCCCAATAGTCGGAGCCATTCGATGATCAGTGCCAGGAGCAGCCCTGCGCGGTAGGCCAGGGCAAGTTTGTCGTACCTGGTAGCGATGGCGCGCCACTGCTTAATTTTGTTGAAGGCTCGTTCGACCACATTTCGGCGTTTGTAGGTGGTCCGGTCGAGTTCCGGAGGCCGGCCACCTGCGCTGCCTCGGCGTTTGCGGTTGGCTATCTGGTCGGACCTTTCGGGGATAACGATGCTTATTCTCTTGTGCCGCAGCAGGTTACGGTTCGCTGACGAGGAGTACGCCTTGTCCGCGATCAGCTGCTCAGGGGTCCGCCGTGGCGCCCCGCTGTCGAGGCGGGGCACCACGATCCCGTCGAGGACCTGCGGCAGCATCGGACTGTCTCCGGCCTGCCCCGGCGTGAGCAGCAGCGACAAACCCCGCCCGTTTCCGTCGACGACCAAGTGGGCCTTGGTTGTCAGACCGCCCCGAGAGCGGCCGATCGCATGGTCCGCCGGTTCGTCCAGAAGGTTCTCGTAATTCGAGGAGACCCCTGCGTGGCGGGGCAAGCTCGCGCCATGTTGATGGACGCGCACGATGGAAGAGTCGATCGAAGCCACCCAATCCAGGTTTCCGGTCGCATCCGCCAATGCCAGCATCGCTGTGAGCACCCTGTCCCACGTGCCGTCACCGGCGTAGCGACGGTGCCGCTTCCACGCCGTTTGGCCATGGCCCGAACACCTCTGGCAGATCCCGCCAGGGGATCCCGGTCCGTAACCGATACAACATCCCCTCGACCACGCGGCGGTTGTTGGCGAAATTGCGGCCGACCCACCCCTCGGACCTCGGCAACAGCCGTTCCAGCAATTCCCACTGCTGGTCGGTCAGAACCTGACACGACCAGCAACCGCGCCACCCACGCCGAACCGTCCGTCATCTTCTCGATGCGATCCGCAGATATCCCGTCCTCGACTGTGTGGCTCAGGGAACGGCGGTGAACAGCTCGTAGCTGTGGCTGTCGGGGGCGTGCACGTAGACGCCGCGCCCGCCGGCCAGGTGGTTGATCTGCCGGTCCCACCCGTGTTCCGGGCCGGAGCCGTACTCCACGGCAGGCCAGGTCGCCAGCCGCCCCAGCACGGCATCGAAGGTGTCGTCATCAATAAGGAAGGCGTAATGACCGGGCTCGACCCGCCCGCGGTCGTCGAAGTCGAGCGTCAGATCGTCGTTGACTCGCACGGGCGCGAACGGTCCGCTCGGAGCGGATACCTCCAGCCCCATCAGCTCGGCGAAGAACGTTGCCGCGGCCTGCTTGTCGGTCGCCGGGACGATCGTGTGATTGAGAACGATGGACATCGCGGCCTCCTGTGCCGTGGACCCCGAAAAGGTCATTTGTATGCGATATGCATACAAATATAGGTGTGTATCGCATACAATGTCGAGGGTGGGCACACGTGACGCTCGAAACACCCCGACCACGGCCGACACCGCGATGTTCGGCGATGCGGTCGAGGGTGGTCCGGCACTGTTTCGGCTGGTCCGTTTCTGGTCGCGTCGCTGGAGCAACCAGGCACTCACGCGAGCCACCCGGGAACCGGCTGGAGAGCTGCGGCGGGTGCAGCACATTCAGGTCGTAGAAGCCGTCGCCGCCGCGCTACGGACGGGTGAGGAAGCAGCAGTCACCGATGTTGCCGAGCAGCTCGGTCTCGACCACTCCGGCGCCAGCCGCATGGTGCGTGACGCCGTCGCCGCCGGATACCTTGCCCGCAGCGACTCCACTCACGACCGTCGCCGCGTCGTCGTTCAACTCACCGACAACGGACACGAGCTGCTGACCGCATCCCACGACTGGCAACGCCGCTGCTTCGACCAGCTCACCGCGGCATGGAACGAACACGACCGCCGCCAATTCGCCAGCTACCTGCAACGCCTCGCCGACGAAACGATCCAGTGAATCGATCGGCCGCAAAGGCGGCGCGAAATCTATTGGGAGACACGGCCTAGGTGTGGTGTCTCATGACGTCAATTCCGCGTTTTCGATCTCGATCGTGTGGCTACGCTGCCGAATTCCGTCGTTGGTCATCGGCGAACTTTACGCCGGTCGACGGAGCCTGAGATCGTCTGGCATCGGCGGAAAGTAACGTCGCAGATCGGCTAGTCTCCCTCTCCTCGCCTCTTCCACCACCGCCAAGCCTCAATACGCCGAACTTGGGAGTCATAGCCGCCGACTACCCGGTCGACGAAGGAGGGCTCGCGAGTGCCGTACGGCTTGACCCCTCGAACTCTCTTCTGCTTGGCTTCACCAAGCTCAATTCTCCACCTCTGACCTCGAGCATCGGTGTATTCAACCCAGTAGTCCATCGCGGCATGCAGCCGTTCTTCGAAGTCGAACTCAATCGAATCGTGAGGGTCGAGGTAGTCGCTTATACCAATATTACCGTTTGCCTTGTATAAGTAATTAGCAGAATTCCAGTATCTAAACATGAAACTGGCTTCACTTTCACTTTTATCTTCCAAATCAATGTAATCGCCGGGATCGTAAATCCAAAAATCCTTTCGAGCGGCCATTTTAGAGAACGAAACCTTCTCGGAATAGGCTTTCACTCCATAGATAGGCTTGTCTGAGTGGTTATGTAGCTTCACCCTGAGAGTCGGGTTTGTGCCGAACAAAAGTATCTTCACCTGTCGGCTTTGCTCCCGCCCATTCCGACGTTGGTCGGCGATGTAGTAGCCCGCCGCTGCCGCTACGGAGGCGCTGGTGCCGACTGCTCCAAACCACTGGCCGACAGTGCCCCAGACCTCGACCGAAAACAAGACCATGCGCGAGAGTATGCCAGGAGGTCTGTGCAACGCGGAATACTCTGCGCTACTTGTTAACTCGGTATCATAGAGGCATGTCCGCGTTCGCGACTGCCCCTTAGTTCGGAACTAAGATGCGCGTGGTCGGCGGCACTGGCTCGGGTCGACCTGCATTGCGATCCTGCGTCACCCACGCCCCCAATGACGCCCCATGCGACTCCGGGATGGCGGGCGTCAAGCTTCGCGAGCGTGTGCGGATGTGCACTGTGACAGTACAGATTTGCAACTTGTTGCGGATCCGATCCAGGGTTCAACGCCGCAGATTACGGTGCCTACGGCAGGAATTCGATCCGACCGGTAGGTCTGAATTATTTCGCGTCGCACCATCAATAGGGTGCTATCGTCCCGCAATGGGGTTACTCAGCCGAGAGCTCCGCACACAAAAGCGCCGCCCCACCTGTTGGCGCAGGTGAGGCGGCAATGGATCCAGATGCCCATCTCAGCAGAACATTGGAGTCCGCATGCAGCCTAGCCAAGGCTCCGGCTTGTGCAAACATGTCCGAGGCCGCGACGAGCTCGAGATCCACGCCCGCACTCAGCGTCGGTTCTATGTCGCCTTTGAATTTCTCGTACTCACACTCACGGCCGCAGCCGCCGCGGTGTTGATATTCTCACTCTGGCGACTCGTATCCGACGACTTCGCGACGCCAGTGCAGGCGATCGCTCACGCAGCCGCTGTCCTCGTTACCGGTGGTGCTTCAGCCTTCCTCCAAAGGCAGGCGTCGGATGCAAAGAAGCGCTACGAGGCGGCTCTGCGCACCTTGGAGAAGCGAGGAAGCGGTTCAGTCGTCGACACTCAGCGGACCACACGCTCCAAGGGCGTACTCATGTGAACAGTACGCGACGCTAGCAGTATCCCGCTCGGAGCCTGCGCCCTCCACTGGTCCTCAACAGCGTCTCTCTGATTGGCTGCTTTGCGATGGCGCTATGTGCGCCTTCCACGCGCAGGTGGTCGCGGATTAGGAACCTGGTGGCGACCGATCTGGCAGAAGCTCGATGACGATCATCGCTACGAGCCCCTCGTGCGGTCGGGGCCAATTTGGGGCCACACGCTACGAGCGGCCCTGCACAGTAAGCACTTTGGAGGATTCATTGCCGGATACGCAGGGCGCATGACGTGCGTGAACGCTGGCTCAGGATAACTGGGGGTCAAGTGGTCGCAGGTTCAAATCCTGTCAGCCCGACAGAGAAAACCCCTTCCGACCAGGTCGGAAGGGGTTTTCTGTTGTTAATGCCACGGCTGTGATTCGAGACCACTCCACAGATAAGTCACATTTTGGCTGCTCATCCGCCTCTGGCCCATCGTTCGAGCACCTCCCTGCTGTAGGGCACGGTCTCGGGGATATCGATGCAGTGCTTCCGGGCGATCGCCTCGGTGTTGCCCAGTTGGCGGGTGGCCCGGCTCGGGTCGTCGTAGGCGTGGTCGACCTCGGTACCTGCGCCTCGGCGGACCGAACGCCGTCAGCCTGCACCAGGACCAACCCACCGGCAGCCAGCGAAACAGTTGGCCCGTCATCGTCACCGGACTCGAACAACGCGCCCACACCACCCGCGTCCGCCTCGACGGCAGCCCACCGATCCTCGCCGACTTCACCCCCGCGACCGTCGCCGAACTCCGCATCCAACCGGGCGCCCGCCTCTGGGCTTCCCTCGAAGCCGCCGAAATCCACACCTACCCCGCTTGATCGGACCGAGCGGACCCCAAGCTTCGCGAAGGCTCCTTGCACACAGCCGCCCCGGCGCTCACCTGTCCACGGATCGGGAGCCGATCACACGTCCCCGGCCCCGGGACGTGCGGTGATGGGCTTCGGCAGGCGCGCATGAGTTTTCGTACTCGATCGCCCGATGTCGGTCTGCGTTAAGTGCCCCGTCAAGCCGTGTTCACGGCGTATTTACGATGTCCGAATGCTTATTCACGACGCGCACGGCAGTTCGACCTCACCCCCGGAGCCAGCGGGAGTTGAGCGACTCCAGGAGCGTCGATTTCGGCCGTTCGTGGTGTGGGGCGGCATTGCCGCCGCGGTGCTGGTGCTTGTCGCGGGTCAGCTCATGGCCGTTCACATCCATGCTCTCGGCCCATTGACCAGCCTCTTTCGCGACTACGCCGGGACACCCAAGTCGGCGACGACACCGTGGGCGGGTTTCCTGCTGGCACTGATCGGTGTCACTGTCCGGGTACGGGTGAGCGCCCTCGCCGCCGCGGTCGCCATCGATCTGATCTTCGTGGCGGTTCGGACATTCGACGGTCGGCCGTTCACCGTCGGTAACGGACCGACGATTGTGCTGACGGCGCTGGCGGTGATCGCCGCCCTACGGTGGAGCGGTGTGCGACGCCAGACGGCACTGCACACGATCGCGCTCGGAGCGCTGCTCATCCTCGCGACGAAGGTCGGCGAAATCTGGTTGGACATCACGGCTTGGTCCTGTCCGCAGGTCCTCGACCCGTATGTGGAGCTGGCCGATCGAGCGCTCGGCAATCCGTCCTGGGTCGTCGGGCATGCGCTCGATCTGGCTGGGCCGGTACCGGTGGGGCTGGTGCGCTGGGTGTACTTCGAGCTTCCGGTGGCGGCCATCGTCGTCGCCATCTGGCAGTTGCGCGGTGTGACCACGGGTTCGTGGCCGCGGCACCACTTGGTGCGCACGTTCTTGGTACTCGGCCTCATCGGCCCGATCTTTTACGTGATCTTCCCGGTGGTGGGGCCTGTGCTCGCGTTCGGACCGCAGGGGCACGGCATGGAACTCGCCGACGTCTGGCCGAATCTCGTTCCGGCGCTTCCCGCCTCGGTCGAATCGATGCCCTTCGACGGCATCACACCGCGCAACTGTATGCCGTCGCTGCATACGGCGTGGGCACTCGCGCTGTTCATCCACTCACGACGCGGGCCTGGCTGGTTGCGCTGGGGCGGTGCTTTCTGGCTGGTGTGCACTCTCATCGCGACGCTCGGCCTCGGGGCACACTACGGCGTCGACCTCGTGGCGGGCGCCGCACTCTGCCTGACGATCGAGTCCGCCCTGCGCGACCCCGACCGAGGCTGGGACCGTCCGCGTGTGCGGGTGGTGGCGATGGGGATCGCCACGTTCACGGGAGTGCTGCTGTGCATCCGTTACTTCGCGATGCCGATGGCGACCTACCCGGTCCCCTTCGGCATCGCGATCCTCGGCATTCTCACCGCACTGTCTGTCGTGTTCTACCGAACCTGGTTCGCTCCGCAACGTCCAGAAGTCGTCGCGCGCGAGGCCGAGCAGGTCGAACTCGAGCGTTGCTGAAGCGAGCGGCCACTCAACCCCTGATCACCAGAACCACACCCGCGGCGAGCGCCACAATTCGGCGCGCCTGCCGCTCCGACCGAGCCCGCCTCGGCGTCCACGCTCTGGTCCTTCTCGAACTCCGGTGTCACGGTGGAATCCGCCGGTGGGCGTGAATACCGCTTCGGCCGAACAGCTTTCGGAGGCGGGCCCGAGGCCGCGTGACCGCACCTCGGGCCCGGGGCCGGAAGCTCGATCTGGGATTCCGAGCGACGTGCCCGCCGATTCCTTGCGCTTGGCGCGGGTTCTCACTGTCACAGCGGCCGAGGGTCCGAGCCCGTGTGCCCGCACCACGCCCCGACCTCGGCAAACCCGCCGAACAACCGGTCACCACAGACCAAGCGGGAGGTTGAATCGAACGACAAGTCGAGCAATCGGCCGAAAGCCGGGGTAGCCCCGGGCGCCGAGTGGCCCGCGGGTGATTCCTGGTTCCCGCTGGGGTGGGGATTTCCGCACCCAAGGAGTGGTGTCGGCGTGACGGCATGCAGGAGACGATTGAGCAGTTCGTCGATGCATCGATAGCGGTCGATACGAGGAGTTGGAGATGTCGAATATGCCTGTTGTGGTAGTAGGTGCCGGACCGCAGGGGCCGGCCGCGGCGTCGCACCTGCTCGAGCACGGGTTGCAATTCTCGGCATCGTCGACGGAGCAGTCGTACCGATGAGTATTCCGACACCCGACGACGCCATCGTCATCGGCGCCGGCCAATCCGGTCTCGCCGCGGCATGGGCGCTGCGGCGGCGCGGATTGCACCCGGTGGTGCTGGAAGCCCATGACGAACCGGGCGGGTCGTGGCCGCGCTACTACGACAGCCTCACCCTGTTCAGCCCCGCCCGCTACAGCGCCCTGCCCGGCTTGCCCTTCCCCGGCGACCCGGACCGCTATCCGCACCGCGACGAGGTCACCGACTACCTACGCAGCTACGCCGACCGGCTCGACGTCGGAATTCGCACCGGTTGCCATGTCACCGCTGTCGAGCAGCATGGGGACCTGTTCGCGGTCACCACCGCCGACGGCGAGCAGCTGTCTGCACCAATCCTCATCGCCGCCTCCGGCGGCTTCGGAAACCCCTACACCCCAGCACTTTCCGGGCTCGATACATTCACCGGACAGCTGTTGCACGCCAGCCGATACCGCGAGCCCCGTGCCTTCGCCGGGCAACGGATCGTGATCGTCGGAGCCGGGAACTCGGCGGTGCAAATCGGCGCCGAACTCGCCGAGGTCGCCGACGTCACCATCGCCAGCCGCACACCGGTCAGGTTTGTGTCGCAGCGCCCGCTGGGCCGCGATATGCATTTCTGGTACTCCGTCACCGGCGTGGACACTGCACCCGTGGGGCCGTGGCTGCGGCGTGCGCCCACCGCCCCGGTCTTCGATGAGGGCCGCTACCGTGGCGCCCTGCGCGCTGGGCTGCCCGATCGGCGACCGATGTTCGGTCGCATCGACGGGGATACCGTGGTGTGGCCGGACGGCTCGCGAGAACGCGTCGACACGCTGTTGTTCGCCACCGGCTACCGACCCGCCGTGGACTACCTCACCCACCTGGCTGCGTGCGACGAGACAGGTACGCCGCGGCAGCGCCGCGGCCTGTCCACCACCCACCGCGGGCTGGGCTACGTCGGGCTGGAATGGCAGCGCTCGCTGTCGTCGGCATCACTGCGCGGAGTCGGCCGCGACGCGGCCTACGTCGTCGACAAACTGCTGCACCACAACGCTTCTCGACGCCGGGCGCCGGCACGAGCCACGTGACGTCGCTGGTACTGCGGCTCGAGACGTTGCGAGGATCCGGCTCATATCGATCCTGCCGACCACCGGGCTCACATCGCCGCATTGGAGGCGTTATGCGGCGGCTTGGTCTTCTGCTGCTGAACGTAGCGGGGCATTACAGGCAAATAAAAAGCATCATCGAGAAGGAGTAGTTCTATGAGAACGTTCGTTGCAACCGATTCGTCGTCGGTGTGGACGCCGACCGACTTCCCCGACGAGACCACCTGGTCCTTCGACCTGTCCGCCGATGACCGGCAAGCCTTGATCGACTACGGTCGTGGCGGGGCGAGCCAAGTCCTGTCCCACCAGTTCGGCCCCGCGGTGGCCCGTTGGACGGATCTGCTCAACGAGGGACCGGGGTTTCTCCGGCTGCGTAACTTCCCGACTGACGCACTCACCGAACCCGAGATCGAACACGCATACCTCGGACTGGGAACACTGCTCGGCCAACCCGTTGGGCAGGACCGCGACGCCAGCATCATCACGCACATCCGCGACGAGCGAATCACGCCGGGACCCGGCGTGCGTAAGTACCGGACCAATCTGCGACAGGACTTCCACAGCGACGGATCCGACCTCGTCGGACTGCTGTGTCTACATCCGGCCAAGACGGGCGGCGAGTCGAAGATCGTCAGCGCGCACGCCGTCTACAACGAGATGCTGCGCCGGGCCCCGCACCTGGTCGACGTCATGTACCAGCCGATGCCATGGTCACGCAACGGCGAGGAGAGCCCGGGGCAAGCACCGTTCTTCGAGCTCGCGCCGTTCACTGATATCAACCGGGTGCCCCGGCTCTTCTTCATCGCCTGGTACATCCGTGACTCGCAACACCATTCGAGTGCGCCCCGGCTCACCGATGACCAGTCAGCAGCGCTCGATCTGGTAGAGACCATCGCCAACGATCCGGCCTTCTATATCGAAATGGACTTCCATCCAGGTGATATTCAGCTGCTCAACAACAGCACGGTGCTGCACTCGCGCGAACAGTACACAGATCATGACGACCCCGTTCGCCGACGGCATCTACTTCGACTCTGGCTCACCACAGACACACCTTCGGCGCATGAACTCCTCCGAGGCGGCATCCCGAGGCAGAACGCACGCTAGGGTCGATGCCGCGCAGTCGCCTGCCTCCCCGGGGGAGGTCGCCGACTGGATGTGGGTGGGACCGCGCAAGGAATCAGCTGGCTCGCGGCAGGCTCGAGCGTGCGCCGACTGCCCTGGCGATCCGTTGGGCTCAGTGCGCGACGAAGTGCCAGCGCGCACGTGAGAGGGGACTGTGGTTGGTCGATCCGCGTTTCGCCCGTTTATCCGCCGCGAGGCGCACACCACTCGGATCGATCACCCGCTCCAGGGCTCGCAGGTCGGCCTCCAGCGCGCGGAACAGCAGGTAGGCGGCCACGAACGCGACGATTCCGCCGACGCAGACCACGCGGACCGCGACGATCACCGCTGGAATATCCGTCGGCGGCAGGAATGTCGCGCCGGCCACCGTCAGCAACGGCACCGATGCCGCGATCGCCAGGTAGCCGGTGCACCGCTGGTCCAAGTGGCGCAACCACCCGACATCCTCTGCGCTGATGTCCCCATGTTGGAGGAACACCGGATAGATGCTGCGCACCACGTAGAACGTCACCAGGAAGAACGGGTACGCCACCGCGATGCCGCCGCACACCGCCAGCGACACGAGGAAGTGCACGACGGCGTTTGCCGGAATGTGGCCTGCTGCCAGTTGCAGGCTGATCGGGAAGGTAATGCCGGACACTGTCCATAGCGAGAACCCCACGACCACGATCCGTTCGCTCAGGGCCAGCGCATCGGCGCGGGCCCGTTGCAGTGTTTGCGGGTCGTAACTTCTGCCCTTGCGCAGTCCCCGCGGAACCGAGATCACATACCGGGCCAGGTAGATGATCACAGCCGTGCCCAAGGGGAAGAACACCGCATTGATGACCGCCCGGTCGACCAGGAACGCGTGTTGCGCGTCCGCGGTGAGCCGGCTGGTGATCAGCGACTGGTTGTGCTGGATGTTGTACAACGAGGCAATCGCATTCGGCAGCCCGACGGCCAGCACCAGCACCGGAATCAGCCACGGCCGCAGTCGCAGCCGCCAGCTGCGTGCGGGCGGGTCGACCAGGTCCCGAGCTCGCTCGTCCAGGCACACATGGAGCTGTTTGGCCAATAGTCCGCCGTTGTCCCAGCGTGCTTCGCGCTCCGGCGCCAGGCAGGTCAGCAGCACGCGGCGCAGCGCGGCCGGGCACTCCGGGGGCACCCGCTCCTGCGCCTGCACCCCACCGCGCCGGCGCTCCAGCATCGCCTCCAGGGTCGTCTCGTCGCTGCGTCCGTCCGCGCCCGCAGTACTGTCGTCGAACGGCTTCGCTCCGGTGAGCAATTCCCACAGCACCACCCCCAGTGAGTAGATGTCGGAGCGAGTGTCCAGGTCGGCGGCGTCGCGGTGGTGACGGGAATGGCAGGCCTCCAGCTGTTCGGGCGACATGTACGACAGCGAGCCACCGAAGTACGCAACGGGGCTGGTGCCCTCGACGTTTCGGCTGAAGCTGATGTTGAAGTCGGCCAGTTTCGGCACCGCCTCCGCGGTGAGCAGCACGTTCGCCGGCTTCACATCGCGGTGCAACACCCCGCGCGCGTCCGCGTACTCGAGCGCCTCGGCGAGCCGGCGCCCCAGCCACGCAACGGTTTCCGGCCAACTCAATGCCGCGATCTCGGCGCGCATGCTGGAATCGGTCGGACGGATCTCGCCCTTCTCCTCCATCGCCGCGTCGACCGCGTCCAGCAGCAGTTGCCCGCTGCGCTCGGCGGGCGAGGTCGTGCGCACCCAGCGCAGCACGTCGAGCAGTGTGCCGCCGGGCAGGAATTGCATGTAGAGCAATCGCAGCCGCCGGGCCGAAGCCCCGCCGAGAGTCGCGCCGGCCAGCAGCCGCTGGTCGAAGACCCGGACGATGTAGTCATGGTCCAGCTGCGCGAGGGTCTGCGGTTCGGTGCCGTGGTCGGCGGAAATCTTCACCGCGACCATCCGCTGGAGGGACCGCTGCCGGGCCAGGAAGACTCGGGCGAAGGCTCCGCTGCCCAGGTTGGTGAGCAGATCGAAATCCTCGATTCGCTGACCGACATCGATGCGGTCGAGTGTCTCGTCGATGCCGGGCGCGGTGCCGATCGATGCGGTGAAGTCGGAGGTATCCCGAGTCTCGTCCGCGCCGACGGTGACGTTGCCCTGTGCCACGGTGCGGTCCGGGAGGGCGAACATCACCGAGGAGTCGTCGGGTGTCGCACGGCGGGTGCTCTGGCCCTCGCCGTCCGCGTCGAGCATCTCGCTCAGCTCATCTGCCTGATACGGATACTCCTGCAGGTAGGTCCGCGGATCCACCCGCTCGCCGCTGCGCCGGCGGATCGCGAACTCTTCGAACACCAGCCCGGCCGGAATGCTGCGCACATCGAGTTCCGCAAATTCGGCACAGTAGTCGATCAGCCTCTTGCGCAGTGCGGGCTGTTCGCCCACCGGCAACGCCTGCCGCCTCGGGCCCAGCCAGCGATGCCGCATATCCGCCCGGATCAATTCGATCAGCGCGGCTACTCGCAACGTGCGCTCATCGGGCATGTACGCGGCGATCTCGGGCGGATGCGCGCTGGTTTCCCAGGCGGTGTCGAAGGCGGCCACCGCACCGAGTTCGATTCCGTTCGCCGACCGACCTCCGCCGGAGGCGCTGGAACTCAATTCGGACCTGGAACTCATTGTTCGCACCTATCCGGCTCGGCACGGATGCCGGAGACCGCATTGGCCGGTCGCAAGGCGGAGCGGATACAAATCTGCCACACCCGACACCACCATTATCCCCCGAGCGGTTGCGAGCCAATCTTCACTGGCCGTTGTCACAGCACCGTCGTCCGGAACCACCAGGTTTGTGGCGGCCGTCAGTACGGGGCGTCATGCCCTGCGAGGACGCGGCGACCTTCAGGAAGTCGTGCGCAGGCGTGGGCGGATCGTGTGCATCTTGCTCGGACTGCTCGTCACCGGCTTCGCCGAAGGCTTCGTTCTAGTTGAAGTAGACCGCGAGTTCTCGGCGGAGTGTGGTGTCCTCGTTGAGGGCGTTCCGTCGCAGCTCGATCACGTACACGGTGAGCCAGCTCGGCGCCGCCGCGCTTCGTCCCTCACGGAACTCAGAGGGTGAGGCCGACGAGGATCAGCACACACCCGGCGATGATGGACACTGCCACTGAGATGAGCAATATGCGGATCACGCGCTCCTGTGATGCGCTACCCATGCGGTCTGCCGCAGCGATCGGCATCAGCGGGGCCCCGGCACCCCAGGCCGCTGCGAGCAGCGTGGCCAACCAGTTGGCGTATGCGGCGTACACAACGAGCCAGAAGGTGACAATCAACCACGCGTGCGACAGCTCGAGCCGCGACCAGATCAGACCGACAATCACCAGGAAGGTGCCGTTCATGGCTCCTTCGAGGTGGCTGGACAAGCCCATTCGCGGGTTCTTCAGTTTCGGCACGGCCAGTCCGGTGAGCAGGCCGAGCAGGAACAGCAGGATGCCGAGTCGAATCAGGTGCATATCCATTGCCGGCTCCGGGTCCGTTGGTGTAACGAGGGTACGCCTCGGGCGGGCGCTCAGGCCATTGCTTGGAGGTCGCACTCGTCAGAGTGGCCGCGCCAAGATCTTCATTCAGGACCTGATCGCGGGCAAACCCGATGTCGAGCATGCGCGGACCGCCGCCGAGGCTGAATCGACGCGGAAGGTGGTACCGGCCCCGCTCTCGCTGCATCTGCCGTGGGAGCCGGAGTGCAAGTCCGACCGCTGACCATCGACAGCGCGAATACGCCGGTCGCGAGATGTGTTGTGTATCACGGATTTCGGGTGCGTGTTCACACTTTCGGCGCGCCGCCCAATTACGAGAGAGCGCGTCGTGGGGGCGCGCAGTGTGGAGAAGGGATATCCAAGGTGCGCTACGAAGATGTGCGCGAGGTTGTGCGGGGCCGGGTGCTGCTGGCCGGGGATGCGGGATTCGAGGCCGCCGCCATGCCGTGGAATGTGACGGTCGCGCAGCCGGTGGCTGCGGTGGTCGAGGCCCTGGATGCGGTCGATGTGGCGGCGCTGGTCGGCTACGCGAGGCGGGCCGGACTCACCGTCGCGACCCAGCCCACCGGTCACGGTGCCTCCGGCGACGTCGACGGAGTGATCCTGTTGCGCACCGGTCGCCTCGACGACATCGAAATCGACGCCGAACGGCGGGTGGCGCGGGTCGGTGCGGGCGCGAACTGGGCGCAGGTGCAGGCCGCGGCGGGTGCGCACGGACTCACCGGCCTGTCGGGCAGCAGCGCGGTGGTCGGGGTGACGGGTTATGTCCTCGGCGGTGGGCTCAGCTGGTTCGGCCGCGCGCACGGCTTGGCCTCGGATGCAGTGCGCGCCTTCGAGATCGTGGATGTGGACGGCAATGCCGCGCGCGTCGACCCCGGCACCGACCCGGAAATGTTCTGGGCCCTGCGTGGCGGCGGCGGCGACTTCGCGATAGTGACCGCGCTGGAGCTCGACCTGTTCGCGGCCCCCGGTCTGTACGGCGGCCGGGTGCTGTGGCCGGGCGACCGGACCCGCGATGTATTCGATGCCTTCGTCGCTCTCACCGCGGCCGCGCCCGACGCGCTGTCCCTCTGGTTCCAGCGGGTCCAGTTCCCGGACGCGCCGCCCATGGTGGGCATCGACGCCGCCCATCTCGGTGATCCGGCCGAGGGTAAGTCCTTGCTCGCCGCCCTGGACACCCTCGGCGGCGCGGTGCTCGACACGCGCGGCGTGTTGCCGGTCGCGAGTGTCGGCGATATCTGTGCCGAGCCCACCGATCCCAGCCCGGCGCTGTGTCGCGGCGCCCTGCTCAGCGACCTCGGCAGTACGGTCACCGATCTCCTGATCGACGGCCCGGTCGCCCCGCTCACGGTCATCCAAATCCGCCACCTGGGCGGTGCTTTCGCCGAACCGGCAGTGGTCCCGGGCGCGCGTGGCCCGATCGGGGAGCCGTTCGTTCTCAATCTGCTCGGCCTCGGACTTCCACATCTCACCGACGCGGTGCTGGCTCGGCAGGGCGAGATCCTGGGCGAATTGCGCGGCCACATCGGTGCCACCAAGCCACTCACCTTCCTCGCCCCGGGGGAACGGGCGGCCGAGGCATTCGACGAGACGACTCTGGCCCGCCTACGTGAGCTCAAGCGAGTTCGCGACCCGCACAGCGTGTTCCGATCGAACTTCCCGGTCCTCGGTTAGCGCGAGCTGGACGCGGGGTCGGACACCGGTCGGGGAGCCTCCCGGAGGCCTCGAGGCTGCCGCCGAACTCAACCACCGGCCCCGCAAGATCCACGGCTACCGCAATCCCGCGGAGGTCTACAGTGGACACCTCAACAGCGTTGATGCGCTGAGCATTTGAGCGCAGCGCCATCCGCCGAGCTCGGCGGGCGCGAGCGCCTGGCTACGTCGCGGCGTTCGCAAGCTGCCGATAGAGCCGCGCCAGTTTCGCGGCGTCCTTGCGATCGACCCCGAACCCCTCGTCGATCTCGCGGGACAGGAGTTCGAGCCAGTCCGCGATCGCCGCGTGCTGTGCGGGGCGGAGGCCGCGCAGGGTCGTCTCGTCGTCTCGTCGCGCACTGCCGAGAAAGCTGCTGAGATGGATCCAGAGCTCGAAGTCGGACGGTTGGATCAGCATCAGCTTCAGCACCGCCGGGAGGTAGTACTCGACGGCCTGCGCGGTCATGTACGCGAAGTCTTCCATGTGCAGGCCGGGCAGAAAGTTCGAGCGGTCGATGTCCGCCCGCGAGCGGCCGTGAAAATGCGCGATGACGTACGGCGCATCGATGCTCGGCGGTGCGAGTTCGTCCTCGGTGAGCGGCATCGAGCCCGTGAACACCTGATCGATTCGGTGCGTGATTTCGTCGCGACTCCTCATGGCCGCCACAGCCTACCTCGCCATTGCTGCAGGCAGGCAACACATTTAGTGACCAGTCTCGGTGGTGAGCTGGCCGGCGTGGCCATCGCTATCCAGCTTCGACGAACGATGCCGACCCATGAATCCACAGTGATGAACGCGTTGTCGGACGCTTTGAACCCGTCGATCCGCGCCTTGCTGTTTCGGCGAAGGTGTCGCTCGCGCGATCCGCATGGCAAGCCGAGCAGGCGGTCTGTTGGGTCTCCGGATCGCTTCTCGGCTACGGCTGTCCCGGATTTCCAGCTGATGCTCCCGACCCCGATAGCCGTCGGCGGGCAGTGTGATCCTTCAGTCGAATTGGGCGAATCGGATAGTGATCCGCCATGATTCGTCGGGTTCATATCCGCCCTTCATGTTCACAGAGGAAAGTGCTTGATGAAGCTCATGGGTAAGACCGCCGTCGCTGTCGCGGCAGTGGGTCTTGCGGCCGGGTCGGTGATCGGTGCAGCCACGGCGAATGCGGCCGGTCTCCACGGGGCGATCGCGTTCAGTGCCGAGGACTGGAGCTACAGCACCAGCATCGATGCGTTCAGCCGCGACGAGGCCCTCGACGAGGCGATCGCCGCGTGCAGTCTGGACGGCGCCTCCGACTGCGTCGTCTTGGTGGACTGGTCGGACGGCTGCGGCGCGCTCGTCTACAGCGATGACGCGGTGGGCACCGGTGCGGGCCCCGACCGCTCGACCGCGCTGGCCTATGCCTACGCCAGCCTCGCCCAGTACCACCCGCCGGCGATGCTGGCCAATGTCGGTTCCGCGGACAAGTCGGGAGCGGAGATCAGCGAAGTGCTCTGCACCGCCAACGTGTACTGACCGGCCCGTGGGGTCCAGGCGGACCAGAAGTCACCGAGAAGCTCGCATCCGATTACAGGGATTCCTACCATCCGATCGATTCGGAACATCGTCTACCGCAGATAGTTTCGGTGCAGATGCCCTGGCGTGTTCAGCCGAGTCGACACGAGAGTTGCCGCAGATAGTGGAGTCACGATCTGCGGTAACTCGTCAGCGTGACTCTCGCGAATGTTCCCCGACCTGGCTAGGAGGTGAATGTCGATGTCGTTTGTCGGTGAATCCTGTTGTCGTCGACCGGCTTCGGGGTCGCGTTGTGTCGGTGGAAAGTGATGTCACCTGCTCGGCGTGTCGCAGACCTCAGGCTTTGAACGAGTGCAGGCTGGCCAGGCACAGGGACTGCTCGGCGTCGAACCATTCGAAGGTGCTGACGGGCTGGAATCCCAGGCGGACCGCGAGTCTGAGTGAGCGTTTGTTGGCCGTCTGGGTCGCGATGAGGACCGGCTGGTCGGGGAGTTCGTCTGCGGCTGCGCGTAATACGGCGGTGGCGGCTTCGAACGCCAGTCCCGCGCCCCAGGCGTCGGGCCGCATCAGGTAACCCAGTTCCAGTTCCTGGCCGTCTTCGGTGACATGACCGGGCTGGTCGGCGGCGCGCCGTTTGAGCTCGAATGTTCCGAGGAGGTCGTCGGTGGTTTTGTCGGCGATGACGAAGGTGCCGGGAGTGGCGGTGGCGTTGGCTGTGCCGCCGATCGCGTCGAGGAACTGCTCGACATCCTCCCGCAGACGCGGGCCTCCGATGTAGGTCCCGACCTCCGGGTCGGTGCGTAGCTCGATGAGTCTTTCCCGATCGGCGTCGCGCGCCTTGCGCAGCAGGACCCGGTCGGTTGCGATCTGGACGGCGGACAGCATCGGCAACTGGTTCATGTGGCCCTCCCCTTGCTGGACGTTGATCCATCAGATCATGTCGTCGCCTCGTGGACACCTTCGACGATGCGGTTGATGCCGGCCGCAGTGAGTGCGCCGTGCTGGCACTCGGGATGCTGATCGCGAGTAGAGGGTCTCGTGAACGATCGTTGGCGAGGCACCGCGCGGTGCGCTGTTCCGGGTGCGGGCGGATGATCGGGCGGTGCTACTCGGTCACTTTTCCCAGACTGGGATCGGTGGCAGCCCTCGCTCTGCGCGTGCTCGGTCGGTGAGTTCTTGAATGAGTCCTGTCTTCGCCCGCGCATAATCTTGCGGTGGGATGCCCGCGGCCACGATGCGACGTTTCAGGTCGGCGTACCGCGCAGCGTCTCGCGGGTGTTCACGCAGATAGTCGCGCAGTAGGCGCTGATTTCGATGTGGCCAGCTCACGAGGTCGACGACATGCAGGATATGGGTCCGAACCCCCGCGCGGGTTCGCACATACAGCATCCTGTCCTTCATGCCGTTGCGGTGGCGCCGATAGCCCAGTGCCGCGAGTTCGGTCTCTCGGTTTTGCACCTCGGTCAGATCGACAACCGCGGCCATGAGGTCGATGACAGGCTTTGCCGCCAAGCCGGGGACCGCGGTCGAACCGATGTGCTCGACTTCGCTCAACAGGTCGGGCCACACGGCGCACAGCTCCGAAATCGCTTCTGCCGCCTGCACAGGCCACGACGGGTCGTAGTCGACGATACTGACACGCTCGATGTGCACCACTTGATCATGCCGACATACCGATCCATGAGTTCGGCCGACTAGGGGCCACGGGTTGCATGACTACCGGCGAGTTCGGCCCCACTTGGCGGGCTCGGTCGAGGACTCGGCGTAGGTAGGATCCTCGGCGATGATGGGAGTCGGATGTCGGAGGTTGTGCACCTGACGGCGGTTGATTCTGCGGGCGTGCTCTGGCCGGTCGTGCTTCGTCTGGGTGAGCCGTCGGTGACGCGGGTGGAGTTGGCGGGGCAGGGCGCGTTGCCAACCCTACGCGCGGCATCCCTCTGGCCGGATTGCAAGACGGGGTCGACATCGGGTTCGAGGTCATTGCCGACCACGCGAGCGCTGACAGTGCGCGGGAAATCTGGGAGAAGGCGGTAGCAGCGCCCGTCTGGCAGGGCGCGCCGCTGTGGCTGCACGGTGACCTGCATCCGGCGAACGTGATCTTCCGGGACGGGTTGCTCGCCGGGGTGATCGACTTCGGCGAAATGTGCGCGGGCGACCCCGCGACCGATCTTTCAGCCGCCTGGATCCTGTTGCCTGCCGGAGCGGCGAGCCGGTTCTTCGACGCCTATGGACAGGCCGACGAAGCGACCATCACCCGGGCCCGTGGCTGGGCTGTCCTGCGCGCCCTGGGCCTGATCAGGATTGGGCAGAACGGTAGGCGTGGTCTGCCCGGGGGCAAACCGACCTGGGAGCCAGCAGGCTACGCAACGCTCGAGCGGGTAGCTCCTCCGGCTCGAACCAGCTGCCCAAACCTCCACGGCCACCGCGACATTGCCTCTGGGTGAAGGTCGGGTGAGCGCGGCCGCAGCGAAGGCCACCTCCCGGCGCAGCGGGAGGTGGCCTTCGGCATTTCGAGGTGGGACGGACAGCTGCTACGGCTGTGGGGCTAGCTGCTGCCGAACGATCCGGTGGGCGGGAGCGCCTGCCGGAAGATGCGGGGGCCTGGGCCGGGGAAGCCGGGGTCCGGCCCGCGGAACTCCACCCGCGGTCCGCCCGGGCCAGGGTGGCCGGGGAATTCGTGGGGCCCCGGATGCGGACGGCTGACGTCGTCCAGCGCGATGCCCTCCGACACTTGCGTGACTTGCGTATCGGCGGGCGCTTCGGCACTGGCCGTCGCGGCCACGGCGGCCATCGGAATCGTCACCAGGGCACCGGCCACGGCGACCCGGACCGCTCCTCGGCGCATGTTCGTCTTGGAAAGCACTCGGAATCCCTTCTCTCGGAGCGTGAGTCGCGGTGACTCACGCCTTCTATCGAAGGCCGCAGTGCTGTGACCGCGGTGCGACGAGTCTGGTAGTCGGCTGTGAGCGGCGGGCTTTCCTGCGAATCAGCGGCCCATGGTGCGCGGCAACAACATATCCCACACATGCCCCCGTTCTCGTTCACTGGCCATCGAACGACTCGGCGCCGCGACTGGTGAAGTCGAAGGATCCGCCGTCGATGCCCCAGGAGATGACCCGTTCGGGGTGAATTCGGATGACCGCACGTTCCTGGTGTTGGAACGGTGGCTCCTCGTCATCGAGCGCCTCGGCCGTGCCGCGTATCTCGATGCCGCGAATCACGTATGGCTCCAATGAAACCTGTTGGTCGATGACGAACGACACCCGGCTGCCCGCCTCGACATTGCGGTACTTTCGACTGGCACGCATCCGCATGCCCCCGATGTCGATCGTGCCGTCGGCGTTCACCCGATAGCTGGTCGGGTTGTTCTGCACAACGCCGTCGGGCGATACCGTGGCCAGCCGACCGATCCCGGCCTCCGCGAGGAACTGCTGTTCGTTGATGGTGAAGGTCATGTCAGTTACTCCTCGGTGAATTCGATATCGGTTCTGAGATCAGAACAGGATCAGTGCGGCGCACAGTCCGGCGATGGCAATGAACTGCAGGGTGACCCGGTATTTCAGGATGCTGTCCCACTTGTCTTGCAGCGCACGGGCATTGGCCGGGATGATGCCGCTCTGGGCGGCGGCGGTCTGCTGGGAATTGATCGGCTTGGCGATGCGGACGTAGAAGGCGAGCCAGGTGAGCAGCGCCGCCACCGTGATCCCCGCCGCGACAGCGGCGCCGATCTGCCCGGCCAACACTGCGATCAGCAGCGTGAGCACTGCGGTGACCACACCGCCCGCACCGACAACCGGCATGCGCTTGTCGCCGTAATAGTGACCCCATCCCGCGCTGATGGTCACGGTCGCGTCATCGAGCTTGCGGTACACGGACCGAGTGATCACGGCTCCGCAGACATCGGTGCCATAGACGACGGCATTGGCGAGAACGGCGGCGGCGGCAATGATCTGGCCGGTGACAATGAGCATTTTCGGCTTCCCTTCCAAAATCTAGCATCGCTAGAAACTGGAGCAACGATAGCATCCGCCCGCTAGCCTGTCTAGCGTTGCTAGATTTCGGATCGCTACCGCGGGATGGCGCTCGAATCGGCAAGCTGCACATGCCCGTTCCGGCCGGGCGGATGCTGATCACGGCCTCGACGAGCCTGTCGGCCTGTGCCAGGCATAGGGCCCGGAAGGAAAGACAACGTTGGTACAGCCCCAGATGCAGGGCGCCCGTGAACCCTCCCGTGGCGTGGCGGCCCGCGGCGCAGGACGCCTCGCGCTATGACAGCACCTGCTCGACGTCGACTTCGTCTTCGGGCAGGCTGAGTTCGATCGCCAGCCCCAGATAGAAGGTGGCGATCCTCGCCATGACCTCTGAATGGAGGGTCGTCGTGAACGGCGGCCGCCGTAGATCGATCACATGACGGATCCGGTCGGCTATGGCGAGGGCCTGATCCACCTCGCCCTCGGGGTATCTCGCGCCGAGCGGGACGCGGTCGAGCCAATCGAGGAGCGAATAGTAGTCGTAGAGGTGCTTTCTCAGCCACGAGACGCTGACCACTGAAGTCACAGCGAGCCACACGGAGGGCCCGACAACCAACGCGCTCACCACGGCTACGGGCCAGAACCAGGGCGATCCGCCCAGAAGCTCGCTTGCCACCGCGACGGTCACCGCAATCCCGGCCAGGATGAACATCCATCCGGCCAGCACGGCCACCCAGCGTCGCTCGGCCGCCAGCACGTACCAGACCGGGGGTCGGATCCGGCCCACCAACCAGAGACCGGGCACCACCGTGAGGGCATACCACGCATTTCCGGTCACCATCACAAGCGGTACGACGAGAGCGCTGACGACGACGAGGTTGATCACAGGTGCGCCGGAACCGCCAGGACTGCGATCGGTCATAGACCCGACCATTGCATGGAACCTTCACGCCTGCATCGATGTTCGGCTATTTGTCTGCCTGCTGAGGTTCGATTCGGAGCCGGCTTGCTCCCCGCCTCCTGCAGGGAAGCCGGCGACCTAGCGCAGTTCGAAGGTGTGCTCGGGGCGGACGTCGACCGCTTCGTAGCGCCCGGATGGCCCGATCGTCCGCGATCAGAATGTGCGGGCGGGTAGTGGCTTGATCAGCGGGGCCAGCAGGATGCTGGACTGCTCGATCGTGAGCACCTCCGACGGGTCGAGTTCGATGATCTCGCGCTGGGATTCGTCGATCTCCCACACGTCCTCTCCGACCAGACGGCCCTGGTCGTCGTAGGGCCAGATCATGTGCTCGACGTTCTTGACGAGATAGGTGGCGTCCGTGTTCACGTCCGCGCCGGCCTCGGCGAGGATGACGCCGGGTGTCTGCTGATAGATCGCCGCGGTCGAGCAGATCGTGTTGTCGCCGACCGCGAGCTTTTCGTCGTCGACGTAGAAGATGCACTGTCCGGTGGCGGCCCATTCGTTGTAGACGGCCTGTACTGCTTCGGCCCCGTCCAAGACGGTGTTGATGCCGAACACGTTGAAGTGGTAGACGGGGTGCGCGACGGTCATCTCCGGGTCGAAGATCTCTTTCCAGCGGCCGGCCATCTCCAGGTAGCGGTGCCGGTTGTAGGCGTGCAGCAGGTACAGGTGGCGCGGATTGTCGGTGATCTCGATCAGCCGCTCCACAGCGAGGTTGGTCTTGGTGATGTCGAACCGGCTCATGTCGTGGTTCCTTCCTGCCACCGATCAACGGCGTCATGCGAGGGTCTGCGGGCCGCAGGACATCTGCGTGAGACCTTCGAAGAGAACGTGACCGATCGGCCACGACACGCCACAGTAGGAGACGCAGTTCGCAATCCGCTCGTTGCGGGAAAACAATCTTCCCGATGTAAATTGTGCTCGCATCACACATCCTGCTCGCAAAACCACATCTGTCCACATGCAGCGCCAAGAAGCTCGCCGTCCTCGGCCTATCCGGGAAATTGCGAACCGAACTTCAGAGCGGCGCACCAGGGAAATCGAGCTGCTGCTCGGTGCCGATGCCCAATCCGCTGGCTTGTGGCGCGGGCACAACGTTGGCGCCGAATTTTGGCGCAAAGCGCCGAGACAATTGGTATACGGCCACCTACCTTCGGGTCGGCGGCCAATAGCCGCCGTGAAACAGAAGCAAGGAGAATTCGATGCATATCGTGGACAAGCCTGCCGACCTGGTTCGGCCATGCTGACGCTGCGCACCCCCGAGGAGCGGTTCGCCGAGCTGCCCGACTTTCCCTACCCTCCTCGGTATTGCGAGATCGACGACACCGAGGGTGGATCGTTGCGTATGGCGTGGGTCGAGGCCGGCCCCGAGGACGCAGACCCGGTCCTGATGCTGCACGGCGAGCCGTCGTGGTCGTTCTTGTACAGGCGGATGATCCCGATCGTTGCTGCGGCCGGTCATCGGGTCATCTGCCCCGATCTGGTCGGCTTCGGTCGCTCCGACAAACCGGCCCGCCTCGAAGATCACACCTACGCCCGGCATGTCGAATGGGTGCGCGCGCTCGCCTTCGACACGTTGGACCTACGTAACGTCACCCTGGTCGGCCAGGACTGGGGTGGATTGATCGGGTTGCGGCTGGCCGCCGAACATCCCGAACGGTTTTCGCGCATCGTGACCGCCAACACCGGTCTGCCGACCGGTGACTTCCCGATGCCCGAGATCTGGTGGCAGTTCAGGAAAGCCATCCAGAGCCAACCGGCAATTGATGTCGGCGGATTCATCCAGTGGGGTTGCACCCAGGTGATGAGCGACGAGGTACGCGCCGCATACGACGCGCCGTTCCCCGACGACAGCTACTGCGCGGGCCCGCGGGCGATGCCCGGCCTGGTGCCCACCTCACCCGATGACCCGGCCGCGCCTGCCAACCGGGCGGCCTGGGTGACGCTGTGCCAGAGCGCCACACCGATGTTGGTGGCGTTCAGCGACTCCGATCCGATCACCGGCCCGATGGGGGGCATCCTGCAAACCGAGATGCGTGGCGCTCACGGCATCGAACACCCGGTCATCCGTGGTGCGGGCCATTTCCTGCAGGAGGACGCCGGTGAGGAACTCGCCAGGCACGTCGTCGAGTTTTTGGCGACCGTTTCATCAGCCTGACCACCATCCCGCCGTGAGCTCGACATCAAACAATAATCCGGCACAAAGGAATCGATAAATGAGCCGCTTCGATATCACCCAGACCAACATCGCCGTGGAGCGACTGATCGAGACCACGGAGAACCCCCGCCACCTGTACCTGCTGCACGCCTACAACCGGCACCGATATTTGGAGATGGCGGGCCGCTTCGAAGAGATCTTCGCCGCCGACATGACGGTCGAGGAGCCCGTCTACCACTTCAACTTGTTCGGCATGAACACCACGCTCGTCGGAGCCGAGGCCGTCAAAGAGGTCTATCGCGACTGGACCGGCACGGCGCAGTGCGTCTTCTACACCGGGGGCGACGAGAAATTGGCGGTAAGCGACACCATGATCGTCTCGTCGGCCACGCTGTACCAGCAGACGCCGGGCAGCATCCTCGAGGCCGCGGGCGTCCCAGTCGACCCCGACGCCACCTATTTGATGAAAACCCGGGAGCACATGATCTGGCCCTACGACGACGAGGGCCGGTTGGTCGGCGAGGACGTCTGGGAATACGACGAGTCGCTGCGCGAAGTCATCCCGCTCGACCCGAGTGAGGTCCTCACCGTCGAGCAGTCCGGCAGACTGCTCGCCCCGCTCATCAAGCCACTCCCGGCCTACAATCCCTTCACCGGCCGGACGCAACCACTCGCGTCGTAACCGAGGCCGGGTTCGGGGCCGCTTCTTTTCGTGAGGCGGATGGTCGCCATCCTGTCGAAGCGCTACCCGCCCGAGATTCGTGAGAAGGCCGATCGTTTGGTCTCGAGGCGCCTGAATGAGTTCCGTGCGCTCGTGCGATCGGCCCGCGAATTTCGGGGCGGAGCACTCGTGTGCCGGCGTGGTCACGGCTGATTGTCGTGGCGCGACAACGGTGACTATATTCGGCCGTCATGGAGGTCGAATGGCCGCCGGCGCGTGAGCCGTCTGCGCAGCGGGTCTGGCGGGAGGTGTTGCGGCCGATGGCGGCGCAGATGCGCGCGTCCGCCAAGGACCTCGCGCAGCGGGCGGTCGCTCGGATGCAGACCGAGTTGCCGGAACTGTTCCCGGATCTGCAGAACGTCCAGGAGAACCTCGTCAGCACGGAGGCGAGCCTGCGGCAGCTGGCTCAGATCATCGAACTCGCAGGCGACCCCCGGCAGGTCGAATTACCGCCGTCGACTCTGGCCATCGCACGGTCAGCTGTGCACCGACAGGTCGCGCTCGCGGATTTGATGCGGCTCTACCGGCTGGCTCAGGAACGGGTGTGGCAGTGGATGTTCGCGCACATTGTCGACAAAGCGTCGGACGCAGCCGATCAGGCGGTAGGGCTGGATCTGGCCACGGGGTGGCTGTTCGCCTACGTCGACGAGGCGATGGTCCGAGTCGAGAGAGCGTACGAGGTCGAGCGCGACGCCTGGCTACGCAGTGCCGCCGCGGTCCGCGCGGCCGCGGTCGAGGAGATTCTGGCCGACCGTGAGCGCAATGAACAGCGGGCATCGAAACGACTGCGCTACGACGTGAATCGGCGTCACGTCGGGGCCATCGCCTGGGTCGAGCAGGCTTCCGAAGGCGGCGAAACCCACGCAGCTCTGGGCGAGGCTCTCACGGCGCTCGCCCACACGCTGGGCGCCGAGACCACCCTCATCCATTCCCTGGGCTCGCTTGCCGTCGCGGGCTGGATGAGCCGCAGGGACTCCTTCACCTCCGACAAGCTCGATGCTGTGGGTCGTGGTGACCGGGTGCCGGGTGTGAAGCCCGGTGTCAGGATTGCCGTGGGCGAGCAGGGCCGCGGCCTGGAGGGCCTTCGCCGCACCCATCTCGAAGCAGACCACGCGCGGCGGGTCGCGTCGCTGGCGGGGCCGCGCGGGGCAACGATCACTTGCTACCGCAGCGTCGCCGTTGCGGCGCTCGGCATCGCCGACCGCGATCACACACTGTCGTTCATCACCCGGGTGCTCGGGCCGCTGGCCGCCGACGACGAAGCCACATTCCGGCTGGCGATGACGCTGTCGGTCTATCTCGACGAAAATCGCAGCCGCAGTCGCGCTGCCGAGCGGCTCATGGTTCATCCCAACACGGTCAGCTACCGAGTCCACCAAGCCGAGGCACTGCTCGGACGCAGCGTCGCCACCGACTTCTTGGACGTTCAGGTCGCGCTGGCGATGCTCCCCGCTCGCCCCGGCCTCGCGCGTCCCCGTCCCGACGAACTGTGACGTGAGCACAACGAGCGAGGTGGGAATCCTGTTGGGCGCATTGGCAACAGCCACGATGCTGTTGTCACGCACTGCGGCCGATGTGGCGTGGGAGCGGGCCACCGCGGTAGAACTTCTGCGGTCGACCATTCACCGGAATCGGCCCCGGCGATGGTTCGCCGGGGCCGGGGATGTTCCTCTGTCGTCAGCGCGCAGAACCGGAGGACGACCCGGTGCGGATGCCGCTCGCGGACCCGCTCGGTAACCGCAGGTTGGCGTCGGGGATGACGACGCCATCCGGTGTGTTCACCGTGCTGTCGGCGTAAGGACTCTGCCCGGGCGGTGACTGAATGGTCGTGAGGTACTTCCACAGGCCGTCGGCCAGCGCGACGCCGCCGCCGACCAGCGTGCCGGCCACCCCGCCCGCGGCGGCGAAAGCCAGCGCGGCCGCCGGGACGGTGGCGAGGCAGGCGGGTCCGACGACGAGGCACGAGGCGGCGCCGATCGCCGCGCCGACCACAGCGCCGACCACGGTCCCCACCACTGTTCCGAGCAGTGGGCCGCGGGTGAGCGAGTTGGACAGTTCGGTCAGGGCGCGCTGTTCCTCCAACGGGGACGCGACGGTTCGTGGCGCACGTTCGACCTGGCTCACATCGGGTCTCAGCGTCAGGGTGCGCGCGTCGTCGGAGATCGACTCCGCAAGGGGATGAACCACACCGTCGATCGAATAGGCCATCGGCAGCGACTCCAGCACTCGACCGGCGGAGTCGCGCAGTTCGATCTGGTGACGACTCTCCGCGACAGCGAAGTGGGCGTTGTCGACCGTGGTCATCACACGGTCGCCCACGACCTCGATGCGGTACTGCACCGATGGCGGCGCCGGTGCCTCGGCGAGTGCGGGCGGTGCGGCGATCCCCGAAGCGACGACGGCCATCAGGACACCCAGCCAACACGCGCGTTGTGAGACAGGGTGCCCCTCGTTTCGCGCGATCATCGCGTGGCTCCTGTTGTGGCTGAGGGGGATTCGGCACGAGCTTGCAGGTCCGGTGCGTACTTGCTGGTTCCAGGCGGGGCGTTGAGTGTGGTGAGGTACTGGTACACCGCGATCGCCGTCGTCGGACCGCCGCCGAGGACGAGGCCCGCCATCCCGCCGACGCCTCCGGCGAGGGCGACGATGGGCAGGACGGCGACAACACATCCGAGGCTCAGCACCACACAGGACGCGCCCGCGAGCGCGACGCCGACGCCCACGCCGAGAACCGCTCCGACGGCGGTGCCGATCAGGCTTCCCACCGACGTGCCGATGCTGACGGCGTTGATGAGGTCGTTCATCGCAAGCTGATTCTCGACCGGTGACGCCACGGGTTTCAGTTCGTCGCGTCGAATTGCGGCGACGTCCGGGGTCAGCGTGAGAGTGCGACCGTCAGGCGCGATCAGGTGCCGGACCGGTAGCGTTTGGTCGTCGATTCGGACCCGCAACGGCAGAGCGTCCAGGACGCGTCCCGCAGTGTCGAAGACCGAGACCGCGCTGCCATCGTCCGACAGCGCGAAGGTCCCGTTCTCCAGGCTGGTGACCACCGATCGGTCGGTTGTCAGTTGTGCCCGGTACGACACCGCGGGAATGTCGGTCGGCGCGGCTGTCGCGGTCGCTCCTGTCAGCGCGATGCCGACGACTGTCGAGGCGGCCCCGAGGGCTGACCATCGGATTCTCATTGCTTGTTTCCTCATCTTGGATCGGAGGGGTCGACGAAGGCGGGCGCCGCGGCGGTTGTCACCGTGCCGCCCGATGCCTCTGTGGGGGGATCTGATGAACGAGTGCGAACGCGCACCCGTGACGTTCAGCGCTCGGCGACTACTGCCGGGCCATGGCCGCGCGCAGTTCGCTTGCGGCATCGCTGATCGGCGTGCCGGAGATGTCGACGGTCACGCTGTGCAAGGTGCCGGTGAATCGGAACGGCGCGCGGTACTCGGACGTCACCACCGACCCCGGGTTGGCGCCGCAGCGCAGGCCGCCCGGGTTGAAGATGATCGGTGTGGTGACCGGGAAATCGGCCTGGCCGACAAGGCGGTCGTCGAGGTACAGCAACGCACGACCGGGCGCGCCTTTACCTTGCGTGAAGTCGGGGAGTCCGGTGGGTTGGAACTCGAAGCCGAGCCTGTGACGCCCGGCCGGAATCTCTTCCTCGGAGGACACGGTGAGCCAGGACCGGCGCACATAGTTGTGCGTGTAGTGCAGTCGGCCGTGCTGCAGGTAGAACGACCAACCGCCGGTGTAGCCGCCCTCGCACAGCAGCACTCCCTCCGCCCCGTCGGTGGAGATGGTCACCTCGGCGGTGATGCTGTGCGGCCGGTTGAACAGCCGGGGTGCGACCGCCGCGGGCAGCATCTGGGTGCCAGGCCGGAGGGTGTAGCTGGTGCGGTTCTCGGTGAGTTGAGGTCGCTCGTCGAGCAGTCGGGCCATCGCTCTGCCGTCGACGGGAAGGACCTGGTACTTGCCTGCCTCGGCGTACCACAGCCGGATCAGTTCGGCGAGCTTGTCGGGGTGCTGGGCGGCCACATCGTGGTTCTCGGCGAAGTCCTCGGCCACGTGGTACAGCTCCCAGTGTCCGGCATCCAGGTCGGTGAGGTCCTCGGCCGTGATCGGGGTGCCGAACGGTCGCTCGGACTCGGCGAAAGACGGACCGGGCCAAGGACATACCGCTCGCCAGCCGTCGTGATCGATCGCGCGGTGGCCGAGCATCTCGAAGTACTGGGTGTGGCGGCGGGTCGGCGCGGTGGGATCGTCGAGGGTGTGGGCGAAGCTGATGCCGTGCAGCGGGGTTTGCCCCACACCGTTGATCGTCTCGGGCGGCTCGAGGTCGAGCAGGTCGAGCACGGTGGGCACGATGTCGATCAGATGCGCGTACTGGGTGCGCACCTCGCCGCGAGACGCGATGCCGCGCGGCCAGTGGATCAGGAACGGGTCGCTGGTGCCGCCGCGGTAGGTCTCACGCTTCCACCGCCGGAACGGGGTATTGCCCGCCCAGGTCCAGCCCCACGGATAGTGGTTGAAGGTGGCGGGGCCGCCGAGTTCGTCGATGTCCCTGAGGCTTTCCTGGAGTGTCTCCTGCGCGTTGTTGAAGAACTGCAGCTCGTTGGTCGTGCCGGTGACACCGCCCTCCGAGCTGGCGCCATTGTCGGAAACCACGGCGACGATCGTGTTGTCGAATTCGCCGATCTCCTTCAGGAAGTCCAGCACGCGGCCGATGTGGTGGTCGGTGTGGGTGAGGAACCCGGCGTACACCTCCATCATCCGGGCTGCCAGCCGGCGCGCGTCGGGACTCAGTGAGTTCCATTCCGGCACATCGGGATCCCGTTCGGACAGCTCGGCATCGGCGGGGATGATGCCCAGTTGCTTCTGCCGGTCGAACACCATTTCCCGATAGGCCTCCCAGCCCTCGTCGAATCGGCCCTTGTAGCGGTCGGCCCACTCCCTGGGCACATGGTGCGGAGCATGTGCGGCGGCAGGACAGAAGTAGAGGAAGAACGGCTTGTCCGGTGCGGTCTGTTTGGCGTCGGCGACGAACTGGATTGCCTTGTCCGCCAAGTCCTCGCTCAGGTGGTAGCCCTCCTCGGGAGTGCGTTCCGGCTCGACCTGGTGGTTGTCGTGGACCAGATCCGGGTACCACTGACTGGTGTCGCCGCCTAGGAAGCCGTAGAAGCGTTCGAAGCCGCGTCCCAGCGGCCAGCGGTTGTAGGGGCCTGCGGCCGATTCCTGGTCGGCGGGTGTCAGATGCCACTTGCCGACCGCGTACGTGTTGTAACCGCGCGCCAGCAGCATCTCCGAGAGAAACCCATTGGAGAACGGGATGTTTCCGTCGTATCCGGGGTATCCGGTGGCGAACTCGGTGACCGCCGCCATCCCGTTGGCGTGATGATTGCGTCCGGTGATGATGCACGAGCGCGACGGTGAGCACAGCGCGGTGGTGTGCATGTTGCTGTAGAGCAGGCCATCGGCAGCCAGCGCATCGAGGTGGGGCGTCGCGATCGGGCTGCCGTAACACCCCAATTGTCCATAGCCGACGTCGTCGAACACGATCAGCAGCACATTCGGTGCGCCCGGAGCGGCACGGACCGGCCTCGGCCAGGCGGGACTCGATTGGTCGATGGTGGTTCCGACCGCTCCCGGAAAGGCGGTGCCAGGGGTGTACTCGTTCAATGCCATTCATTGCTCCTCTGGTCAGCGCTGGCGAAAACGCTGTCGAAATGGGTTCTTTGCGCGATGGGCGCGTCAGTCGACGGGCCGGATCGGGTGCTGACGATCCGTGCGACTGTCCGGCGTCAGTTCCCGCCCACTGGGACCGCGCTCTCGGAGTCGGCATGTTCATCGGACCGTTCGAGGGAGCCGCTCGTCGACTCCCCGAGGGACACCATGACCATGGCGAGGATGAACATGAGGGCAGCGATGAAGTAGAAGACCGCGGGGATTCCCCAGTGATCCAGAATCGCTGTGATGGCGAAGGCGCCGACGATGTTGCCGATCCGGGCCGAGGCGCTGGCCCAGCCCGAGCCTATCGATCGGAAGCGGGTGGGGAAGACCTCGGCCGAATACGTCTGCGTGAGCGGTACGACCAACTGGAACAGGACCTGGAGCACGCAACCGATTGCCAGGACGTAGGAGGTCGAGCTTCCCGCGGTGAACAGCAATGCGACTACGCCCAACACGGTGCCGACGACGGCGAGGGAATACTTGCGTTGCCAGCGATCGGTCACCACGGTGCTGGCGAAGAATCCCAGCAGGCCGACGGTGGTGACGACCGCGGTGATCAGTGTCGATTGACCGAGGTCGTACCCCTGCAGTTTCAGCAGCGTCGACAGCCATCCGGTGAACCCGAAGTAGGCGACCACACCGAGCGTCCACAGTGCGCCGGTGACCACGAATCGTCGGCCGTGTCCCTCCCGGAAAAGCGCCCGAATTCCGCTACCGCGATCGTCTACCTGGGTGGAGGTCGCACTCTTGGCGGGCGCAGGTGCAGGCACGGGCGCGATCGTGTGTCCGGCTGCGCGCACCGCTTCCTCGATGTCGTTCATGATCGAATCGGCGCGGGCCAGGTGCGCGCGGGACTCGAGCCAGCGCGGTGATTCCGGCAGGTGCCGAAGGAAGGGGACCACCAGCACCAGCCCCAACCCACCGAGGACGAACAGCGCACGCCATCCCCAGTCGAAGTTGGGTACCAGGGCGAATGCGAGCCACGCGAGCAACGTAGGACCGACTCCGGCGATGGTGATCACCCACGCGATGGCGCGGCCACGCACCCGGCCGGGGACGAGCTCTGTCAGCAGGACCGCACCGACCACCGTCATCCCCTGATACCCGATTCCGGTGAGGAACCTCAGGACCAGGAACCACTCGGGTGCCGAGACTGCGGCGTTGATCAACGACGGCGCCGAGAACAGCACCAGGCAGGCGACGAGTGCCGGTTTGCGGCCGAACCGACCGGCCGCCCATCCACCGGCGAACGCTCCGACGAACGAACCGATGCCGGTGGCAGCGGTAATGGCGCCGACATCACGCACCGTGAATCCATGGTGCTCGATCAGTGCCGGCGCGCTGAACGCGAACGAATAGAGGTCGATCAACTCGAACATGAAAGCGCCGATCATCAGGGCACAGACCATGTAGTGCCAGCGACATACCGGCAGACGTTCGAGCCGATCGGATACCGAAACACGCAGGGGCGGAGAGGAGATCGGTCTCACTGCGCGCTCACTCGGCGACGGCGGCGAGCTTCGCCGCGACCCATCGGGCCACCGGCGGGGTGGCACGGGACAGCGCGTACATGATGTGGGCCTCCGCGGCGACCGGGGCGACAGCGCGGTTGCGGTCGACGGCGCGCAGGATGTTGCGAGCGACGCGCTCGGCGGTGTAGCCGCGCTTCCGGTAGACCGCGGCCATGTTCTTGCGCCGCTCATCGGCGTCTCCACCCCGGATCGGGCTGGTCTGGGTGATCGCCGTGTCGATGACACCGGGACAGATCGCGGTAACCCCGATTCCGTGCGGCGCGAGTTCCATGCGCAGCGCCTCGGACAGGCCGAGGACAGCGAATTTGGTTGCGCTGTAGGCAGAGAGCTGGGGGTTGGCGAGCAAGCCCGCCGCCGACGAGAGGTTGACGATGTGGCCACCGCGGCCGCGGTCGACCATCGACGGCACGAATGCGTGGCAGCCGTGCACGACGCCCATCACGTTGATCGAGACCAGCCACTCCCAGTCCTCGAGGCTGGTGTCGAGGAACCCGCCGACGAGACCGACCCCGGCGTTGTTGACCACCATGTCCACGCCACCGAAATGGTCGTCGGTGGCTTCGGCGAACGTGGCCATCTGCTCGGCGTCGGCAATGTCCACCCGGCTGGTGAAGACCTCACTGCCGGCGGATCGCACCGCGTCGGCGGTGTCGACAAGCCCGGCCTCGTTGATGTCGCACAGCGAGAGGTACGCGCCGCGGGCGGCGCACAGTATGGCGAGCTCACGCCCGATTCCGCTGCCGGCTCCGGTGATGGCCACGACCCGGCCGGACAGGTCCGGGGCTTTGGTTCGCGAAGGTACCGTGATCATGGTCACAAGTTAGGGTGGGTGTGCGGGGGAGCGCTCGTGAGCGCGCGCCAACGTGTGCGCGACTCGTTGTGACCGCACGACAAAGGTGAGTAGGTTTTCCCGGCATGAAGATCGAGTGGCCGCCGGCTCGGGAGCCATCAGCACAGCGGGTGTGGCGGGAGGTGTTGCGGCCGATTGCGGCCGAGATGCGATCGTCAGCCGCGGACCTGGCCGAAAGCGCAGTCGCCAGGATGCAGGAGGAACTGCCCGAGCTGTTCTCGGATCCGCAGACCGTCACGGAGAATCTCGTCAGCACCGAGGCGAGCCTGCGACAGCTCGCGCAGATCATGGAGCTCGGCGCGGATCCGCGCGGAGTGGAGCTGCCGCCGTCGACTCTGGAGATTGCCAGGTCCGGGGCGCGTCACCACGTCGCGCTCGCGGATCTGATGCGGTTCTATCGGCTGGCTCAGGAACGGGTGTGGCAGTGGGCGTTCGGCCGGATCACCGCCACCGCGCGGGATTCGGCAGAGCAGGCTGTCGCGGCCGAACTGGTCACGGGATGGATCTTCGCCTTCGCGGATGGGGCGATGGTGCGGGCCGAGCAGGCGTACGAGGTGGAGCGCGAGGCGTGGGTGCGCAGTGCCACAGCGGCCCGCGCCGCGGCCATCGAAGAGGTCCTCGCCGGCCGGGAGCGCGACGGGCAGCGAGCGTCGAGGCGGTTGCGGTACGAGGTGAATCGGCATCACATCGGGGCTATTGCCTGGGTCGACCGCGCCCCGGACAGCGGCGACGCCCTCGACGTGCTCAACGAGTCCATCGCCGAACTGGCCCGCACCTTGTCGGCCGAGAGCACCCTCAGTCAGCCGTTGGGGTCGCTCGCCGTGGCGGCCTGGGTCAGCCGTCGCAGCGCCTTCACCGCCACTGACCTCGACGCTGTCCGTCCGCGCCGAGGTCGGCGCACCGTGACGCCCGGGGTCACTATCGCCATCGGCGAGCCGGGCCGGGCGCTGGACGGATTTCGTCGCACCCATTTCGAGGCGGCCCACGCGCGCCGAGTAGCCTCGATGGTTCTGTCTCGCGGGGAGGCACTGACGCGATACCGCGACATCGCTGTCGCCGCGCTCGGCACCGCGGACCGCGATCACGCGCTCGCATTCGTCACCCGTGTACTGGGGCCCCTGGCTGCCGACGACGAGACCACCTATCGGTTGGCGATGACGTTGGCGGTGTATCTCGACGAGAACTCCAGTCGCATCCGCGCCGCCGAACGGCTCACCGTCCATCCCAACACGGTCACCTATCGGGTTCGTCAGGCCGAAGCGCTCCTCGGTCGGAGCATCGGCTCCCAGACGCTGGAGCTGCGGGTCGCGCTGGCGCTGCTGCCCACCCTGCCCGGCCTGACGCATTCCCGGCCCACAGAATTGTGACGTGACGACAATCCGTGCTTCGAATGTTGGCGCGGAGCGCCGAGAGAATGTGATCCGGCTCTCCTAGCGTGACGTGGCAGTGGCCCGCCGGTCCGCAGCCTTCCCACGCAACGAGGAGCCCTCCGTGCAGACCCAGCAGATCGATGCTCTGACCATGGACGATTACCCACTCACGCTGACCCATGTGGTCGAGCGCGCCGAGCGGTTCCACGGCGGGAGGGAGGTGATCTCGCGACGGCCCGACGGCAGCATCGCCCGGACCACCCTCGGTGCCTGCGGGAGGCGGGCGCGGCGGTTGGCGTCCGCGCTGGCCGGGCTGGGCGTCGGCGACGGAGATCGAGTGGCCACCCTGCTGTGGAACCAGGCCGAGCACCTCGAGCTGTACTTCGCGGTCCCGGCGATGGGGGCGGTGGTGCACACACTGAACCCGAGACTGCACCCGGACGAGCTCGCGTTCATCGCGGCCGACGCGCAGGACCGGGTCATCGTGGTCGACGAGTCTCTGCTCGAGGTCTTCGCAGGCTTCGGCGATACGCACCCCTTCGAGCACGTCATCGTCGTCACGCACGGCGGGGCGGTGCCGGACGGGATGGCGGACTACGAGGACTTGATCGGCAGTGGGGCGCCGGTGGCGTGGCCGGTGCTCGATGAACGACGCGCCGCCGCACTGTGTTACACCTCGGGCACCACGGGCAGGCCGAAGGGGGTGATCTATTCGCATCGCGCTCTGGTGCTGCATTCGATGGCGGCGGCGTTGCCCGACCAACTGGGCGTGTCGGCCCGCGACACGCTGCTGCCGGTGGTGCCGATGTTCCACGCCAACGCATGGGGTCTGCCCTATGCGGCGGCGCTGATCGGGGCCCGGCTGGTGCTGCCCGGGCCGCGCCTCGATCCGGGCAGCGTGCTCGATCTGCTTGCCGGCGAACGGGTTACGGTGACCGCAGGCGTCCCGACGGTGTGGATGGGAATGCTGGCCGCTCTCGACGCCGAGCCGCGGCGATGGGACCTCGGTCGCCTCGACCGGCTGATCGTCGGCGGCGCCGCGGTGCCGCGCAGCCTCCTGGAAGGGTACGACCGGCATGGCCTCACGGTGATCCAGGCGTGGGGCATGACCGAGACGGCGCCACTGGGCAGCGTCGGCCGCCTGCCCGAGGATCTCGACGCCGGGGAATCGGATGAGCGGTACGCGTTCCGGGCACGTCAGGGGATCGCTGTGCCGTTCATGGATATCCGCGCCCGTGATGACGACGGCGAGCTGGTCGCGTGGGACGACACGGCGATGGGCGAGCTCGAGGTGCGTGGTCCCTGGGTGGCGGCGGCCTATCACAACGGACAAGCCCCCGACAGCTTCACGCCGGACGGATGGTTCCGCACCGGCGACATCGTCCGCATCGACCACCGCGGCTGCCTGCGCATCTGCGACCGGGCCAAGGACCTCGTCAAGTCCGGTGGGGAGTGGATCTCCTCGGTCGATCTGGAGAACCACCTCATGGCGCATCCGGCGGTGGCCGAGGCCGCGGTGGTGGCGGTACCCGACGAGCGGTGGGGTGAGCGTCCCCTGGCGGTTCTGACGCTGAAGGACGGGGCGCGGACCGATCCCGAAGAACTACGTGAGCATCTGGCCACCGACTTCGCGCGATGGCAGCTGCCGGAACGCTTCGAGTTCGTCGATGTCATCCCGCGCACGGCCACCGGCAAGTTCAAGAAGTCCGTACTACGCGAACGCTACTCGGCCACCCACCTGGAAGATCACGATTCGAACGGCCATGGACCCGACGGCGGCTCAGACCTACTGTGAGGATGTGATCGTGGCAGATACGCCTCTCGCCGAACACAATTCGCGACCGGATGAGCGCTTCACGCTCGCCAGCGAGCGGACCTTTCTGGCCTGGATTCGCACCTCGCTCGGTCTACTCGCCGGTGGGATCGCCATGGTGCATCTGGTCCCCGAATTCAGCACCGGGTGGGCACGGACCCTGCTGGGTACCATGATGATCCTGCTGGCGGTCGTCGCGCCGATCGCCGGTTTGCGCCGGTGGTTGCAGGTGCGGCAAGCCCTGGAATCCGGTGCCGAGATGCCCGATGAGCGCGACCTGTGGGTGCTCACTGTCGGTATCACCGCTGTCGCGATCCTCGCAGGCACCGTCACCGTCGTCGGCGCTCTACACTGATTCGCCGCGTCACTGATCCGCCGTGTCCGGGCGCGAGCTCCCTCGTTGCGGAGGACCCTCGCGAAGGTCGCGACAACCCGTTCCCCTCGAAACACCTGTGACGCAGGAACTCTCGGATCGACCAGGTTGTCTCGAGGTCGACGAGACGGGACGCTCGTGCGTCCCGGAGCGGGTCGCCTGCGGTCGGAAGCCAGTGGGGTGTACTGGTTTTCGGCCGCAGGCGGGTCTCCGGATCGGTCGGGTGGATCGCGGCTCGCTCGGTTGATACGTGCGACCGGTCCTAGCGGGCGAAAACCTTCGCGTGGGCGGCGGTGAGCAGGGTGGTGAGTTCCGTGCTCGCGGCGCCGTCGAGGACGGCGAAGGCGGGGGCGATGAGGGTGTCGGTCAGGGCTTCGGCGCGTTGCCAGCGGTCGTGCACCGTGGGGGTGAGGTCTTCGAAGGGTTCGGGCCAGCCGTACCAGCGGGCCTGGCCGGGGCCGTCGTTGAACGGGGAGCCCGAGATCAGGACAGCTTGCAGCGGGGTGATGCCGCTGGCGCGGATCGCGAGCAGGTGCAGTCCGCCGCGGAGTTCGCGCAGGATGTGCGTGAGTTGCGTGACTCGCGCGGGCGCGTCGGTGGCCAGCGGCAGGGCGCGCCAGCCGGCGAACAGTGGCAGACCGGCCGGATCGGCCGCGGCGACAACGACTTCCAGCAATTGCGCGAGACGATCGGCCTGCTCGAAATCGCCGAGTTTGCGGCGGCCGAAGTCCTGACAAGCGGCCAGGTAGCCGTCGGCGGCCTTGGCGGCGGGCATGGGGACCGACTCCCAGGCCTTGCGGATGGAATGGGCGGGGAAGAAGCCGAAGGCCGCGGTGACGACGTCGGCGTCCACGTCGCCGAGCACGCCGCCCCTGCCGCGGGTGTACGGACCGAAGAACCCGTCGACTCCGGTGCTGTGCCCGAATTCCTTGGTCTCCCGGGAGAACATGAATCCCCCGCCGAGTTCCTGGACCTGCTTCTTGACCGCGGCGGCGACCGACACGTGCGCTTCCTTTCGACGGACTGTATCCGCCGCCACACTATGCGATTCTTACACCGTACGGAACACCCGTGTCACACTCCGGGAAGAACCTGGCGCAAGAAGTCGGTCTGGTCGGCGAGGACCTTGTCGCGGTGGTACGGGCGGTAGATTTCGAAGTGGCTGAAGGGGAGGTCGGCCCAGGGGTGTTTGGCGCGATGCCGACCGGTAACCCGGTAACTGAGCGAGGTGTCGAGGAGAGAACCGATGAACGGTGTGCGCGCCGTATCGACCGAGACCTTCGCCGAGACCGTGCTCGGTGCCGGTAAGCCGGTGCTGGTCGTGTTCTCCGCGCCGTGGTGCGGCCCATGCCGTCGGTCGACGCCGCGGCTGCGCCTGCTCGCCGACGAGCTCTCCGATCAGCTCGTCGTCGTCAGCGTGAACGTGGAAGAGCACCCCGAGCTGGCCGAGCGGTACCGGGTGCGGGCTTTCCCCACCCTGGGCCTGTTCGTCGGCGGCCGCCTCGTCCACCACAGTGTGGGCGTCGACCCGGTACCGGACTTCCTGGACGAGTTCGGGGACTACCTTCCCGGGTGCTGACCGGGGCCCGATCGCCACAGCCTCGCGATCTCTGAGCGTCGCCTGATCGCCGAGTGCCGTCCGGTTGTTCGATACCGCCTGCGGTAGTAGCCCTTTCGGCGCGGGCGGGCATCGTGGTGAAGAGGGCGATCTTTCCGCCGCGCCCGCCGCGGCCGGGTGTCCCGACCGCGACGGGCCTCGATCAAACGAACCGTTGGATGAACCGCAACGCCGTCTCGGCGACCTCGCGCCACCCGGAATCGATCGTCAACGCGTGACCCCGCCCCGGCAGCTCGACGAACTCGGTGACGCCGGGATTGCGCTTCTGCTTGACGTATTCGGCATGCGTGATCGCCCGTGGTACCGTGTTGTCCTTCTCGCCCGAGAGGATCAACAGCGGTCCCCGCTCGGGATTCTCGGTATCGACCCGGGTCTCCGACCACGGGTTGAGGTTCGCGGCCGCGGCCTGGAACAGCGGCGCCCCCGGCGCGGCGACGGCGTATATCTCGAACAGGCTCCTGGCTTCGTCCTCGTCCACCGCATTGGCGAAGCTGTAGCGGAACTGTTCGTAGGTCAACGGCACCGCGCGGCGCCGATTCGCCGGATTGCTCAACACCGGCGCGGCGGCGCGCAGCGAAGAGATCGGCAGCGCAAGGACCCCGCGGAACGGTGCGGCGTCGATGGCCACCGAAGCCGCGGACAGCCCGCGCCCGGCCAGGATCTGGGTGAGCAACCCGCCGAAGGAATGCCCGATCACCGCGGGCTTGCGGTCGAGTGCGCGAATCACCGATGCATAGTGATCGGCGACCTGGCCGACGGTCTTGCCCGCGAACACCTCGGGATGTTCACGCGCCTCCGCCACCGTCCGCGGGTCGTCGGGCCAGCCCGCGGTCACCGGCGCGTAGCCAGCGTCGGCGAAGACCGCGGCCCAGCGGTCCCAGCTGCCTGCGAGCAACCACAGCCCGTGGATGAACACCACCGGCGTGCGCCCGCTCGCATTGGCCTGGTCGATCTGGGCGCGGGCCTGCTCGTCGATGGAGGTCGAGGCAGTCGACATCGTGAATCGTCCTGTCGATCGAAAGGATTCGGAAGTCGTGGCGGATGCCGCGACTCAGCCGTGCAGCGCCGCGGACAAGGTCGCGACGGCTTGGGCGATCGCGGCCTTGGCCGCGTGGGTGTCGTGCAGGGCGTTGACCATCACGAAGTCGTGGACGATCCCGCCGTAGCGGGTCTGCGTCACCGGGACGCCCGCCCGGCGCAGCTTGCCCGCGAAGGCCTCGCCCTCGTCGCGCAGCACGTCGGCCTCCGCGGTGATGACCAGCGCGGGCGGCAGTCCGGCCAGCTGTTCGGTGCTCGCGCGCAACGGCGACGCGGTGATCTGCGCCCGATCCGCTTCGCTGGTGGTGTACTGATCCCAGAACCAGCGCATTCCGTCCAGGGTCAGGAAGTACCCCTCGGCGAACTCGCGGTACGAGCCGGTATCGAAGTTCGCGTCGGTCACCGGGTAGAACAGCACCTGCTGCACGAAGGAGACGTCGCCGCGCTCCTTGGCCATCAGCGTCAGCGCGATGGCCATATTGCCGCCGACCGAGTCGCCCGCGACCGCGAGGCGCGAGGAATCCAGGCCCTTCGCGCCGCCCGCCGTGGTGATCCACTGGGCGACCCGGTAGGACTGTTCGTTCGCCACCGGGTAGCGCACCTCCGGCGAGCGGTCGTACTCGGGGAACACCACGGCGGCGTTCACCCCGACCGCGAGGTCACGCACGAGCCGATCGTGGGTGTGCGCGTCACCGAAGACCCAGCCCGCGCCGTGCGTGTAGAGGATGACGGGGAGCGGTCCGGTCGCGCCGACCGGTTTCACGATCCGCACCGGGACCGAGCCGGTGGGGCCGCCGTCGACGGTGATCCACTCCTCGTCGATCTCCGGCTTGAAGATCGGGCTGTCCTGGACGCCGTCGACCGCTTTGCGGCCCTCTTCCGGGGGCAGCTGGTACAGGAACGGCGGTTCGGAGGTCGCGTCGACGAACTCCTGGGCGGCCGGCTCCAGCGATAGACCGAGGGGGTTCCCTGCCATGGTTCCTACCTTTTCGGCGTCGTTGTTGAGGGGAGCCTCCAGTTTTCGTGAACCGGGCGTCCGCGCGCCCCACCCATCGGGCCAAGTATCCGCACGATTTGAGACACCGGACAGCAAATCCGCGACCGGGATCAGCCGCCGGTCGCGTACGCCGTCGAGCGGAAGCGCTGCTGGTACTTGCGCGGCGAGACGCCCAGGCGCGCGATGAAGGCGCGGCGCATCGCCTCGCCGCTGCCGTATCCGGCGGCCATCGCGGCCTCGGTCACGCTGTAGCCCGCGTCGAGTTTGTCTCTGGCGTAAGCGAATCGGACGAAGGCGACGTACTCCGCGGGTGTGCTTTCCAGTTCCGCCCTGAACAGCCGGGTCAGGTGTCGCGGGCTCACCCCGGCGTGTGCGGCGAGCGTTCGCACCGTGTACGGCTGGGCCGGATCGGCGCAGATCAGGTTGGCGACCGCGCGGACGAGCGGGCTGCGCGGAACCGGTCCGCTGAGCGCCGCCGAGAATTGCGACTGGCCGCCGGCCCGCTGCATGTACACCAGCAACGACTGGGCGACCCGGCGCGCCACCGCGGCGCCGTGGTCCTCCTCGACGAGCGCGAGCGCGAGATCGATGCCCGCGGCGACGCCCGCGGAGCTGTAGATGTGCCCGTCGCGCACGAAGATCGCGTCGGGGTCCACGTCGACCGCGGGAAACTGGCGGCCGAGATCCTTGACGAATTTCCAGTGCGTGGTGGCGCGGCGTCCATCCAGCAGGCCGAGGTGGGCGAGGATGGCGGCCCCGCTGCAGATCGACGCGAGCCTGCGGGTGTGCTCGGCGAGATGGCGGGTGGCCCGCAGCACCTCCGGCGTCACGAACTCGGCGGCGGGCAGCTCGCTGCCGGGGATGACGACGGTGTCGAAGCGGCCCGCGTCCGCCGCCGCGTGCGCCACGGCGACGCGCGCGCCGATCGAGGTCTGCACGTCGTTGCCGTCGGCCGAGACCAGCACCACGTCGTAGGCGGGCAGCGACTGATTCGCCTCGACGAACACCTCGGCCGGACCCGCGAAATCGAGCATCTTCACGCCGTCGAAGACCAAGATCCCGATCCGCCGCCGCGACGAGGTGACCGCTCTGGAATTCATCCGCCGATTATTGTGGAGGCGCGACTCCATAATCAAACGAGGCGGCCCGCATGTGCCGCGTTTCATGCTCGCTCGGGCCTCGCGCGCGGTCGATCGATGGCGTTGCTAGCGTGGACGAATGGGGCGTCCACGGCAGTTCGACGAGTCGGCGCTGCTCGACGTCGCCATCGAACTGTTCTGGACCGACGGGTTCGACAGCACCTCGGTGGAGGGCGTGTCCAGCGTCTCGGGTGTCGGCAACGGCAGTATCTACGCCGCCTACGGCAGCAAGATGGGCCTGTTTCTCACGGCTTTCCGCCGATACTGCGAGCGGCGAGCCGAGTATGTGCACGCCGCGCTGCACGCCGCTCCCGGCCCGCCGCGCACGGTGGTGCGCGCGTTCTTCGACGCGGTGATCGCCGACTGTCTCGCGTACCCGAACCGGCGCGGGTGCCTGATGATCAACAGCGTCGCCCAGCTGGGGCATCGGGTCCCCGAGGTCGTCGCCATCGGCGACCGGACGACCGCGCGGATGGAGACCGACGTCGCCGAACGGCTCCGCGCCGATATTCCGCGAAAAGTCCTGGACGAGAACGAACTAGCGACGCTCAGCGCTCACATCGTGCTGGTGTCCCAGGGGCTGATCCAGCTGAGCCGCCTCGGCGCGTCTCGGCAGCGTCTGCACGATGTCGCCGAAATCTCGTGTGCCGCTGTCCCGCAATGACTACGCGACATCGCCGGTAGCGTCGTAGGGCCGAACGGTCCGGCGGCGGATCGCCCAGGGAGATCGAAAATTTTCCGGCTTGTCCGGAAAGTTCCGCGCGGTCGCGTTTCACATCGCTATAACAGGTTCCAATCAAAATCTCGATGAGGAGCCTGCGTTGCCTGTTCGCACTCATGAAATGCCTGTTGGTAATCGGTCCTGGGGGGTGAGCAGGCGCGGATTTCTAGCTGCAACAGGTTTCACCTTTGCTGGCGCGCTGGTGGGGAGGTCGATGGCGCGGGCAACCGCGGCACCGCTGGCGGATGGGGAGAAGGTTCCCGCGCTCGTCATCGGCAGCGGATACGGGGGATCGGTCGCCGCACTGCGGCTCGCGCAGGCGGGTGTGGAGGTGACCGTGGTGGAGATGGGCAGGTCGTGGACGACGCCCGGCTCCGACGGCAAGATCTTCTGTCCCGTGCTGAAACCCGATGGGCGGTCCTACTGGCTGCGCGACCGCACCGATCAGCCGGTCGGCTACTTCGCGGGCAGCAGCTACAACAAAGACATCGAAAGGTACACGGGCGTCTTGGATTCCGAGCGCTTCAGCGGGATTCGCGTCTACCAGGGCCGGGGCGTCGGCGGTGGCTCGTTGGTCAACGGCGGTATGGCGGTGACGCCCAAGCGGGAGAACTTCGCGGCCATCTTGCCCTCGGTGAACGCCGATGAGATGTACGACATCTACTACCCGCGCGCCAATGCCGGTCTCGGCGTGAACAATATCGACCAGACCTGGTTCGAGAGCGCGGAGTGCTACCAGTTCGCCCGCGTGGGGCGCAAACACGCAGAACGCTCCGGCTTCGGCTGGACCTTCGTGCCGAATGTCTACGACTTCGAGTACATGAAGAAGGAACAGGCCCAGCAGGTCACCCGGTCGGCACTGGCTGGTGAGGTCATCTACGGCAACAACCACGGCAAGCGGTCGCTGGACAAGACCTATCTGGCCGCGGCCACCGGGACCGGCAAGGTGCGTATCACGCCCATGCATATCGTCACCGCCGTATCGCCCGCGGAGGGCGGCTATCGGGTGGAGATGAACGAGATCGACACCAGCGGTGCCACGGTGGCGACCAAAGCCGTTGTGGCGCAGAAGGTGTTCTTCGCGGCGGGCAGTATCGGCACCTCGAAGCTGCTGGTGGCCATGAAGGCGCAGGGCAAACTGCCGGACCTGCCCGATGCCGTCGGCAAGAAGTGGGGCAACAACGGCAATGTGATGGTGGGCCGCGCCAATCACATGTGGGACGGCACCGGCGTACTGCAATCCAGCATGCCGTGCCTGGGTATCGACAACTGGGCCGATGCGGGTGGCCCGGCCTTCGCCGAGGTCGCGCCCTTCCCTGCGGGGCTGGAGACCTACGTCAGCCTGTACCTGGCGATCACCAAGAACCCCAATCGCGGGCAGTTCACCTTCGACTCCGGTACCGGCAAGGTCGATCTGAGCTGGCAGACCGCGCAGAACCAGTACGCCATCGATGCCGCCAAGCGCATCTTCGACAAGATCAACAAGAAGGAGGGGACGATCTACCGGACCGACCTCTTCGGCGTCTACAAGACCTGGGGCGACGACTTCACCTATCACCCGCTCGGCGGTTGCGTGCTGAACGAGGCGACCGACAACTACGGTCGGCTCCCCGGCTACACCGGGCTCTACGTCATCGACGGTTCGCTGATCCCGGGCAATACCAGCGTCAATCCATTCGTCACCATTACAGCTCTGGCGGAACGCAATATCGCGAACATCGTCGCAGGCGATCTGTAGCCTCGGCGTCGAGGGCGTGGCGGCAGGCGTCATCGATCCCCGGCTGGCCGTCGCTGCGAACAAGGCCGAGCAGCCGATAGAGCTGCAGTGTCTTTCGTCTAGGGCAAATGAAGGCTCCGACATGTCCGGATGCCTTGCAGTGCAAGGCATCCGGACACGTTGGCGAGTAGGCTCAGCCGGCCACGGATGCCTACCCTGTCGCCGCCGCGGACGACGCTTCCGCAGCAGCCGATTGGGACCAAACCCCCGACCACCACGGAGCGCGGTGGTCTCGGCGGCGGATCCAATGGCGGCAGCGGCAGCTGACTGGTTGGAGGACTTACTCGTTCAGGAGAGTCGCTCGAAGACGGCGGCCAGGCCTTGTCCGCCGCCGATGCACATCGTCTCGAGGCCGTATCGCGCCTCGCGCCGGTCCATTTCGCGCAGCAGGGTCGCGAGGATGCGGGCTCCGGTCGCGCCGACGGGATGGCCGAGGGAGATGCCGGAACCGTTGGGGTTCAGACGGGGATCGTCGGGCTCGACGTCCCACCGGCGCAGTACGGCGAGCACCTGGGCTGCGAAGGCTTCGTTCAGTTCGATGACATCCATATCCGCGAGGGTGAGCCCGGCCTGGGCGAGAGCCCGCTCGGTCGCGGGAACCGGACCGATTCCCATGGTGCGCGGCGCGACGCCCGCCACCGCCCAGGAGGCCAAGCGGGCGAGGGGGCGCAGACCGAGCTTGCGGGCGTGCTCCGGGGTGGTGACGAGGCACAGTGCCGCGCCGTCGTTCTGGCCGCTGGCATTGCCCGCGGTGACGGTGGCGTCGGGGTCGACGGAGGCTCGGATCGGACGCAGTGCGGACAGCGCCGCGACCGTGGTGTCGGCGCGTGGGTGCTCGTCGGTGTCGACCAGCAAAGGTGCCGAGCGGCGCTGTGGAACAGGAATTCCGACGATCTCGTCGGCGAATCGTCCTTCGCCCTGGGCGGCGACGGCGCGGTGATGCGAGAGCGCGGCCAGCTCGTCCTGATCCGCCCGGCTGATCGCGAATTCGGCGCGCAGGTTCTCCGCGGTCTCGATCATGCCTCCCGGCACAGGGAAGTCACGTCCGCCCGCGGTGACGCGCGCCCGTGCGAGCCGGTCCGCGAGCGCGACGCCGTCGCCTTTGACGCCCCACCGCATTCCGGTCGCGTAGAACTCGGTCTGGCTCATCGACTCCACGCCGCCCGCCAACACGAGATCGCTTCCGCCGGAACCGACTTGCAGGCACGCCTGGATGACCGCCTGGAGTCCGGAGCCGCAGCGCCGGTCGACTTGCAGGCCGGGCACATCGATGCCGAGACCAGCGTCGAGCGCGGCGATCCGGCCGATGGCGGGCGCCTCGCCGTTGGGCGAGGCCTGCCCGAGAATCACGTCGTCGACCCGGCTGCCGTCGATGCCGGTGCGCCGCACCAGTTCCGCGACGAGCGTGCTGGCGAGCTGTTGCGGCGGAATGTCTTTCAACACGCCGCCGAAGCGGCCGACGGGAGTGCGGAGCGGTTCGCAGATGACTGCGTCGGGCATGGGTTGTCCTTCGGGAGTGGCGGTCACATCGCGTCGACGCCGGTGAGAGCGCGGCCGATGATGAGCTTCTGGAGCTGGCTGGTGCCTTCGTAGAGGGTGAGCACGCGCGCGTCGCGCAGGTATTTGCCCACCGGGTACTCGTCGATGAAGCCGTAGCCGCCGAACACCTGCAGGCAGTTGTTGCTCACCCGCACGGCGGTCTCGCCCGCGGCGAGCTTGGCCATGGACGAGGCGAGCTGCACCTCCTCCCGCGACGCCCCGGCGTCGACCAGCGCGGCGGCCTTCCAGGTCAGCAGGCGCGCCGATTCGATGTCCACCGCGGAGTCGGCGAGCAGTTCCTGCACGAGCTGTTTGGCGGCGATGGGTTGTCCGAACTGGATGCGCTCGGTCGAGTAGCGCACCGCGGCGTCGAGGGCCGCCTGCGCGACACCGACGCTGCCCGCCGCCACGGAGATGCGGCCTTTGGCCAAGGCGCCCAAGGCGATGCCGAGACCCTTGCCCACCGCGCCGAGCCGCGCCGAGTCGGGCACCCGGACGTCCTGGAGCGTCAGCGCCGCTGTCGCTTGCCCGCGCAGTCCGAGTTTGCCGTGGATGGTCGTCGCCGTGAAACCCAGTGTGTCCGTGGGGACGAGGAAGGCGGTGAGGCCTTTGCCGCCGTCGGCCGAGGTGCGCGCGAAGACCAGGGCGACCTCGGCCCAGGTGCCGTTGGTGATGAACATCTTCTCGCCGGAGAGCACCCAGTCGTCGCCGTCGCGCACCGCCCTGGTGCGCAGCGAGGCCGCGTCGGAGCCGCTGTCGGGTTCGGTGAGCGCGAAACAGCCGAGCGCGCGTCCCGCGGTGAGCCGCGGAAGCCAGGCGCGTTTCTGCTCCTCGGTGCCGTGCGCGGCGATGGACTTGGTGACCAGGCCGAGCGACACCGAGACGATGCCGCGCACGGCTGAATCGCCCCGTCCCAGTTCCTCGCAGACCAGGACGTAGGAGAGCATGTCGACCTCGGTGCCGCCGTATTCCTCGGCGATGCCGAGCCCGAGGAATCCGAGCTCGCCCAGCTGTTCGACGATGGACAGGTCGACGCTTTCGGCGAGGTCCCAGTCGCGGGCGCGCGGGGTGATCTCGCTGTCGACGAAATCGGCGGCCATCGCCCGGATTTCGCGGTGCATGTCATCGAGAACGAACATCGGTTCCTCGGTTCGGGAGCAGGTCTTCGGGGCGGGTGCCCCTGGTGTGCAGGGGAATTCGCTGCTCGGCGCGGGCGCGCAGCCAGCTGCTCACGCGATAGCGTGGATCGCGGGTGTAGGCGTAGAGGCCGTCGAGTATCGCGGTGACGCGCTCGCTTCCGGTGGATTCGCCGAGTTCCAGCGGTCCGATCGGGTAGCCGAGGCCGAGGCGCGCGCCGCGGTCGATGTCCTCGGGGGTGCCGATGCCGTGTTCGGCGAGGGCGCAGGAGAGGTTCACGATGGCGGCCAGAATCCGTTGCGCCACAGGGGCGGTGACGTCCGCAGTCGGCGTCGGGAGGTAACCGGCGGCGGCCAGGACGCGCAATACGGGCGCGGCGACGACCGGGTCGACAGCGCCGGGCACGATCACGGTGAGGCGGCGGCGATCGATCCCGAGCGGATCGATGCCGAGGGTGCGGGCGGGGTCGAGACCGTAGCGGGCGGCGACCCGATAAGTCGGTTCGCCGATCGGTAGGACGAGGGAAACCGCCTCGGCATCGGGAGATTCGAGCACCGTCGCGCCGGATCGGCGCAGCGCCGCCGCGAAATCGGGGTGATTGTGGACGTGGACCGGGGTGGCCTCGGCATCCGGCACGATCAAGGGCTCGGCGGGCAGCGCAGGCGCGCCGTCCTGGTAGCGGTAGAACCCTTCGCCCGTTTTGCGGCCGAGCAGACCGGCGGCGACGCGGGCGGCCGCGATCGGGGAGGGCCGCAGCCGCGGATCACCGTAGAACCCCGCGGAGACGGTCTCCATCACGGTATGGCTGACGTCCAATCCGGTGAGATCCATCAGCTCGAACGGGCCCATCCGCAAGCCGAGCGTGTCGCGGACGATGCGGTCGATATCGGCCGGCGCGGCGATCTGTTCGGACAGGATGGCCAGCGCCTCGCTGGGCAGGGCGCGCCCGAGGTGGTTGACGAGGAACCCGGGGGTGTCTCGCGCCAGGATCGGGGTGTGGCCCAGGCGTGTCACGAAAGACGTTGCGGTGTCGACCAATTCGGGCGCGGTGCGCAGGCCGGAAACGACCTCCACCAGCGACATGAGCGGCACCGGGTTGAAGAAGTGCAGCCCGATCAGCCGCGAGGGGTCGTGCAGCGCCGACGCGATCGCGGTGATGGACAGCGAACTGGTGTTGGAAGCGAGCACGGCGTTCGGCGTCGCGGTCTCCAGTTCGGCGAAGATCGCCTGCTTCACCGGAAGTCTCTCGACCACGGCCTCGATCACCAGATCGATGTCGGCGGCGGGTGCGGTCGGGGCCGCGCCCGCCGTGAGCCGTGCCAGGATGGCCGCGCCCTCGTCGGCGTCGCGTATGCCTTTGTCGACGGACCGGTGAATCATCGCCGCGACGAACTCGAGCGCGGCGCGCACCGCGGCGTCGTCGGTGTCGGTCAGCTCGACTCGGTATCCGGCGGTCGCGGCGACCTGCGCGATGCCGCGGCCCATCGCGCCCGCGCCGACGATGCGGATGCGTTCGATCGGTTCCATCAGTGTCCTTCGTAGGTCGGGGAGCGTTTGCCGAGGAAGGCGGCGATGCCCTCGGCGTGGTCGGCGGTGTCGAACAACACCTGAAAAGTCGTGCGTTCCAAAGCGATCGCGGTGTTCAGCGGGGCGTTCTCCGCGTGCCGCGCCACACCGCGAATGGCGCGGATGTTCAACGGGGGCTGACGCAGGATGGTCGCCGCGATGTCGACGGCGGCGTCGAGCGCGGCGCCGTCGGGCACGATGTCGGCGACGATCCCGATCTGCTGCGCGGTGACGGCGTCGATCGGCTCGCCGGTCAGCACCATGCGCAGCGCGCGGGCGCGTCCGGCTCGCTGCACCAGGCGGCTCAGCCCGCCCGCGCCCGGGATGAGCCCGACCCGGATCTCCGGCTGCCCGAACCGCGCCGACGCGCCGGCGACCACGAGATCGCACGCCATCGCGAGTTCGCATCCGCCGCCGAACGCATAGCCTTCGACGGCGGCGAGCACCGGCGTGCCGAGCTCGTCGAGCACCGAGAACACCTTGCCGGTCTCGCCCGCGAGCAGATCGGTGGGCCGGTACGTGCTCATCTCCTTCAGGTCCGTTCCGGCGACGAACACACCGGCGTCGCCGGTGAGGACGATGACGCGCACGGCCGGATCCGCGTCGGCGTACGAAAGCTCCTCGGCAAGAAGGATTTTCGTGGCAGAGTTCAATGCGTTGCGGGCCTGCGGCCGGGAGATGCGCAGAATGCGGATGCCTGCGTGCTCGCCGGACAGATCGGTGCGCAGGACGGTGGATTCGTTCATCGGAGATACACCCTGGTCGGATCGATGGTGGTGCGCAGCAGATCGAGTTCCGCCGCGGTAGGTGGTGCGGTGACGGTGACGGTGTCGCCGACGCGGAGCGGCCAGCCGGTGGCATCCAGCACCCGGTCGACGGAGACGCCGGGATGGACTGCGCCGAGCCGCAATTCGCCGTCGGCGTCCGCGGTGAGCACGCCGAGCGGGGTGATCACGGTCGCCACGCCGCGGCCGCGGGTGCGTACCCGCGGTTCGGCCCGGCGCGCCACCGCGGGCGCCGGGCTGGTGGTGAAATCGAGCCGGTCGACGAACGATCGCCGGTCGTGGCGCCGCAGCACCACGAAGACCTCGTCCGCGTTCGCCATCACCTCGGCGGCGCCGCCCGCGCCGGGCAACCGGGCGGCCGGGGCCGCGTAGTCGCCGATCACGGTGCTGTTGAGGCTGCCGAAGCGATCGATCTGGGCCGCGCCGAGAAAGCCGACGTCGATATAGCCGCCCTGCAGAACGTATCCGAAGAGCGCGTGCATCCCGAGGATCGCCTCGGCCCCGGTGGCCAACGGGGCGTCGCCGATGGTCTGCGGCAGGCGCGGGGGATGCGCGCCGCAGACGCCGGATTCGTACACCTGCTCGAGGTCGGGCGAGGTGGTCGCCTGCGCGAGCGCGACGGCGAGGGTCGGCAGGCCGATACCGGCGAAGACTCGCCGTTTGCCGTGCAGGTGGCGGGCGCTGAGGACGGTGAGCAGCTCGCTCGTGGTGTGGGCCCGATCGGTGGGGCGCGCGGTCGTCACAGTGTGCATCCGTAGTCGACGGGGTGGGACATCGCGGGCTCGGGAACCAGGCGGTCGAAGTAGCCGGGGCCGAGCTTGTCCAGGTAGGCGGCGTGATCGGGCAGGTCGTGGATCCATTCGTGCAGCCAGCGGTCCAGCGCGGCCGGATCCTTGCTGATCGCGGGCCAGGACCGGTAGAAGTCGTTGTCGCGGTCGTAGTAGCCCTGCACGAAGGAGGGATGCGCGCCGCGCGGGCACTCCACGACCGCGTCGACCGCGAAGCCGGGGATCACGGTGCGGTTCGGGTCGGCGCGGATCACCTCGTCGTCGACGATCTCCTCGACCACCACGATGGTGCGGGTCGATGCGAACGCCACCTCCTGCAGCGGGCCGAGGATGCCCCACGCCTGGACGTTGCCCGCGCGGTCGGCGCGCTGCGCGTGCAGGATCGCGACATCGGGCCGGATCGGCGGCACCACGTAGATCTCCTCGACCCCGCCGTCCGGTGCGGCGAACGGCGACACCACCTTGGCGATGCGTGGATTGTGCGCGGGCAGATCGCTGCCCGCGTACGAATGCAGCGGGTAGAAGGGAAGATTCGCGGCTCCGGCGAGATAGCGGGTGAGCAGGCCGAAGTGGCTGTACTCCTCGATCTCGATGCCGCGCGGTTCACGGTGCTCCACGGCCCGGCGGATGGCGTGCAGCGAGCCGACCGAGCTGTTGCCGGTGAACGAGAAGATCATCTTTCGTGCCGCGCCCGCCGCGATCAGCTGGTCGAAGACGATATCGGGCGTCATGCGGACCAGCGTCAGATCTCGCCTGCGCTGGCGAATCAACTCGTGACCAGCGGCGACCGGGATCAGATGCGTGAATCCTTCCAAGGCCACGGTCGCGCCGTCGTCGACGAACGCGGCGACGGCCTCGCGCATCGTCAGCTGTTTGGACCGGGGCATCGGGCTCCTTCGCTCGGAACTGTCCTCACCGTGCCTTGTTCGACCGATATAGTCCAATACTCAATTCGCAATGCAGTGATACCGTTTCTTACCGAATGGGGACGTCGTGGAGTTCCGTCATCTCGCCGGGTTCGTCGCGGTCGCCGAGGAGTTGCACTTCGGCCGCGCGGCCGAGCGCCTGCACATGGCCCAGCCGCCGCTGAGCCAGCAGATCCGCGCGTTGGAGAAGGAACTCGGGGTCGCGCTGTTCGAGCGGAACACCCGCTCGGTGCGGCTCACCGCCGCGGGCGAGGTGCTGTTGCCGCACGCGCGCAAGGTGCTCGACGACCTCGAGCTGGCCAGGCGGGCGGCGGTCGCCTCCGGCCGCGGCGAGGTCGGCCGGGTCTCGATCGGCTTCGCGGGCGCCAGCAGCCACGAGTCGCTGCCGACGCTGACCAGGGCGGTGCGCGCGGCGCACCCCGGCATCGAGGTGCGCCTGCGCGGCCAGACCTACGCGGGCGCCGCGCTGAACCTCGTCGCGGCGCGCGAGCTGGATCTCGGCTTCGTCCGGCTGCCGGTGCGGCGCGAGGGCGTCGCTGTGCGGGTGATCCAGTACGAGCGGCTGGTCGCGGCGCTGCCCGCGGAGCATCCGCTCGCCGACGCCCCCGACATCGATGTCGCCGACCTCGCCGACGACGCCTTCGTCACCTTCCCCGGCACGCAGGGATCGAGCGTGCGCGACCACCTGGTGCGCACGGCGCTCGACGCCGGGTTCACACCGCGCATCGTGCAGGAGGCGCCGGACTCGTACACCATCCTCGACCTGGTCGCCGCCGGCGTCGGCGTGACGTTGACCGTCTCCTCGGTGCAGCACATCCACCGGTCCGGCATGGTCTACAAGGAATTGCGCGGCGATGTGCCCGCGCTCGCCTCCGCATTGGCCTGGCGGGCCGACAACACCTCGCGCGCGCTGGCCGCCGTGCTCGAGGTGGCCGAAGAGGTGCTGCCGACCCCGCCCGAGCCGACGGCGGGCGCGCGCTGAAACCCGTTACAGGCCCATGTCTTTGGCGATGATCATGCGCATCACCTCGCTGGTCCCGCCGTAGATCCGGTTGACGCGGTTGTCGGCGTAGAGCCGGGCGATCGGATACTCGGTGATGTAGCCGTAGCCGCCGTGCAGCTGGAGGCAGCGGTCGATCACGCGGGAGGCGGTCTCGGTGCAGAACAGCTTGGCCGAGGCGGCGTCGGCGGGGGTCAGCTCGCCGCGGTCGTGCGCGGCCAATGCCCGATCGACGACTGCTTCGGCTGCGTCCACCTCGGCGCGGCAGGCGGCCAGCTCGAACTTGGTGTTCTGGAAACTGGCCACCGGCTTGGCGAATACCAAACGGTCCCTGGTGTATTGGTGCGCGAAGCGCACGGCGGCCTTGGCCTGGGCGTAGGCGCCGACGGCGATGCTGAGCCGTTCCTGCGGCAGGTTCTGGCCCAGGTAGGAGAAGCCGCGGTGCTCCTCGCCGAGCAGATCCTCGACAGGCACCCGGACATCGGTGAAGGTCAGCTCGGCGGTGTCGGAGACCTTCAGGCCCAGCTTGTCCAGCTTGCGGCCGACGGAGTAGCCGGGCGAGGCGGTGTCCACCACGAGCAGAGACAGGCCGTAGCGGCGGTCCTCCGCCTTGGTCGGAGCGGTGCGCGCGCACACGATGACCCGGTCCGCGTGCACGCCGCCGGTGATGAAGGTCTTGGAGCCGTTGAGCACGTAGTGCGTGCCGTCCTCGGACAGGGTCGCGGTGGTGCGGATGCCCGCGAGATCCGAGCCGGTGCCCGGTTCGGTCATGGCGATGGCGAACATGATGTCGCCGCTGACGAATCCGGGCAGCCAGCGCTGCTTCTGCTCCTCGGTGGCCAGTGCTTTCAGGTACGGAAGGCACAGCGACACATGCACGCTGGAGCCGCCGAAGGACACCGCGGCGCGCGCGATCTCCTCGGTCAGGACCGCCTGGAAGGAGAACGACTCGATCCCGGCGCCGCCGTATTCGGTGGGGACCTCGATGCCGAACACGCCGAGTTCGCCGAGCTTGCGGTAGAAGTCGCGCGGCACGATGCCGTCGGCGTACCACTTGTCGTACTCCGGGACGACCTCGGATTCGATGAAGGACCGGACGGTCTCCCGGAACGCCTCGTGGTCGGCCTCGAAAACTGTTCTGCGCACGATGATTTCCTTCCTCGTCGGGCGGCGCCTGGCACCGCCGCGCAGGCCTGCCCGGTTGTGCGCCGGACAGGCCTGCGGGATCTTTTCTTGCGGTGTTACTTCGGGGGAGCCGGAACCGAGGGGTCCTTGCAGTAGGGCAGTTCCGCCGGGCAGGGGGCGATGATGGTGGAGAAGTACTGGAACGCCGAGAACAGCGCGATCGGACCGCCCACCGTGATCAGACCGACCATGGCGCCCACCGCGCCCAGCGTCGCTGCGCCGAGCACGCACCCGGCGATGGTGGCGCCGACCCAGGGGAGCAGCAGCGCGATCACCGGGCTGGCGACGGTGGCGCCCGCCGCTCCGCCCAGCAGGCAGCCGACGCCGCCGCCGAGCACCGCGCCGACGACGGCGCTCACCGCGGCGCTGATGGTCATCCGCTGGGCGAACACGCCGAGCGCGGATTGGTCACGCGGGGTGAAGGATTCAGCGACCTGCTTGGCCGCTTGATCCGTGCTGATGACCTCGTTCGGCGACACGGCGGCCACCGGCGTTCCGCCCTCGCGGGACGGCGTCAGGATCGCGCGGTCACCCTCGACCCGCGCCGCGATCGGGTACGCCATGGCGTCCATGCGGTAGGTGAGCGGCACGGCCGCGACCGGGGTGTCGTGCGTGTCGGTGACCACCAGCTGGTCCGCGACGACGCGCAACTTGCCGTCGCCGATGGTCACCACGGCGGAATCACCCTGGCGGGTGACCTCGTAGTGCACCGCAGCCTGTTCCTCGGCGGGCTGGGCGTTGGTGACGCCCGCGCCGCAGACACCGACGGCAACGGCCGCCATAGCTGCGGTCACGACGCTGTTTCGCAGTTTCATTGTTGATCCTCATCGATCGGTTTTCTTCGTGCTTGCCGACGACGCCGGAGTGCGCCGCGGCACGTAGTGGGGGAGTGTTACCTGCCGGTGTTGATGACGTCGCCGGTCAGCACCCAGTGGTCACCCTCGAACCTCTGGATGCGCAGGGACTCCATCGGGAAGGCGTCGCCTTCGCCGGTCTTCAGCGTGATGCCGGGCAGCAGCAGGTCGATGCCGACATCGTCCAGCGAGCGCATGGCGTCCCGAAGTCCCTCGCGGGTGGGGCATTTCGCGGCTTCCATCGTCTTGTGGAAGCTCTCGGCGGCCGACCAGCCGACCAGGGTGTACTGGTTGGTCGGGTCGGCGCCGGGCGCGTACTTGGCCAGCTTCTCCTGGTAGCCGCGCATCGCGGGGTCGCCGGCCCACTGCGGGTCGGACGGGTCCTTGGTGAACGCCGCCGACACCACGCCCTGGGCGTTCTCCAGGCCGACCGGCTTCAGCGTGCTGACGGTGTTCGCGACCTGGGTCAGGATGTGCAGCGGGTTCCACTCGGCGTTGCGACGCTCGGCGGCCAGCGCCTGCGAAGCGAACTTCGGTGTGGAGAAGTTCAGCAGCACATCGGCTTTCGAGCTGGCCAAATTGCGCACCTGCGGTTCCACGGTCGGGTCGGTGACTTCGTAGCTCTGCTCGGCCACCACCCGGACGCCGCTGCCCGCGACGGCCTCGGTGAAGCTGTTCAGCAGATCTTTGCCGAAGTCGTCGTTCTGGTAGAGCACCGCCACCGTCGCGTCGGCGCGCTGCTGCCTGACGTACTGCGCGAAGGCGCGGCCTTCGGCGCGGTAGCTGGGCTGCCAGCCGATGGTCCACGGATGCTTCTCGTCCGCACCCCACTTCGTCGCACCGCCCGCGACGAACACCTGCGGCACCGTGCGCTGGTTCAGGTAGTCCCACACCGCGGAGGAGGTGGGGGTGCCCAGCGTCTGGAAGACGGCGAACACCTGGTCCTGCTCCACCAGCCGCCGGGTTTCCTCGACGGTCTTCGGCGGCTGGTAGCCGTCGTCGCGAACCAGGTACTCGACGGTGCGGCCGCCGATGCCGCCGTGTTCGGCATTCAGGTAGTCGAAGTAGGCGCGGACGCCCTTGGGCAGTTCGCCGTATGCCGAGGCGGGTCCCGACAGCGGGTAGACCCCGCCCAGCTTGATGCTGCTGTCGGTGATGCCGGTGGTCTGCTGACCGCTGCACTCGCCCTGCCCGACGGTGCTGCCCGTATCGCCGCGGCCGCCGCAGCCGGAGACCGCGAGTAGGACGGCGGCCGCGACGCCGGCGGCGCGGATTGCCTTAGTACGCATTGTTCTTCCCTTTCCGAACGAGACGTTCGAGCCAGCGCGCCGTGCGGCCGAGGAGTCCGGCCAATCCGTTCGGCGCGAGGTACATGACCGCGATGATCAGCAGTCCGAAGATCACTCCCGGTGCGGCCTGGTTCAGGTCCTGGGCGAAGCTCGGGACGTACATCACGAACAGCCCGCCGAGGAGCGGTCCCCACAGGCCGCCGAGCCCGCCGACGACCAGTCCGGCCAGCAGCGTGATGGACAACCCGACGGCGAAGGAGTCCGGCGAGACGAACCCGATCACCCAGGTGTAGACGCAGCCCGCCGCTCCGGCGAGCATGGCGCCACACGCGAAGGCGAGCGTCTTGTAGAAGGCCAAGCACACGCCCATCACCTCGGCGGCGATCTCGTTGTCGCGGATCGCGTGCAGCGCACGGCCGACCCGCGACCGCAGCAACCCGGCCACCAGGAGGAAGCTGACGACGGTGACGAGCAGCGCCAGGAAGTACAGCCACTGATCCTCGGCCAGTTCGGTCCACGCGGGCGGCGCGGGTTTGGTCAGCGTGAGTCCCATGGAACCGCCGGTGAGCGACTCGAAACGCTTGAGCAGCGGCACCAGGAAGATCGCGATCGCGAGGGTGACCAGTGCCAGATACAGTCCGCGCAGCCGCAGCGCCGGGATGCCGAGGGCGAAGCCGAGCGCGAAGGCCACCGCCGCCGCGACCGGCAGCGTTGCGAAATACGGTGTGTCCCAACGGTCGAGCAGCACGGCGCTGGTGTACGCGCCGACGGCGAAGAACGCGCCGTGCCCCAGCGAGATCTGGCCGGTGTGCCCGACCAGCAGGTTCAAGCCGAGCAGTGCGACCGCGTAGATCATCGCGAGCGCCAGCTGGAAGGTGCGGAACGGCACCAGCTGGAACGGTGCGAGACAGGCGAGCAGGAGCAGTGCTCCGATCCCGAGCCACGACCAGTGCGGCAACGGAAGACGCCGCGACGCGGTGCGCGAGGGGGCTTCGGGCGTCGGAGTCACTTCCTCCGCCGCGAGTGCAGTGTGTTGAGTTCCCATGTCACTCATACCCGTTCCACCACCGCGTGACCGAAGAGACCCTGCGGCCGGAGCAGCAGGACGCCGAGGATGATCACCAGCGGCACGCCGATCTTGAGTTCGGTGCCGATGACGTCGAGATAAGCGCCGGTGAGGGTTTCGGCGACGCCGACGATCAGTCCGCCCGCCACCGCGCCGCCCGGGCTGTCGAAGCCGCCGAGCGTCGCCGCCGCGAAGGCGTAGATCAGCACGCCGCCCATCATGTTCGGCTCGAGGAACAGCAGCGGCGCCGACAGCACGCCGGACACCGCGCCGACCAGTGCGGCCAGGCCCCAGCCCAGCGCGAGCACCGTGCCCACTTTGATGCCGACCAAGCGCGCCGACTGCGGGTTGCAGGCGACCGCCCGCATCGCCAGGCCGATCTTGGTGTAGCGGAACAGCAAGTACAGCAGCCCCATCACCGCGGCGACCACCGCGAGCACGCCGATGCTGCCGTACCCGGCGGTGACCCCGCCTGCGCGGAAAGCGCCCTCCGGGAACGGGTTCGGGAAGGACTTGACCTGATAGGACCAGATCCAGCCCGCCGCGGCGTTGACGAAGAAGAACAGGCCGACGGTGACGATCACCAGCGTCAATTCCGGCGCGCCCTCGACGGGCCGGATGATCACGCGTTCGATCAGCATGCCGCCGAGGAACGACACCACCAGTGTGGCGGGCAGCGCCAGCCAGAACGGCAATCCGCTCTGGACGAACTGCCAGGCCAGGAAGGCCGAGAACATGGCGAGCTCGCCCTGTGCGAAATTGACGATGCCGGTGAACCGATAGATGAGCACGAGCGCGAGAGCGAGTCCGGCGTAGATCGCCCCGGTCGTGAGGCCTTCGATGAGTTGTTGCAGAAATCCGGCCACGGTCACACCCGATATCCGAGATAGGATTCGGCGACCTGCTTGTCGGCCTTGATCTGGGCCGCGGTGCCGGACAAGACGATTCGGCCCGTTTCCAGGACGTGCGCCCGGTGCGCGGTGCCGAGCGCGAGATGCGCGTTCTGCTCGACGACGATCACGGTGGTGCGCTCCTCTTCGTTGATGGTGTGCACGATCTGAAAAAGCTCCTGGGTGACCAGCGGCGAGAGGCCGAGCGATGGCTCGTCCAGCAACAGCAGCCGGGGCCGCGACATGAGCGCCCTGCCGATCGCCAGCATTTGCTGCTGACCGCCGGACAGTCCGCCCGCGGTCTCGCGCAGCTTGTCGCGCAGGATGGGGAAGAAGTCGAAGACCCGGCGCAGGTCGGCCTCGGTGCGGACGCGGTCGCGGTGCTGATAGGCGCCGAGGCGCAGGTTGTCCTCAACGGTCAGCGGCAGGAAGGTGCCGCGGCCCTCGGGCACGTGCGCGACGCCGAGGCGCGCGATCGCCTCGGGGGTGCGGCCGGTGATCTCGGCATCGTCGAGCCGGACCGCCCCGCGGACCCGGATCATCCCGCACAGCGCGCGCAACAAGGTGGTCTTGCCCGCGCCGTTGGGACCGAGGATCGCGCAGACCTCGCCGCGGGCCACCGAGAAGCTCAACCCGTGCAGCACCTTGGCGGCGCCATAGCCCGCGCGCAGGTCGGTGACGGTGAGGAACGCTTCGTCGCTCATGCCGCCGTCCCCAGGTAGGCCCGGATGACCGCCGGATCGCGTTGCACCGCTTCGGGTTCGCCCTCGGCGATGACCTTGCCGAACTCCAGGCAGATCACGCGGTCGCAGGTGCCCATCACGAATCCCATGTGGTGTTCGACGACGATCACCGTCAGGTCGAACTCGGCGCGCAGGGCGCGCAGGCGTTCGGCGAACACGTCGACCTCGCCGTGGCTGAGTCCATTGACCGGCTCGTCCAGCAGCAGCAGTCGCGGTCCGACGGCCAGTGCGCGCGCCAGTTCGATCCGCTTGAGCGTGCCGAACGGCAGTCCTTCGGCCGGATGGTCCGCGACGTCGGCGAGGTCCAAGCGCTCCAGCAGGGCGTCGACCTCGGCGCGCAGCCGCCGCTCCTCCCGGCGCACCCCCGGCAGGCGCAGGCTCGCGGAGACGAAACCGGCGCGGGCCCGGTGGTGGGCGCCGACCAGGACGTTGTCCCGGACCGACATGCGGGGGAACAGGCCGAGGTTCTGGAAGGTGCGGGCGATGCCGAGCCCGGCCAGCGCGTCGGGACGGACCGTCAGCAGGTCGTCGCCCCGGTAGCGCATGGCGCCTTCGGTGGGCTGGTAGCGCCTGGTCAGGCAGTTGAACAAGGTGGTCTTGCCCGCGCCGTTCGGACCGATCAGGCCGACCATCTCGCCCGGCGCCACGGCGAAGCCGACGTCGTGCAGGGCGGTGATGCCGCCGAAGCGAACGGTCAGGTGGGATATCTCGAGCATGCGTCCTCCGACCCGCGTCCGAGACGTGGGTGAAAAATTCCGAGCGGGTCGGCGCAGTCTTCGCAGACTGGCCTGTGGATCGTGGTCAGCGTAAAGACGCTGGTCAGGGCGCACATCGGACGCGGAGGCCCAATCTCGGCCGTCCGGTTTGTCCGGCGTGGACAGGGGTGGATGTCTCGTTCGGGCCGGTTGACACCCCCGACGAGGGCCGTGGAGTATGCCGGGTTATGTCAGCTGGATCACATTCGATCGGGGTTTCCGCACCGGTCCACGCCGAGCGCACGCGGATCGTCGGCAGCGTCTTCGAGCACGCGCACGACATCGCCGACGCGGGCATGTCCGCGATCCTGGCGCAGGTCCCCGGCTACGCGGCGCGCGACACCGCCTTCCACGCCGACGTGCACGACCAGCTGACCCGCCTGTGCCGGACCGGGCTCGGCGCGCTGCTGGACAAGCGCCGCGTCACAGCCGCCGACATCGCCTACGCCAGGCGGGCCGCGGCGCGCCGGGCGCAGTCGGGGCTGACGCTGGTCGACTACATCTCCGCGTTCCGGCTCGGACAGCAGGCGATCTGGAAATCGCTGGTCGCGCACGCGGGCGATTCGGAGGCCGGGCGCGACGCCGCGCTCTCGATGGTCGTTCCGCTCACCCGCTACTGCGATTTGATCAGCACCCAGGCGGCCAACGCCTACCTCGAATTCCAGCAGTACCTTTCCGCCGAGGCCGGTCGCGACAGCCGGGAGCTGGTCGAGTGCCTGCTGGACGGCGTCCTGCCCGACCGGGGTCCGCAGCTGGCCACCGCGCACGCGCACGGCCTCGGCACGGAGCGGAACACGGCCATGGTGGCGGTGACGGCGGTCGTGTTGCGGACGGCGGATCGCGGGCAGCCGGGTGATTCCGAAGCGGCGGCCAGGCACATCGCCTCGGCCGCGCTGGCGCGCACCGGGGTCAACGGGCTGCGCACCCTGTCTGTGGTGCGCGGGCCGGAGATCGTCGCGATTCCCGCGCTCGGTCGCGACGGCGCCGCCGACGAGCTGTGCGCGCGGTTGCGGCGGACCCGCGACAAACTGCACGCCGAGGGCATCACCCTGGCCATCGGCATCAGCACCGCGTTCACCGAGGTCGCCCAGCTACCGCGGGCCTACCAGCAGGCCCGCTCCGCGCTGGACCTGCTGCCCGAGGGCGGCGGCGTGCTGGCCCTGCCGCATCTGTCGCCGTTCCGATACCTCATGCTGCGCGCCGACGACACCGTCTGTCAGCTGGTGGATCCGCGGATCGCCGCCGCGCTGGCCGAGGACCGGATGCGGGGCGGGATGCTGGCCGACACCATCCGTGCCTTCGCCGCCGCCGACATGAACCTGCGCGAAGCCGCCGACGCGCTGCGCATCCATCACAACACCGCCAAGTACCGCCTGCGGCGGATCCAGGAACTCACCGGCCGCAACGTCCGCAGCGTGCACGATCTGGTCGAGTTGCTCGTCGCGATCGAGCTGCACGCCGCCCCGAAGTAACGCGCCAAAGAGAAACTTGCACCGCTAGTTTCACTGCTCTACGGTGGCAGAAACTTGCATCGTTAGTTTTGGAGGTGGCATGAACGCCACGCTGTCGTTGGCGAGCATTCTGGCCGAGCAGGCGCGCCGCCGCCCGGACCGGATCGCGTTGATCGAGGGCCCGCAGCGCATCACATTCGCCGAATTGTGGGCGCAGGCCCGCGAACAGGCCGGCGCTCTTGTCGAACTCGGGGTACGCCCCGGCGATCGCGTCGCGCTCATGTGCCCCAACACCGCCGAGTTCCCCCGCGCCTACTACGCCATCCTCGCCGCGGGCGCGGTGGTGATCCCGGTGCATCTGCTCCTGACGGCCGACGAGACCGCGCACGTGCTGCGCGACAGCGGGGCGACGCTGCTGGTGTGCCACGAGCAGTTCGCCGGTGTCGGGCAGGTTGCGGCGGCCGCGGCGGGCATCGGCTGTCACGATCCGAATACCCTTGTGGCGGAACCGATCGGCTCGTTCGTCTCGCGCGCACCTGGCGACCCGGCCGTGGTGTTCTACACCAGCGGCACCACAGGCAAGCCGAAGGGCGCCGAGCTCAGCCATCTGAACATGGTCATGAACGCGACGGTGAACGCCTTCGACGCGAACGATGTGCGGAGCGACGATGTGGCGCTCGGCGCGCTCCCGCTGTTCCATATCTTCGGCCAGACCGTCTCCATGAACTCCACCTGGCGCGCGGGCGCGACGCTGGTGTTGCAGCCCCGCTTCGACCCCGACGCGGCGATCCGGCTGATGCACGCCGAGGGCGTCAACACCTTTCACGGCGTGCCGACGATGTACGTCCGGTTGATCACCGCCGCCACGAAACTCGGTGCGCCGCACCTGCGTTTGTGCATCTCGGGCGGTGCGTCGCTGCCGCAGCCGGTGCTGGAGACCTTTCACGACCTGTTCGGCACCCGGATTCTGGAGGGATACGGGCTCTCGGAGACCTCGCCGACCGCCGCGGTGAACCAGCCGGACTTCGGTCCGCGCGCGGGCACCGTCGGGCACGCGGTGTGGGGCGTGGAGGTGGAGATCGCCGACCCCGGAGTGCCGGACGAGATCGTCCTGCTGCCCAGCGGAGAACTCGGCGAGATCGTGATCCGCGGGCACAACGTGTTCAACGGATACATCGGCAACCCGGGCGCCACCGCCCGCGCCGTGGTGCAGGGCTGGTTCCGGACCGGCGATCTCGGCGTGAAGGACGCCGACGGGTACGTGACCATCGCCGACCGGATCAAGGACATGATCATTCGCGGCGGCTTCAACGTGTACCCCAGCGAGGTGGAAGAGGCGCTGCTGTACCACCCCGCGGTCGAGGCGGTCGCGGTGATCGGCCTGCCCGACGAGACCTACGGCGAGGAGATCTGCGCGGTCGTCGTCGCAGGCGGACCGCTGACCGCGGAGGAGGTCGTCGCCTTCGGCCGCGAGCGCCTGGCCAAGCACAAATATCCGCGCCGCGTGGAGTTCGTCGACCAGTTGCCCCTCGGCCCGAGTCACAAGGTTCTCAAGCGCGAACTCGTGCGTCGCTACGGCTGAAACCCCCTGGTAGCCGGATGTCATCCGAAGGCATGTCCGTTACCGATCCGGGTAGGCGAGGAGCGGGTGGAGGATGACGCCGGAGAGGAGGTGTTCGCCGTGATGATGGACATGTTCGGGCAGCTGATCGAGATGCTGCGCGGATTGTGGACCGACATGTTCCCCGGCATGCCGATGATGATGTGACGCAGCGTCGAAGAAGGGGGTCCATGACGAAGAAGGGGGTTCATGACGGGTTGGCAGCCGAACCGCAGGGGGATCCCAGGGGGTTTCCAGCAACGGCCCCGGCGAGCAAGCGCAGGTAGACAGGTCCTTCGCCGCAACAGGTGAAAGTCGATCGGCTACCGGCCTATGCTTGGAGCACAACAAAGGAGGGCGGCCGGGGCCGCGGATCGTGGCTACGATCGCGCGACGCCGAGGATCGAAGGACAGGACCGGCCGCAGGCTGAGATCTTCAGACGAGCACAGTTCCACGCGGTTCTCGGGCGAATCGCACCGACCAGGTGACGCCGTTCGACGGCGCCGTTCGGTCGACAGGTGGGACACCATCCCGTTGGGAGGTTCTGCGATGTCGACGAAAATCGTTGTGCGGTCCGGCGTCGGGCGAACGCACCACCACATGCGCGACAAGCGGCGGCCTGGGGGACGCTCGGTGGCCATGCGCGGCAATTGCGTGGTGATGGTGGTGGACGGCGAACTGGATCTCGCCGGGCTTCCCGAACTGTGCGCCGCGCTCGACGCCATTCCCGAGCGTGGCTGTAGCGCGGTCGTAGTCGACTTCCGTGCCACTCGTTTCGTCGGGATACGCGCCGCCCTCGCGTTGGGGGAGTACAAGCGACAGCTCGCCGAACAGGGCATCGACCTGCGCCTGGTGTCGGGTCACGCCGAGATCGACCGGGTGCTCGACCTGGTCGGAGTGCGCGCGCTGTTCTGCTACTACGTCAGTTTGGACGAAGCACTCGGATCGTGAGTCGCCCGCGCTGAATCCCTCCGGGCGCATGCGCTTCGTTTTCTGGACAGCGTCCCGCCGCGACTTCGTTCTCTGTGTTGTGGGCTCCGATCACGCATTGACAGGCTTGACTTCGGTGGTCGAGCCGCGTCGTCGGCGCGGTGGTCGCCGACAGTCGATCCCGCGCGGCCCAACGCTCGGGCGTGCGAAGGAGTTGCCATGCTCGAGACGAGCTTGTGGGCGTCCGAGCCCACCGCCGCGCAGCCCGTCGAGCAGCCCACGGCGGCGGTGCGGGATCTGCATGCGGTTGTCCGGGAACTGGCCAAGGCCTTTCCCGCGGGTGTACTCGCCGGGCTCACCGTCCGCTCGGGTGGCGAGATCGGGGTCAGGGCGTGGTCGTCACCGCGGGCGAAGCTGGCCGAAGAAGCGCAGCTCATCAGCGAGTCCGCGCCGAATCGGCTGGCGCTGAACGAGGAATCCGCCGTGATCGTCGCCGATCTGGAGGCCGAGACCCGCTGGAGCGAGTGCCGTGCGCAGTTGCGGCTGCTCGGTCTGCGGTCGCTGCACTGCCGCAGGGTGCCGGGAGCGAACGGCCGGGTCGCGGTGCTCGCGCTCTACGCCGACCGGGTGAACGTCCTCGACGGAGACCTGGACGACGCGGTGGAGCGCGCCTGCCGCGAGATCGCGGCAATGCTGGACGGCGGCGCGTGACCCCTCAGTTGTGCAACGTCGTCTGCGGCGAGACGCCGTAGGTCTGGCGGTAGGTGCTCGCGAACCGGCCGGGATGCGCGAAACCCCAGTCGGCGGCGACGCTCGTGACGGTGTGCCCGCTGCCGGGCGCGGCCGCGAGCAATTGCTCGTGCGCGCCCGCCAACCGCACCATTCGCAGATACGCCATGGGCGTCGAGTCCAGGTGCCTGCGGAAGGCGAGCTGGACGGCACGGATCGTCACGTGCGCGCCCGCCGCGATGTCGGCCACGGTGATCGGCTCGGTGGCGTGCGCATCGATGTAGGCGATGGCGCGGCGCAGGGTGTCCGGGTGGGCATCCCTGCGATCGACGATGGTCGGATCCGGCGACGCGTTGTTCGGGAAGGCTTGCAGCACGCTCGCGGCTAGGCACTGATCGGCCGAGGCAGCGATGAGCGGCGATTCCCGCGCCTCGGGCACGGTGAGGACGTGCTGGTGCAGCCACCGGATCACCTGGCGCAATTGGGCGACCGCGGTGTCCGAGACCGGACGATGGTGCAGCAAGCGCACCGGCTCGGCGCCGCGGCCGGGGATCGCCGCGGCCACCTGGGCGAGCAGTTTCGGGTCGAACATGGTGAGCCGGTAGCGCGCCCGGCGCACCACGCCGGAATACGGTTCGTCCGGCGGCGCGATCAGCGCGAAGTCGCCGGGCACGAAGGTGTCGGTCGCGCCGTCGGCGAAGGTTTCCTCGATGGCGCCGCTTTCCATGTCGCACAGGCACACGCGCCCGAGCGGATCGGCACGGTAGGCCATGTCGAATCCCAGCTCCAGCTGGTCGACGCTGATCGTGCCGAGCACGTCACGGGCCAGCTGCGCGCGCGTCCGCTCCTGACTGCTGCCGATCCGCATCTTCGTGTAGGCCGCGTTCAGCATGGCTTCGGTCGCGGCGAGATCCTCGCTGTCGAAAACGAACGTGTCCATCGCTGCTCCGCCTCGGCCGTGCCCGCTGGGGGCGACTGCGTCGAATCATCGCCCGCAGCGGGTCGTCGCGCGATCGCACCGGGGTGAGACCCACCAATGTAGTCCGATTCTGGTGCGGCCGTGCCGAAGCGTGGACGGGTCGGCGGATGTGTCAGGGTTGCGGGTTGTCCGGTGGGGCCGGGCGCGGGAGTTTGGGGCGAGGGGTCAGGACGTCCTCGTCGGACGGTTCGGGATCGCGCCATTCGTCGGCGTGGTTCGACGGGCTGGCGTGCAATGCGCCGTGTAGCTCGCGGACGAGTTCGTCATCGCGCTTGGGTCCGTGCTTGCTGTTTCCGCGTTCCATCGTGTCCTCCTCTCGCGCTGGCCGATGGTGCCGCAGCGGTACTTCGCCGGTTACCCAGCGTCGCGGCAGCGAATCCGGCGGACCGGATCCCGGCGATCTAAGTCGTTCGAATTGATGGATTAAGCGAAGTCGCTTAACGTCGGTTCATGAACGACAGGTATTCACGAGCCGACCCGACGATCGAACACAGGACCCGGTATGGGTTTCAGTGAGGGACCGATCACCCAGATCGCGTGGGTGACCGCCGATATCGAGAAGGCGGAACGCTTCTTCGTCACGCATTTCGGCGTGCGGAAATGGACACGCATCCCCGGCGTCGAATTCGGCCCGCGCACGTGCACCTACCGGGACCGTCCCGCCGATTTCACCGCGCACATCGCGCTGTCGTATCTCGACGACATGCAGCTCGAATTGATCGAACCGGTACGCGGGGAGAGCATCTACGCCGACTTCCTCGCCCGCTGCGGTCCCGGCCTGCACCACGTGTGCTTCGAGCCGGACGACTTCGACGCCGCCGTGGACGCGGCTGCCCGCGACGGCCTCCCGGTGTTGCAGAGCGGCGACATGGGCGGGGACATGCGTTTCGCCTACATCGACGGCGCCTCCGAGGGCGTGCCGTATATAGAACTGGCCGCCATCGGAGACGGCATGCGCGCGTTCTTCGACGAGGTGAAGCGCTCGGCGTCCTGACTCAGAGCCGCCAGCCCGCGCGCACCGATCGGCGGCAGTGCGTCCGCTCGTCGCCGGCCGCGACGAACAGGGCGGTCAGCAGGGGAACGCCGTTCGCCAGGGTCGCGCGCGGGAGCGGGCCGGTGGCGACGAGCGAAGCGAGGCCGTGGCCTATGGTCCAGCTCTGGGTGGCCAGCTCCAGCGAGTCGACGCCGGATCGGAGGCGGCCCACGTCTTTCGCGCGGTCCACGGTGACCACCAGGCGATGCAGCGTCTCGTCGGCGGCGGCCGAATCCTCCAGTTCGAAGCCGGCGTCGAACATGACGCGATAGAGGTCGGGATTCTCCAGGGCGTTCACGACATAGGCGGCGCCGAGCGCCGCGAGATCCCGTACCGGATCCGATGTCTCGGCCACCTCGGCGAGGGTGGCCGAGAGTCGGGTGAAGCCCTCCTGCCGCAGCGCGCGCCACAGGCCGTCCATGCCGTCGAAATAGGTGTAGACGGCCATGGTCGACACGCTCGTGCCCGCCACCAACCCGCGCAAGGTGACCGGCTCCCGCCTGCGCAGCATCTGCGCGGCGCGCTCGAGCAGCATCGACCGCACGTGCGGATTCTTGGTGCGCGCCATGGCGCAACAATACATAGCATTGTTATGGTTTGGTCGGCCGCAGCCGCGGAACCGAACGACGTGGAGGAGTAGCCATGGCCGTGACGCTGGTCAATCCCGAGGGGTTGCCCAAACCCGAGGTGTACCGCCAGCTTTCGATCGCCCAGGGCAGCAGGCTGGTGTTCCTGGCCGGGCAGGTGGCCCGAGACGCCGAGGGCAACAAAGTGGGAGAGGGGGATTTCGCGGCGCAGGTCGAGCAGGCCTACCTCAATGTGGCCATCGCGCTCACCGAGATCGGCGGCTCGTTCGACGACGTCGCGAAGCTGACCATCTACGTGGTCGACTGGAATGAGGAGAAATACCCGCTGCTCGGCGAGGGCGTGGCGCGGGCGGCGGCGAAACTGGGTATCGACCCGGTCAAGCCGATCACGCTGCTCGGTGTCGCCGCGCTGGGCGAGCCCGACCTGATGGTCGAGGTCGAGGCGACCGCCGTCCTCGACTGACCCGCCGTGCGCGCCACATCGGCGCGCGCGTCCGGCAACATCGACCCCGGGCACTGTTTCGATCACGGCGAATCGGGAAATCCGCGGGCACCGGCTGCTCGTAGGGGGCGGCTAGGACCCGGAGGTGATGCCCATGACGCCTGCACGGTCGGGAACTGCGAGCTGGTCGCGCGGGACGGTGGCGTGGTTCGACGCGCCGAAAGGGTTCGGTTTCATCGAACCCGCGTCGGACCCACGCGCATTGGTGTACGTGGACTATTCGAGTATCGAGATGGTCGGCTATCGCACCCTCGTGGAGGGGCAGCCGGTCGCGTTCATCCGATCGCGGGAACGGCCCGAGGCCGTTGTCGTGCGTGTGCTGGCCGAGGGCGTCCGCAAAGGGCGAGTGGCGGCCTGAACGCGAGCGCTCGGACGGGCCGGCGGCAGTGGCCGGCCCGTCCGAGCGTTCGCGTGTGCGGTCAGGCTCGCGCTACCTGCGCGTTGCTGTAGCGCCGCCGGTATCCCGGCGGGCGGGCGCTGTCGAACAGCCGGTTCGACCGCTCGGTGACTCCGACGCCTCGGCGGCCGGGACGCGAACCCGGTCGCTGATTTCGATGCGGCCGACCAACTCTCGACATCGCCGTTCCCGTATTTCCCCTGGTAGCGGCTGTAGCGTCGGGGATAGCACTCGGCAATCGAGTGGCGAACCGGGCCGACACGCCGCGCTTGCGGGCGGGCTCCGATTAGCTCGATCATTGCCGTCGCTGCCCGTTATTCTGCGAGGCAATCGGTCGCCCAGCCGGTTCGACGCCGGTGCACCGCGGTGCCCGACGTGCCCGGGAGGATTGCTGTGGTCGAACGGCCGAGCGGAGACGGCGACCGGCATACGGTGCGCCCGCCGACATTCGGTGGATGGCTTCGGCAGCTGCGCGACGATCGCCGCATCTCCCGGGAGAAGCTCGCCACCGTCACCGGCATGAGCGCCAGCTACGTCACCCACCTGGAGAAGGGCGAGCGCGATCACCCGACGCGGTCGGTCGTCGAGGCGCTGGCCCGCTCGCTGGACGGCGTGTGTGCCCTGAGCCGAGCCGAGCGCAGGCATCTGTTCGATCTGGCGGGGCTGGCCGACACCGTGATTCCCACGGTGGCCCAGTTGCGCGCCGACATCACCCCGGCGATGCGGCGCGGGCTGGAGCTGCACGACCCCAATCCGGCGGGCTATGTCGACTCCCGCTGCAATCTGTTGGCCTGCAACGCCGTCGCCTCCGCCATGCTGCACGACCTGCCCGAGGGCGCCAATCTGCTGCACTGGATCTTCGGCGACCCGGTGGCCGAAGACGTCCTCGTCGACTGGGAACAAGCCGCGCGACTGTCGGTCGCGACGCTGCGGGCGCGCATGGGCCGCACACCGCCCGGCGAATGGTCGGCCGCGCTGCTCGACGAGCTCGGCAGGTATCCGGACTTCCGCCGCATGTGGGGCGACGGCGTGGTGGATTTCGCCGACGCCTCGGCGGTCCTGCGTCTGCGTGAGCGCGTGACCCGCCGGCCGATCGTCGTCGACTTCCAGATGTACGAGGTGGACACCGGAGGCTATCCGGGGTGGGTTCGCTTCTTCGTCGGCCTGCGCCGCGCGGCCTGACGGGCGGCGGACCGAGTCCGCCCGCGCACTGTGGGTGCGCGGGCGGAGCTACGCCAGTGGCGCTTTCCGGTGCGAGGCTGTCGGTCAGCTCGGCGTCGGCGGCTGGCCGACGGCGCGAGTCGGATCGATGACCGCGAACACCTCGCCCTGCTGTCCCCGGAGCACGCCCATCCTGCCGAAGGGACTGTCGTCGGGTCCCGCCAGCACGGCGGCGCCGAGCTCGGCCGCCTTGGCGAGCGCGGCGTCGGTGTCGTCCACCTGGAACCAGGCCAGCCAGTGCGGGGGCGCTTCGGTCTGCCGCCCCTTGGTGTCGTCGTTGATGCCGCCCGCGACGTCGCTGCCCGACGGCACGGTGAACGTCGAGTAGACGAAGTTCTGGCCGTCGCCGATCTCCTGGTAGGTGTAGCCGAACACCGAGGAGTAGAACTGCTGCGCCTGCTGGTAGCCGGGGGTGTGCAGCTCGTTCCAGCAGTACGCGCCGTGCTCGTTGTAGATCCGCGCGCCGGTGTGCTGCTTGGCTTCCCACACGCCGAAGGCCGCGCCGGTCGGGTCGGTGGCGACGAACATGCGGCCGACATCGAGCACGTCGAACGGCGGCATCAGGACGGTGCCGCCCGCGGCGGTCACCTTCTGCGCCACATCGTCGGCGCGATCGGCGGCGAAGTAAGTCGTCCACACCGAGGGCATCGCCATGTTCTCCGGCTTGGGTCCGATGCCCGCCGCCGCGGATCCGTTGCGCATCGCCATCAGATAACCACCCGCTTCCGGCGGGCCCTCGTCGATCTCCCAGCCGAACAGCGCTGAGTAGAACTCCTTGGCCCGAGCGGGGTCGTCGACCTGGCAGTCGACCCAGCACGGCGTGCCCTGCGGCCAAGCGGTGTCACGAGTAGGCATATCCGTTCCTCCTACTGATCGAAGATCAATGAGTGGATGTCAGCATTGCCTTGGCAACCGGTCAGTCACCCAGCGTAAACCGATCCGTCGCGCCGGCTGGCGCGAATGCCGGGGGAGGAATCGCCGGGAGCGGCCGGACTCTCGCCGCGAACCGAATCCATACCCAGCTGGATCAGGCAGGCAGCTCCAGGCCACGCGCCAGTACCGGCCAGGACAGCTTCAGCGCGTCGAGCCAGTAACCCCAGGAATGTGTTCCGGTCGGCGGGAAGTCGTAGGTCGCCGGGATGCCGAGCGAATTCAGCTTGGCTTGCAGATTGTGGCTGCAGTAGTTGACGCCCGCCTCGATCAGGCCGCCGAGGAGCACCTGGTTCGCCAGTCCGCCCACGCCGGGCAGCGCGAACGGGCCGTCGAGCGTCTCGTAAGGGCCGGGCAGCCCGCTGCCGCTGGAGATGAACAACTCCACCCCGCGCAATTTCTCGGCGTTCACGTACGGGTCGTTGGCCGCCCACATCGGATCGCCCTCCGGGCCGTACATGTTGTCGGTGTTGCCGCCGCCCCACACCCCGACGGACAGGTTGACGAACGAGTACCCGATCGGATCGCTGATCTGCGCGCATCCGCTGTAGGCCGCCGCCGCGCGAAAGAGACCGGGCGCCGCGATCGGCAGTTGCAGCACCGAGGTACCCGAAGTCGACAGTCCCGCAATCGCATTGAGACCGTTGGTGCCCAGCGCGCCGTCGATCAGCGGCGGCAGTTCCTGGGTGAAGAAGGTCTGCCATCTGTTCACACCGAGCTTCGGATCCGGCTCCCGCCAATCGGCGTAGTAGCTCCACGCGCCACCGATGGGCTGCACGACGTTGACGTCCTTGGTGCCGAGGAATTCCAGCGCCTGCGGTGTGCGGTGATCCCAGTTCGCGGTGCCCTCGCCGCCGTCCGCGCCGGAGAGCAGATACAGCGTCGGGCGCGGTACGGACGTGTCGGCCGGTCGCTGCACGGTGATGGTGACCGGCTTGTCCATGGCCGCGGAGTACACGCTCAGCGTCAGGTGCCGGTCGTCCACGACGGTGTAATCCACTATGCGCGAACCGCCCGCCGCCACCGGGTGCGCGAACAAGACGTGGTTCGCCGTGATCGGATCGGTGTTCTGGGCGTGCGCAGTGCCGGGGACGAGCGTGCCGACCGTCGCCGCGGCGACCGCCGCAAGCACGATCGCGGGCCTGCCGAGCGCTCGCCGCGCCATGGTGTACCTCCGTGACTCGTCGGTGGTCCGTCGCACACGTTCAGGCACACCGTACTGGCTATCGAGTAACCACTCGGCTATCTCCGCGCGGCGTGCCGCACCGTCTCAGTGCTCGGTGAGGCAGTCGACGAACAGAGCGGTGGCCGGTCGCGTGTCGTCGCGGCGCCACGCGACGGCCAGCTCGGCCGGATCGAGACCGTCCACCGGGCGATACACCAGGCCGGGCCGTCGATACAGGTCGGCGTTGCCCGCCGCGACCAAGGCGACGCCGAGCCCCGAGGCGATGGCCTCGAACGTCTCGTCCGCCCCGGTGGTTTCGGCGCCGATGCGGACCGGATGCCCGCCGCGTGCCTCGATCTCCAGCCAGTGATCGCGCAGCGACCCGGCTGCGCTCGGCAGCGCGACGAACGGTTCGTCGAGCAGATCGGTGAACGCGATCGTGGCGAGGTCGGCGAGGGGGTGACCCTCGGGCAGCATCACGCCGCGGGATTCGCGACGCAGGATTCGGGTGCTCAGCCCGTCGAGCGGGATGGGCAGCCAGACGATGCCGACATCACTGGAGGCGTCGGCGAGCCCGGCCGTCGGATCCGACCAGCCGACCAGGCGCAGCGAGACGGTCCAGTCCGGCGCGGTCGCGCGGAACCGGGTGATCGCGCGGCGCTGCAAGTCCCGTCCCACCGCGGTCTGCATGCCGACCACGAGGGTCCGCGGGCGGCCGATCGCCTGGGCGCGCGGGTAGGCGCGGTCCCATCGTTCGAGGATCTCGCGCGCGGCAGGCAGGAGTTCGGCGCCCTGCGCGGTGAGCGTGACGCCGCGCGGCGTGCGGTCGAAGAGGTCGAAGCCGAGGCGGCGTTCCAGTGCCCGGATCTGCTTGGACAGCGCGGGTTGCGAGACGAAGACGCGTGCCGCGGCCCTGGTGAAGTTGGCCTCCTCCGCCACCACGACGAGGTAGCGCAGGTCCCGCAGATCGACGTCCATAACGGTTGGTTATACCAACATGACTTGGACGGCGCGGTGCGTCGTCGGCGAGAGTGGTGTCATGACCAAGATCCCCGTGCGCCACCTCGGCGAAATCCCGGTATCCGCAGTCGGTTTCGGCGCAATGGTGCTCTCGCCGGGCATGTACGGAGCCGTCGACGACGACCGCGGCCGCACCGCGCTCCGGCACGCCTGCGACCAGGGCGCCACGCTCGTCGACACCAGCGACGGCTACGGCGCCGACGGCCACAACGAACAACTGATCGGTCGCGCGCTCCGCGGCCGCCGCGACGAGGTCACCGTCGCCACCAAGTTCGGCTTCCGCATCCCCGAAGGCGCCGCGGCGCACAAATTTCCGGTCGGCTTCGCGTTCGGCGAGCTGGCCGTCAACGCCGAGCCACGCTACGTGCGCGGCTACGCCGAGCAGAGCTTGCGCAATCTCGGCACCGACGTGATCGACCTGTACTACCCGCACTTCCCCGATCCCGAGGTGCCGATCGAGGACACCGCGGGCGCGGTCGGTGAGCTGGTGGCCGACGGCCTCGTGCGCTATCTCGGCCTGTCCAACGTCACCGCCGAGCAGTTGCGCCGCGCGCACGCCGCGCATCCGGTCCAGGCGGTGCAGGCGGAATGGTCCATGTGGCGTCCGGTCGATCCCGAATTGCTCGCGACCGCACGGGAATTGGGTGTCGGTGTGGTCGCGTGGAGCCCGTTGGGCGCCGGATTCCTCACCGGCACGGTGGATCGTGTCGGCGACGACGATTTCCGCGCCAATCTGCCCCGGTTCGACGCGGCCAATCTCGCCGCGAACAACGATTCCTACGCCGCGCTGCACGCGATCGCGACCGAGCTCGGCATCAGCCGGAGTCAGTTGGCGCTCGCCTGGCTGCTGCACCAGGATCCGCACGTGGTCCCGATTCCGGGCAGCCGCACTCCCTCCCATATCGAGGACAATCTGTTCGCGGCGAACATCGGCCTGCACGCCGATACGCTGCGTCGCGTCGACGAGGTCCTCGGCGGCGTGCAAGCGGTGGGTGCGACGCTGCTGGAGAACTGATCTCGGCAGAGCGGTCGATCTTCGTGGACCGCGCGCCCGCGGACATCTCGGTGGCGGTTCCGCGTCAGCGCGAGCGCGAACGCGCCGTCCATGATTCGATGGGACATCCTTATCCCCGTCGTGTCGGACCCGGCGCGCCGACTGGATTCGCGACGCGGCAAATCTATAGTTTTGCTGGCAACGACGCATCGACTATGAATGTGGGGTGTTGTTCACACTCGTGATCACTTGCCTGCCATCGGATCTCCACGGTCGGAGGTCGATTTGACCATAGAGCACCCCATCGAGGACGAGGTCACGCAGCTGGCGCGACGGGTCGAAAAGGCCCGCGGACGGCTTGCCTATCAGTTCGACCCGGCTCTGACCGAGGCGTTGTCCGAAGACGAACTACACGCCGAACGCGACCTCGCCGAGCGAATTCGCGAACAGGACCGTGGACAGCGGTGGAAAGAGGTACAGGCCGCCGCGGTCGCCTCCGACCGCGCCAGGCACACGGCGGAGGAAATCGCGAAGGCCGATATGCGAGATCTGTTGCTCGCCCGCAAGGCGATCGCCGCGCAGCGGCGCGAATCCAGTCCGCACGCGAAGCTCGCCTCGCTGTACCGACACCGCGCCTGGTCGCTGCGCGCGCTGGCCGGTGTGGTCGGTGCGGGCATGCTGTGGTCCGCGGTCAACGTGCAGCACAATATCGCGCCGGGCGGAGCGAAGGATCCGCTCTACTGGTTCAGTTATCTGCTGGAAGGGATGATCAGCGTCTGTCTGATCATCATCATGATCGGCACCAACAAGGTGGCCGAGTGGGGCGTCATCGACAACCGGCGTCAGGTCGCCGCCGCCGAGATGGCGCTGCTGACACTGACCGTCGGTCTCAACACCTACCCGTACCTGCGGGGCGGCCAGTGGTACGAGGTGGCCGTGCACGCGATCGCCCCGGTGATGATCGGTGTGGCTCTGCTGATTCACGACGCCGCCAGCGCGCGGTACGGCCTCGCCATCCATCGGGCCACCGAACAGGTCCGCGAACTGCCCGATCCGGCCGAGCAGATTCGGCGCAGCTTGCCCGCGGTCGTCAATCTGCGGGCGGCTGCGGCGGCCGCGGCAGCGGGTGCTCCCGTGGTGCACGTCGCCGAGCGGGAGATCGTCGAGGAGCAGTACGCGCAGCCCGAGGTCGACGTCGAGCAGATCGTGCCCGATGTCGAGGACGCCTTCGCCGAAGCCCCGCGGGCCGCGAGCGGCAACGGGAAGGTATCGGTCAACGGGGTGGCAGCCCCGGCCCTGACCCCGAAGAAGCCCGAGCCGAAGAAGGTCGAAAAGCCCGCCGCGGCAGCGAAGGTGACCAAGCCGGTGGCCGAGCCCACCCCGGCGCGGACGCCGGAGCCGGTGGCCGCCAAGGTGGTCGTCCGGCAGACTCCGCCGCCGCCGACCAAGCCGATCGAGATCGACAAGCCGGCCGCGGCGCGCCCGGTCAAGGAGAAGGCGAGCGCGAAGGAGCGCAACGCGGCGCCGCCGGATCCGGACGGCGCCCTCCACGAGGTGGTTCGCTCGTCGGGCATCTACGACACCGGCCAGTTCCGCATCGCCGAGGCGCTCGAACAGGAGCTCGCCGAGATGCAGGAGGCACGGCGGCGGGCGCGCGCAACCGCCAGGCGCTCGGCGCTCAGCTCGGACTAGCGGCGGGGGTGAGCGAGCGGCGCAGCTTCTCGTCGAGTTCGTCGCGATAGAACTCGAGGAAGCCGTCCGGGTCCGGTCCGGCGTTCTGGAGGACGAGATGGTCGAATCCGGCGTCGGTGTAGGCACGGACGGCTTCGACGTAGCGCTCCGGATCGGAGCCGCAGGTGAAGTGGTCGCGAATGTCCTCTTCGCGCACGGTGGCGCTGGCGGCGGCGAAGTTGACCGGATTGGGTAGTTCGCTCATGACCTTCCAGCCGGACAGCGCCCAGCGGGTCGTCTCCAGCGCGGCCTGCGCGCCGGTGTGCTCGTCGGGGGCCCAGGCCAGCGGCACCTCGGCGTAGCGCGGCCCCGTGCCGCCGTTCTCGCGGTAGTGCCGGACGATCCCGGGGTCGGCGGTGGTCGCGAAAAGGCCGTCGCCGAGTTCGGCCGCGAGCTTGGCGGACGACGAGCCGCCCGCCGCGACCGCGATCCGCGGCGGCTCGTCGGGCAGATCGAAGATCCGCGCGTCCGAGAGATGCAGGTACTGGCCCTCGTAGGACCGATAGCCGCCGCTCCAGAGCAGCCGGATGATGTCGAGCGCCTCGCGCAGCATGTCGTGGCGCACCCGCACCGAGTCGGGGAACTCCAGGCCGACGATGTGCTCGTTGAGCCGTTCGCCCGAACCGACGCCGAGGGTGAAGCGTCCGTCGGACACCAGCGCCATGGTGGCGGCGGCCTGCGCCACGATCGCCGGGTGGTAACGCAGGATCGGACAGGTCACGCCGGTGGCCATGCCGATGCGGTCGGTCCGCGCCGCGATGGCGCCGAGCACCGTCCAGGCGAACGGGGAGTGGCCCTGATTGTCGAGCCAGGGGTGGAAGTGGTCGCTGATCTCGACGAAATCGAAGCCGGCGCGCTCGGCCTGCACGGCCTGGCGGATCAGCTCGGCGGGGCCGAATCCCTCTGCCGCCAGCTTGTATCCGATCTGCATCGCTGCCTCCTCGGCTCGGTGGTGTCGCTGGTGGACCACCGACCGCCTACCCTCGTCCGCTTTCGGCAAACGAAGCGCCGAGGTCAGCGGGGGCGAACGTGATCTAGGTTTGTCCCGCCCGCAGCCGGGTAGATCCGCATCATCGCAGGTAACAGCAGTTCCGCCGGGAGGTCCGATGGCCACAACGGAAACCGGCGCGTGGCCCACCGGACAGTGGAGGGCCACGTGATCGGCTACTACATCCACCATCACGGCTCGGGTCATCTGCTCCGCGCTCGCCGTATCCGCGCCTGCCTCGCCCAGCCGGTGACCGCGCTGTCCGCGCTGACCTTGTCCGGCGACGAGGTCTTCGACGACGTCGTCCACCTGCCCGCCGACAACCCCGCCGCGGTGCCCGCCGACCCCACTGCCGCCGGGGTTCTGCACTGGGCACCCCGCCACGACCGGGGGCTCGTCGAGCGGATGGCGACGATCGCGGCGTGGCTCGCCGACACCCGGCCGGATGCGGTGGTGGTGGACGCGTCCGTCGAGGTCGCGCTGCTGGCCCGGCTGCACGGCGTGCCTGTCGTCTGCATGGCGCTGCCCGGCGCCCGCGGTGATCCCGCCCACCAGCTGATGTACCGCGTCGCCGACCGGTTGATCGCCGGGTGGACGCGCGATCTCTACGATCCGCTGTGGCTGCGCCCCTACGCGGACAAGACCCGCTATGTCGGCGGCATCACCCGATTCGACGGCCGCCCCCCGGCGTTCCCGCCACCCGACGGGCGGCCGACCGTGCTGGTCGTCGGCGGTGCGTGCGGCGGGGCGTTCACCGCGGCGAAGGTGCGCGCCTGCGCCCTGCGGCACCACGAATACCATTGGCGCAGTGTCGGATTGGGTGATCTGGTGGACGATCCGTGGCCGGAGCTGTGCCGGGCCGACGTTATCGTGACGCACGCGGGGCAGGGCGCGGTCGCCGATGTCGCCGCCGCCGCCAAACCCGCCGTCGTGGTGCCCGCGCCGCGCCCGTTCGGCGAACAGGAAGCCATTGCGCACACGCTCGCCTCGGCCGGGATGGCGATCACGGTGGACGGCTGGCCGGATCTCGACGACTGGCCCGCCCTGCTGGCACGGGCGCGCGACCTGGACACCGGCCGCTGGCGTGCGTGGCAGACGCGTGGCGCGGCCGTGCGGGCCGCCACGACGATCGCCGAAGTCGCCGCCGAGCGGCTGCGCTGCGTCTCGTGACAACCGCTGCGTCTCGTGATGTCTGAAGGGTCCAGGCAGCGTCACTACTGGGCGATAACCGCCGCCCGAGCCGGGTAAGCGACCAGCATGACAGCGATCGTGGCCCCGGAAGCCCTCCCTCTGCCCGACCCGCGCGGTGATCTGTCCGCGGCGGTGGTCGATCTACTGCGCGGTGCGCCGGGGCGGGCCGCACCGCGGCCGGGGCCGGTCGATCCGTTCGGCGAGGATCTGCTCCTCGCGCTGCACACCTGCTACGAGCTGCACTACTACGGTTTCGCGGAGGTCGATCCCGGCTGGGAGTGGGATACGGCCCTGCTGGCGTTGCGTGCGGCGATGGAACAGCGACTCCTGAACGCGCTGCGCGACGCGGTCCCCGGCGGGACGGATCTCGAAGCAGAACTCGAACAGCTGCTCGTCACGCCGGTGGAAGCGCGCGGGCCCAGCCAGTTCCTGCTCGATCGCGGCGAATGGTGGCAGATGCGGGAGTACCTGGTACACCGCTCGCTCTATCACCACAAGGAGGCGGACCCGTACGCCTGGGCGATTCCCCGCCTGCGCGGCCAGGCGAAAGCGTCGCTGGTCGCGGTCGAGTTCGACGAGTTCGGCGGCGGGCGCGGCGAACGGGTACACGCCCGGCTGTACGCGGACCTGATGGCCGCGGCGGGCCTGAATCCGGACTATCTGCACTACCTGAACGTCATCCCCGCGCCGATGTTCGCACTGATGGACACGATCTCGTTGTTCGGTCTGCACCGGTCCCTGCGCGGGGCCTTGGTCGGGCATTTCGCGACCGTGGAGATCAGCTCGCCGCCGGGCGCGCAGCGGATGGTGCAGGCACTGCGCCGCCTCGACGCCGACCCGGCGTGCACCCTGTTCTACCGCGAGCACGTGGAAGCCGACGCGGTGCACGAACAGGTCATGCGCCGCGACGTGATCGGCGATCTGCTCGCCCAGGAGCCCGCGTTGACCGAATCGGTGGTGTTCGGCATCCAGGCGACGAACCTGCTGGAGGACCAGTTCGCCGATCATGTGCTCGACTGTTGGGAGGCGGGGCGCAGTTCGCTGCGCGACAGTGAGCGGGTTTCGGCGACGCGGGCCGATTAGGTCGGCGCGATCCGGCTACCCGCTGTACGTGATGTTGATTCGACCGCCCTGGGTGTACCGCCCGCAATCGGACACCTGGCTGCTGGCCAGGGCGCTGAGCGAAGCGGGCGTCCCGCGCGGTGGGCACGTGCTCGACGTGTGCACGGGCAGCGGGGCGCTGGCGATCGCCGCTGTGCGTAGCGGAGCCGCGGCGGTCACCGCCGTGGACATCTCGCGCTCCGCCGCGGTATCCGCGTGGTTGAACTGCCGTGTGCGGGGGATAGGGGCGGAGGTGATCCGGGGCGACTTCGCGTCGGTGCTGGGTGGACGCCGCTTCGATCTCGTGCTGGCCAATCCGCCCTACGTCCCCGCGCCGCAGCGGGAGCGCCGCGGTGCGGCGCGGGCCTGGGATGCGGGCGAGCACGGTCGCAACGCCCTCGACCGGCTGTGCCGGATGATGCCGGGTCTGCTGAATCCGCGCGGCGCGGCGCTGGTCGTGCACTCGATGCTGTCCGATCCGGACAGCACGCTGTGTCAATTGCGGGACGCAGGCTTGAAAGCCGCGATCGTGGCCCGTCACACCGTGCCGTTTGGACCCGTGTTGCGCGGGCGCGCCGATTGGCTCGCCTCGGTCGGGCTCATCGAACCGGGGCAGGACAGGGAAGATCTGGTGGTGATCCGTGCCGACCGCATCCGAAAATGAGCCGAGGCGAGTCACTTTCACCGCCGACGGTCCCGCCCTCGTCGAGGGGCCGGTCGAACTCGTGACTGCCGACGGGAAGACCATCCGCTGTGACCGCTTCCAAGTCGCGATCTGCCTGTGCCGCCGTTCGAAGAACTACCCCCTATGCGATACCAGCCACCGAAAACATCGCCGCGCCACCGCTTAGGAGGCCGGGCAGCCCAGTGACGCACGGACAGGGAGGAACCATGGCCCAACAGGTCGGCGACTACGTCGTGCGGCGACTGCGAGAATGGGGTGTCGAGCAGGTCTTCGGCTATCCAGGTGACGGCATCAACGGCTTGGTCGCCGCTTTCGGGCGGGCCGACGACGATCCCGCCTTCATCCAGGCCAGGCACGAGGAGATGTCGGCGTTCGAGGCCACCGGCTACGCCAAATTCAGCGGCAACGCGGGCGTCTGCACCGCGACCTCGGGGCCGGGCGCGATCCATCTGCTGAACGGCCTCTACGACGCGAAACTCGATCACGTGCCGGTGGTGGCGATCGTCGGGCAGACCGCGCGCAGCGCGATGGGCGGCAGCTACCAGCAGGAAGTGAACCTACAGAACCTGTTTCAGGACGTCGCCGACTACGTGGTCGAGGTGAACGTCGCCAGTCAGTTGCCCAACGCGCTCGATCGCGCATTCCGCGTTGCCATTTCGCGGCGCGCGCCCACGGCGGTGATCATTCCCTCCGATCTACAGGAGGAGGAGTACGAGCCACCCGGGCACGCGTTCAAACAGGTGCCGTCCAGCCCGCCGGGTGCGGTGCCGCCCGCACAGGTGATTCCCGCGCGGGACCAGATCCGCCGCGCCGCGGAGATACTGGACGCCGGTTCGCGCGTCGCAATCCTGATCGGCCAGGGCGCTCGCTCGGCCGCCGAGGAAGTGCTCGAGATCGCCGACCGCACGGGGGCAGGCGTGGCGAAGGCATTGCTGGGCAAGGATGTGCTTCCGGACGATCTTCCCTTCGTCACCGGGCCGATCGGCCTGCTCGGCAGCAAGCCGAGCTACGAGCTGATGCGCGACTGCGACACCCTGCTCATCGTCGGCTCCAACTTCCCGTACTCGCAGTTCCTGCCCGAGTTCGGTCAGGCACGGGCGGTGCAGATCGATATCGACGGCACCATGATCGGGATGCGGTACCCGACCGAGGTCAATCTGGTCGGGGACGCCAAATCCACACTGGCCGAGCTGATTCCGCTGGTTCAGCGCAAGACCGATCGGTCGTGGCGGGAGACGGTGGAGAAGAACGTGGCCCGCTGGTGGGAGACGCTGGAACGGCAGTCCATGCTGGACGCGCGGCCACTGAATCCGATGCGGGTGGTCTGGGAGCTGTCCGAGCGCATTCCCGACAACGCCATCGTCACCGCTGATTCGGGCTCTTCTACCAACTGGTACGCCCGGTGCCTGCGCTTCCGCGGCCAGATGCGCGGTTCGCTCTCCGGCACGCTGGCGACGATGGGGCCGGGTGTCCCGTACGCCATCGGCGCCAAGTTCGCCCATCCGGGCAGGCCGGCGATCGCGCTGGTCGGCGACGGCGCCATGCAGATGAACGGGCTCGCCGAACTGCTCACCATCGCTCGCTACCGGCACCGGTGGTCGGATCCGCGGCTGGTGGTCTGCGTCTTTCACAACAACGATCTGAATCAGGTGACCTGGGAGCTGCGCGCGATGGGCGGCGCGCCGAAATTCGAGGAATCCCAGTCGCTTCCCGATGTGTCCTACGCGGACGTCGCCCGGGTCATGGGGCTCGCCGCGATCACGGTCGACTCCGCCGACGAGCTCGGACCCGCCTGGGACCGCGCGTTGAGCGCCGACGGCCCGGTGCTGCTCGACGTGAAATGCGATCCCGAGATGCCGCCCATCCCGCCGCACACCACCTGGGAGCAGTTGAAGGACACCGCCGAAGCCGTGCTGCGCGGCGATCCCGATGCCATGCACCTCATCGCCCAGGGTGTGAAAGCCAAAGCGCAGGAATTCATGAGGAGGAGTTGAGCAGCTACATCTCCGGTGCGCGGCTCGCGGTGACGGGCGGGCGGCCCATCCTCTGATGCCGTGGCGGGAGATCGTCGGCGCAGGTGATCGGCGATTGTGCGCCATCACGTTTCGATAACGGAGAGGCGGGTACCCGATCAGTAGTCGAATTCGGTTGGAAACGAGGTACATCGGATGAAACAGGAATCGACGGTGCGCGCCGCGGACGACGACGTCGCCCGGACGGACACCTACGACAACGTCGAGCCATGGTTCGAGAAGCTGGCGAGCCTGGACGAGAACGACCCGAACCGGCAGCGGGTGCGGGAGGACATCGTGCGGATGTGCCTGCCGCTGGCCGAACACATCGCGCGTCGTTTCGCAGGCCGCGGCGAGGCGTTCGACGACCTGCACCAAATCGCCCGGCTCGGGTTGGTGCAGGCCGTGGACCGCTTCGACGTCTCCCGCGGCAGCTCGTTCCTGTCGTTCGCGGTGCCGACCGTGATGGGGGAGGTGCGGCGGCATTTCCGCGACCGCACCTGGTCGGTGCGGGTTCCGCGGCGGCTCAAGGAGATTCAGCAATCGATCGGGCCCGCGACCGACGTCTTGGCGCAGCGGCTCGGCCGTATGCCCACCGCGCGCGAACTCGCGGCCGAGCTGGACGTGGAGCTGAGCGAGATCACCCAGGCGCTGGTCGCGAGCAACGGCTATCAGTCGAGCTCGCTGGACGCGGCGTACCGCGACGGCGACGACGACGGTTCCGCGCGGGCCGCCGTGGACGCTCTCGGCGCCGAGGAACCCTGCTACCGGCTGCTGGAGGAAGCGATGGCGGTGCGCCCGCTCATCGCCGACCTGCCGGAGCGGGAGCGGCAGGTGCTGGTGATGCGGTTCTTCGAGAACAAGACTCAGACGCAGATCGCGGAGCGACTCGGGGTGTCACAGATGCAGATCTCGCGCATTCTCGCCAAGACGCTGAAGACGCTGCGCGAACGGGTGCTCGGCGAGGAGAGCGCGCACCTGGCGGCCTGATCACCCTCACCCGCCTGCCGGGTGGCCGTCGGGCAACCGGCAGCCCACGGTCGCGGCGATCGTCATCGACCGCGCGTCGGCGTAGATCGACAGCTCGGTGTTGCTGTCCCACTTCGCGCCGTCCCAGCCCTCGAAGGTGACGTACCGGTCCGGCGACGAGTCTGCGCCGGGCAGCATGTCCGTCGCGCCGACGGACGCGGCCAGCGCGCGGGCCGTCTCCTGGAACCCGGGCCACGCCCCGTTGGGCAGCGAACCGTCGGCTCGGTAGTGCGGCAGGACGACGCGCCTGCCGCCGGTGTGTTCGTATGGTCCGTAGCAGGGGCCGAGCGCGCGGTCCTCGGTTCGGCTCCAGCGCAGTGCGGGAGCGATCGCCGAGGCGGCCGCCGCGATCTGGTCGACGACGGCCGTGAGCTGCCGCTCGGCCACCTCGGAAGACGGCAAATCGGTCAATTCGGCTGTGGCGGCCGCGATCTCGTCGGCCGAGGGCGGCGGCGCGGGCTCACCGAGCAAGGTCGCGCAGCCACCGGTTGTCAATACCACTACCGCGAGTGCGGCGAGCCGGCGCAAGGCGGCGGTCGGCCGTCGCGGTCCGGTCATTGTCGTCTCCCACGTTCCCCGCGGCCGCACGGATCGTGAGCGCGCTTCTCCGGCAATCCTATTCGCGATCGGCAGTGCGCGAGCAAGATCGCGACGCGCCGTGGGCGCGGGTCCGCCACCCCGTAGCGACCCGTCGTAGATGTCGATTCCCGAGACATCCGCCGATGTTTTGGATAGTTTGACCCTCGTTCAGTGAAGATCTGGCAAACACTATCCCCGGCCCGGTGGCGACGGAGTTTCGCGCGCCGCGCGGCCGACTAGGAAGGGATGGGCGGTGACGGGGAAATCCGAGGCGGGCGAACATATCGGGAGCCCGGCGCAGGGCAGGGAGGGACCGAGAAAGTGGTGACCATCGCGCAGTTGCGGGCCGTCTTGGCGATACTGCACGTCGACCCGGACAACAACCTGGACCCGCCCTTCGACGGGCCGCGGGATGCCACCGCCGAGCGCGCGCTGCTGGTCGGTCTCCTGCAACACGTGGTCGGTGGTGAATCGGGTCAGGTGAACACCGCACACGAGGACGCGGCCGAGCGAATGTGCGCCGACGCCGTCGAATTGCACGACCGCATCGACGCGATGGCCGCCGACGCCACCGCCGAGCCCGCGCCTGCGCTGCTCGCCGCCGCGGTCCGGTCGGCCGACGCCACCGCCGCGCTGCTCGAACTCAGCCGCAGCCCCGTGGGCGGCGAGGCCGAATCCCGTTGGCGGCGTGCGCTGACCGATCTCGGGCAGGCCTATCACCTGCTCAACGACGAGTACGTGGGCCGATCGAACACCCAAACGGCCCCGCTGCGCTGAGGGGCCGGGTGTCGGAGCCGGGTGGTGCGCGGGCGAGCGCCGGTCAGGCGGGACGGGCCGCTCGGCGGTCGCGCCACACCAGGACGGGCTCGACCACGCGCGCCGCGATCGGACCGAGCACGGCCATGAGCAGCACATAAGTGGTGGCCAGCGCCGCGAACTCGGTCGGCACCGCGCCCGCGGTGACCGCCAATCCCGCGATGACGATGGAGAACTCGCCGTGCGCGACCAGTGCGGTGCCCGCGCGCGCCCGGCCGTAGCGCGAGCTCCCCGCACGTTTGGCGGCCCACCAGCCGGTGGCGACCTTGGTGGCCGTGGTGACCGCGGCGAGCAGGCAGGCCCAGCCGAGCACCGGCGGGATGGTCGCCGGATCGGTGCTCAGCCCGAACAGCACGAAGAACAGCGCGGCGAACAGATCACGCAGTGGCTCCAGGATCTTGGTGGCGTTGTGCGCCGTCGAATCCGAGATCGCGATGCCGAGCAGGAACGCCCCCACCGCCGCCGAGACCTGAAGCGCGGAGGCGAGTCCGGCGACCAGCAGGGCGGAACCGAGCAGCTTGAGCAGGAAGATCTCGCGATCGTCGCTGTCCACGATCATCGAGACGTATCGTCCGTAGCGCAGCGCGACCACGAGCACCACGGTGACGGCGAGCAGCGCGATCCCCAGCGTGGTGAGACCGGCCACGAATCCGGCGCCCGCCAGCACCGCCGTCAGCACCGGCAGATAGCCCGCCATCACCAGATCCTCGAACACCAGGATGGACAGGATCGTCGGCGTCTCCCGGTTGCCCAGCCTGCCGAGATCGTTGAGCACCTTGGCGACGATGCCCGAGGAGGAGATGTAGGTGACGCCCGCCATCGCGATGGCGCCGGCGAGGCCCCAGCCGAGGAAGAGGGCGACCAGGACGCCGGGGGTGGCGTTGAGCGCGAGGTCCATCACACCGGCGGCCCAGGATCGGCGCATGCCCGTGACGAGCTCGGCGGCGCTGTACTCCAGGCCGAGCAGCAGCAGGAGCAGGACGACGCCGATCTCGCTGGCCAGGTGAATGAACGAATCGACGTGGTCGAGTTCGACGAGACCGCCGGTGCCGAACAGCAGGCCGCCGACCAGATAGAAGGGAATCGGCGACATGCCGATGCGGGCGGCGACGCGCCCGAGCAGACCGAGACCGAAAAAGACCGCGCCCAGCTGAATCAACGCGAGCGCGGTTTCGTGTGCCACCATGCCTCAGCCGTCCGTGAGGATACCGGCGGCGGCGGTTAGGCCGTCCGCGGTGCCGACGACGATCAGGACGTCGAAGGCGTTGAACACGAAATCCGGTCCGGGCGAGGCGATCGCGTGCCCGGCGCGCACGACCGCGACGATGGACGTCTTCGTGCGAGTACGCATCTGGGTGTCGCCGAGTGGCCTGCCGTCGTAAGGGGATCCGCCGCGCACGGTGAGCTGGCGGGTGGTGACACCGTCGAATTCGCGGTGCTCCTCCTGCAATTGCGCCTCCAGTTGCGGCGCGCCGAGCAGGGTGGCGAGCAATGCCGCTTCGCGCTGGGTGAGCGCTATCTGGTCGGTGACGTCGGGGTTGTCGGGCTTGCCGATGATCAGGTCCAAAGTGCCGTCGCGGTGGTCGATCACGCCGACGCGCCGGTTGTTCTTCAAGGGAAAGTCTTTGCGTACACCAATACCCGGCAAGGGTGTTACCTCTACGTTCACGGCTCCACCCTATCCGGACAATTCGGACTCGCTTCGCCGTCGTCGGACGCATACCCCGCGCGCGGTGGCGAATCAGTGGCGATCGGGCTGTGCGGCGCGGACGGCGCGGTAGCGGTCGGTGAGTCCGTCCAGCAGGGCTCGGAGCCCGACCTCGAAGGCATCCTCGTCGATGCGGTGTTGCCGGTCGGCGAGCAGGTGGGCCTCGCTCAGGTGCGGATAGTCGCCGCCGTAGACGGTGGCGTCGGCCGGGAACCCCGCGGCGAACGAGGCGAGCGCGGAGCCGGTGACGAAGTAGCGCATCAGCGCGCCGACGGTGGTCGCCTCGCGGCGCGGCCAGCCGGCCGCGACGAGGCCGCCGAACACCGCGTCGGCGATCCGCAGCGCATTGGGGCGGTGTCCCGGCCCGCCCGCCAGCGCCGGGACGATGTTCGGATGGGCGGCCATGGCGGCGCGGTACGAGTGGGCCCAATCCCACAGCGCCGTACGCCAATCCGGATTCTCCACGCCGAGCGCGGCGAACATGCCGGTGTCGACCTCGCCGAGCACCGCGTCGGCAACCGCATCGATGAGTTCGTCCTTGGTGCCCACGTGGTTGTAGAGCGAGGGGCCTTGTACGCCGAGCTCGGCGGCGATTCGCCTGGTAGACACCGCCGCCATGCCCTCGGCGTCGAGTAGTGCCAGCGCGGTGGCCACGATGCGCGCGCGCGTGAGCAGCGGGTGGCGGGGTCGGGCCACGAGTTTGCCTCCTTGTCCTGTCGCAGCATTGTCGCAGGAGACAAAAACTTGCACTGCTAGTTTATCGCCCTTACGGTGAATCGGAAACTTTCATCGCTAGTTTTGGAGCGTGATTCATGCGGGTTGTCTCTCTGGCCCGAGCCAGGCACAGACCCACCGAACGACTACGCGGCGTGCTCGCGGCGACGATCGTCGCGGGTGTGACGGTGCTCGGCACGACCCACGTCGTCGGTCCCGCGTCGGCCGCGCCCGAGCCCGCCTCGACCGAACAACAGCTCGCGGATCTGGTCGGTGCGGGGCTGCTGCCCGCGCCGGACGGCAGGCAGGTGCAGCCCATCGTGGACACCGGTAGCGGCTCGGGCTCGGCCGGGCGCAGCCAGGCGACCCGGGTGGCAGGCGAGGGGCCCGAGGTGTCGGCCTACCTCGCGGCGTTCGTCAACGGACTGTCCCATCCCGATGCGGCGCCCCCCGGCGCGAATCAGCCGAATTGTCGTCCCAGCGCGGAACATCCGCGTCCGGTGGTGCTGGTGCACGGCACCTGGCTCAACGCCTACGACACTTTCGCGTACTTCTCGCCGCGGCTCGCGCGCGCGGGATACTGCGTCTTCACCTTCAACTTCGGCCGCGTCGGCGTGCTGGAGGGCGGCGGCCTCGGACCGCTCCTGCCCGGCCGCTACGGTGTCGGTCCGATGGAGGATTCGGCCCGTCAGCTGAGCGAGTACGTCGACACCGTGCTGGCCGCCACCGGCGCCGAGCAGGTCGACCTGGTCGCGCACTCGCAGGGCGGCCCGGTCTCCAGCCAGTACCTGAAATTCGAAGGCGGTGCGGGCAAGGTCGGCAAGCTCGTCTCCTTCGGCGGCACCAACCACGGCACCTCGCTGATGGGCATGGCGACCCTGGGGCGGCTCATCACCAACCTGGGCATCAACATCCTCGGCTTCTACCGGCCGCTGATCGGCCAGGCCAACATCCAGCAGGTCGTCGGCTCGGAGTTCTACGCCAGGCTGAACGCGGACGGCGACACCGTGCCCGGCGTCGAGTACACCGCGGTCGGCACCAGGCACGACCAGATCTCGAACCCGTTCGAATGGACGTTCCTGCAGCCCGGTCCGGACGCCCCCGTGCAGAACATCACGCTGCAGGACGGCTGCGAGCAGGACATGTCCGATCACCTGACGCTCATGTACTCGCCACGCGCCGCCGCGATCGCGCTGCGTGCCTTGGACCCGCAGGCGTCCGTCGACGTGCCGTGCACGTTCAACCCGTGGATGATCGGCGGCGGCGGTTCGCTCTGACGCCCGGTGCGACACTCGGAAAAGACGAAAGGGACGCCCGGCCGCAAGGCGGGGCGTCCCTTCGGGTTCGGTCGATCAGCAGCTGGTGGGCACCGGGTCGCCGCGGAAGCGGGACTCGACATAGTCCCACGCGTCGGTGAAACCGGCGACCGCCGCGGTCATGTGCTCGGCGATATCGTAGGGCACCAGTTTCACCGGAGCACCCGCCTTGCAGTACCGGTCGGCGGTCTCGGCCAGCGAGTTGAACGGCGTCAGCGTGTCGTAGCGACCCTGCCACAGGTAGGTCGGCACCGTCGGCACGCCGGGGAACAGGCGAAGGCTGTTCTCGTGCAGCACTTCTCGCGCCTCGGGGCTGTCCATCAGGCTCTTGGACGCGGCCATCTGCTCCGCGCTGCGGAAGGCGCCGTGGAACAACAGGAAGCGGCGGCACGCGTCGTGGGTGAACTCGCGGAACCACAGGCCGTTCTCGTTGAGCTGATCCGAGATCGGCAGCCGCTCCGGGTATTCCCGTTCCAGGCCCATCGCCGCGGCGAAGGCGAGGCCGAAGCCCGGATGTGGCTCGAAGCCGAGGCCGAGCGCCATCTCCTCGAGGTCGGCCGGGACGCCGCCCGCGACGGCTGCGGTCAGCTTCAGATCGGGGGCGTACGTCGGCTGGAGCGCGGCCGCCCACGCGGTGGCCATGCCGCCGCCCGAGTAGCCCGCGATCGCGACCGGCGAACTGCCGAGGCCGAGTTCGGCGACCTTCTGTACCGCCTTCACGCTGTCCAGCGTGATCATCCCGCTGAGCTTGGCGGCGCCGTAGGCGACGGTCGGCCCCAAGTAGTCGGGCATCGAGATGGCCCAGCCGCGGCCGATCGGCAGCATGGCGCCGACCGCGTCCTGCAGTTCACCGTTGAACAGCGAGCGCGAAGGGTTGCACCGGGAGCCGAGCGAATTGATCAGCGCTTGGTAGGAGACCAGCGGTGGGTTGCTCACCCCCGCGGGCAGGAAGACGGTGGTGATGGCCATGATCGGCTTGCCACCGGAATTGGTGGAGCGGAAGGCAACCTGCCAGCCTTCGGTCCCGCCGTAGAGGGTGGTGTCGATCCTGCGGGTGCGGACGACGTCGCCTGGTTGCAGCGCGGCCAGTTCGGCGGGCGGACTGTAGAACGGATCCGGATCCGGTTCGGGGTACAGGGGGCTGGCTTGCGCCGGCGCGCCCATCACACCTAGGGACAGGATGCTCAAGACGAGGATCAGTATTCGAGTCGCGACTTTGGACACGGTCTTTCTTTCCGGCATCGGGCATCGCCGATGGACGACCGTGGGATGAGGGTCCGCGGCGGCCACCGGTGGGCTGGTTGGCAGTGTGGGAACGACGCGGTGGAACTACTTCGGTCACCGCGTGAACAGTTGTCGATCGGGACGGGTCGCTGGAGACGCACCCACGCCATCGCCGTCGTGGCGAATGGTCGTGGCAGGCTGGCACACCTCCTTCGTCTCCGTAGCTGCCCAGGGCCGCGGGCGGCGGCACCAATTCTCGGCGAACATATCGCAACCAAGATCATAGCGATGATTACGACACACCGAACTTAGTGATTCTCACAACGAATCGGCGCGTCGGCCGTGTCGTGTCACACGGTTGTCGCGGTCGGCGTTTGCTGCTGTTGCCTGCGGGTACGGCCCGAAGAGTGTTGTGCCCGAGGAGAATTCGTACCCAACATAGCTTGGTTGCGCAGCTCGTCGAACCCGCCGTGATCAGTGGTGATCATCGCGACAAGGGGTGTTTACGCGCGCGGAACGAGCGGTAGCGATCATCCAGCATCGCGGAGTTGCTGGCGAGTGGCGGAGGTGACCATGATGACGGTCATGGCGACGGAAGGGAAGAGGAGCAGCCAGGCGTTCGGGATCCACCATGCGGGATCGAATTCGCAGCGCACCGCGTAGAAGTTCAGCGCCATCAGGCCGGCGGCGGCGGTCGCGGTCAGCGAGACCAGCATCATCCGCTCGGCCAGTGGCGGCTGCCTGCGCGCCACAGCGAGACTCGCGAGGCCTATGCCGATGGCGGCGAGATCGAGCCCGAGGAACGACCAGTTCCATTGCCGCAGAAAGGGATCCGTCCCGACACTGACCGCGCCGAGCGCCGTCGCGACCCAGTAGGCCAGGAAGCCGAGATCGGTCCACAGCATGATGCGTTTGGTGCGGGCGAAGCGGGCGTCGGCCATGCGACATGCCTCCTGGGCGGGCCATCCGAGCGGGCGCGCGCAGGTGGGCGCCCGGTGGCGAGCCTAGCGCAGACGGCATACCGGCGCCGCTCTCGAACGTGCTGCGACGCAGGCGGACACGCCCGTCGCACCGCGGGCGTTACCGATCGCCGCGCGCCGTCACCGGAGCGGCATCCGGCGACGGCGGCGGATCTCGATCAGGGAGTGGCGAAGCCGATCAGTGCGCCGATGCCCGCGCCGATCGGGACGGTGACCAAGGCGCCGACGCCGCCGAGGAAGAAGCCGATCACCGCGCCGATGCCCGCGCCGATCAGCGCGCCGACCGCGGCGTTGTGCTGCTTGCGCGCGACGGTCTCGTCGTATTCGACGAGTTGACGCAGGTGCTGGGTGGCCGCCACCGGTGCGCCCGCAGGTGTGAGGGTGAGCGTCCGGCCCGCGTCGGTGATCCGCGGTGTCAGGCCGAAGGTCTGGCCCTGGGCGGTGAAGCCTGTCGGCAGGGTCGCGACGATGCGGCCCGTGGCGTCGGTGAGGCTGACCGTTCGTGCGTCGGCGGCCAGGCTGAACGCGCCGTCGTCGACGGTGGTGACGATGCCGCTGCCGTCCGACGTCGGTCCGGTGGTGTAGCCGATGCCGTGGTCGACGCCGCGCACGGACACCTCGGCGGCGGGGTCGGTGGGCGCGGCGTCTGCCGTGCCCGCGGATATTCCGATGGCCCCGATCGCGAGCAAGGCGGAAGCGGCGAATTGATTGACTCTCATCGTGTTTCCCTACGTGTTTCGTTCGGGCAAGACAGCCGATGCGTCCCCAAGAGGCCGTGATCGGCCGTCTTCATCCTACGTCCGAACGTGCGAAACGGGCCGTTTTGCGAAATCTCCACCGGGAAAACGCATTCCGGGTATCGCGTTCGTCTGCCTCGCGACGTCTGCCATCGCGGCGGGCATGCGATGCGGAGTTCGACAATGTAGGCGGTGTTGTTGTCCGCGAACGCCTTTCAGCTATGCACAGGCGCACCGGCGGCGCCGCCCGAATATCGGCATCGAAATACCTTGGGAAATCGGCGTGGTCGGTCGGAACGGAAACCGCCTTCAGGGCTCCGGATTCGAGACGGGGTCGGTGCGCTGCGCCGGGTGGACGGTGTAGACGACCGACCACGGCCCGGCCGGAGTTTCGGGGGCGGGCGCGGGGAGCGGCGCGGCTCCTTCGGTCAGAACCGCGGCGGCCACCTGGGCAAAGCGTGGCGCCGCCGGGTGCGGCGAGGTGTCCGGCCATACGGCGCCGACGCGCAAACGCAGCGGTCGTCCGGCGAGGGGACGCCAGGCCACCCGTGGCTCGCGCCTGGCCGGCTCCTCCCGAGTGAGGGCGACGCCGTTGCCCGAAAGGACCAGCCCGAGCAGGAATTCGGGATTCCGGGCATGCCGGACCCGATCGGGAACGAATCCGTGCGCGCGGCACACCTCGAGCAATTCGTCGTGCCTGCCCGGCGCGGTGGCGCGGGGGAAGAGGATCAGCTCGTGTCCGGCGAGGTCGGCGAGGCCCACCTCGCGCAGGCGCGCCAGCGGAGACGTGCGGGGCAACGCCACACCGAGTGGCAGTTCCGCGCTGGGTCCGTGCTGTAGATCGGGCGCGTCGATCGGATGTTCCACCAGCCCGACGTCGAGCTCCGCGGTGGCGAGCAGGCGGAGCTGTTCGGCGGTGGTGAGTTCGTGCAGATCCACGGTGAGCCCGGCGGATTGCTCGGCCAGTTCGCGCAGCAGTCGGTGCAGCACCGCGGCGGGCGTGTCCGGCGGGACGCCCGCTCGCAGTGTCCCGAGGCTGCCGTCGCCCGCCTTGCGGGCCACCGTGCGCAACCGCTGCTCGGCCGCCAGCACGGCCCGCGCCTCCGCGATGAGCAGCTGACCCGCCGTCGTGAGCTGCACGGTTCGCCGCGAGCGGTCGAACAGCGCGACGCCGAGCTCGCGTTCGAGCCGCTGAATGGACTGGCTCAACGGCGGCTGGGCCATGCCGAGCGCCTCGGCCGCCCTGCCGAAATGCCTCTCCTCGGCCACCGCCAGAAAATGACGCAGGTGCCGGGCGAGATCCATCGCTCGACGATATGCGATCGGATATCGAGGACTCCGGCGCGGGCCGACTACCGTGTGCCGTTGTGTCACCCGAGGAGCGCATCCGCGAGATCTTTGCCGAGCTGCCGGTGCGCGGCCGGTTGCACGCTGTCGACTTGGCCGACGGCCGTGAGCTCGGCATCGGCGCCGATGATCAGGTGGTGATCGCCTCGATCTTCAAGATCCTGCTGATCCTGGAGTTCGGCAGGCAGGTCGACGCGGGCCAGCTCGATCCGACCGAACGCGTGCTGGTGCGCGCCGCGGACCGGCTCGGCGGCTGGGGGACCGCGGGCTGCGCGGACGACGTGGAGATGTCGCTGCGCGACCTGGCCTACTTCACGATGTCGGTCAGCGACAACACCGCCGCCGATCTGCTGCTGCGCCGGATCGGTCCGGACACGCCCGCGCTGCTCGCGGCCGAACTCGGGCTCGCGGCCACCCGAGTGATCGGCGGACCGCGCCAGCTGCTGGAGACGATGTTCGCCGACGCCGGCGCACGCACCGCCGCCGAGTTCGCCGCGATCTTCCCGAGCCTGTCGCGCGAACAGGTGGCGAGCATGCGGGTGTTCCGGCCCGAGCACACCACCTCCAGCACCGCGCGGGAGATCACCCGGCTGCTCGGCATGATCTGGCGCGACGAAGCGGGCAGCCCCGCGGCCTGCGCCGCGACCCGGGACCTGTTGCGGCGCCAGATGTTCTGGACCCGGCTGGCGGCCGGATTCCCGGACGAGGTGCTGGTCGCCTCGAAGACGGGCACGCTGCCCGGCCTGCACATGGAGGCGGGGGTGGTGGAGTACCCGGACGGCGGGCGCTACGCGGTGGCGGTGTTCGCGCGCAGCGACGAGCTCGGCACCCGTCGCATCGATGTCGACCTGGCCATGGCGGGGTCGGCGCGCTTGGCAGTGGACAGCCTCCGCGGTAGCTCCGACCTGGCCTGATATTCGATCGCCTATCGGCCGAACGGCTTTTCGATCTTGGACGCGTCCCCGTGTCGCCTGCTTGTCTCGTCGCCATGACATCTCCACGGATCAACCGCCGCACTATGTTCCGCACCGCCGCCGCGGGAGCGGGGGTCGCGGCCGTCGGCGCGGCGGGCGCGGGCGTGCTGCTCTCGGGCCGGGAATCCGGCGAGCCAGTTCGCCTACCCGGCGCGGGGAACGCGGAATTCCGCTGGCTGGGCGTCTCCGGTTGGCGCATCGACATCGGCGGGGACACGCTGCTCATCGACCCGTATCTGACCCGCTTCCCGGTGGGCCTCGCCGCGGGCGCCTTCGAGGCGAACGCCCCGCTGCGGGTCGATCCCGCCGCCATCGACCCGCACGTCGGCAACCCGAAGTACGTGTTCGTCACGCACACCCACTGGGATCACTTCAACGACGTGCCGCACATCGCCGCGCGCAGCGGCGCACGGGTTTTCGGCACCCTCACGACCTATCACGTGGCGCAGTCCTACGACCTGCCGCCCGCGCAGTTGAGCGTGGTGAAAGGCGGCGAGGTGCTCGATTTCGGCGGCTACACCGTGGAGGTCGTCGGCTCGCTGCACAGCCGCACCGGCCAGTACTCGGTCACCTTCCCCGGCGTGCGGACCAGCACGCCCGCGCGTCCCGCCACCATCGCCGACCTGCCCGAGGGCGACACCCTGGCGTTCCTGCTCCGCGTCGACGGCGGACCATCGGTATTCTTCATGGGCGCAAGCGATTTCGTCGAACGCAACCTCACCGGCGCCGCGCCCGACGTCGCCGTCGTCGCGGTCAACTCCAGCAACGCCACCCACGACTACGCCACGCGGCTGCTACGCGCACTGGATCACCCGCGCACCGTGGTCCCGGTGCACTGGGACGATTTCGAGTCCCCGCTGGCGAACCCGCCGCGCACCGACGACAAGAGCGCGCGGCAACGCGACGCGCTGATCGCCGCGGTGCGCGCGGAGAGCCCGCGGACGGAGGTGATCGTGCCGGAGTACCTGAGGCCGTACCGATTCGGGTGAGCCCCACGGAACGCCGCCCGGTTTCGGGGCCTGGGGGACGGGAATGACGGCAAACGAGTCACGTAGCCCGAACTCGAGGCCGACATCCTCGAGTCCTACGAGGAGCATCACGTGGCCGATCTGCTCGTCATGGAGCTGGCCGCCATGAAACCCGAGGACGAGCGCTTCACCGCCAAGACCACCGTGCTCATCGAGAACGTCGATCACCACATCGATGAAGAGGAGAACGAATGGTTCCCGCAGGTGCGCGAGCATCTCGGCCGTAAGCAGCTGCAAGAGATGGGCGCGCGGATGATCGAGCTGCGGAAGAAGGCGCCCACGTCGCCCGCCCACCCCTCGGCGCTGAAGAAAGCCGTCGACGCCGTCGTCTCGTGATCGGCGTGTGACGCCGCGGGACCGGGGTATGCGGCGAGCATGGCTACTACAGCTCCGCTTCCCGAAGAACGTGTCGGCGCGCCGTTGCGCGCCGTGGTGACCGGGTCGGACTCCGGCATCGGCGCGGCCGTGGCGGTCGCGCTGGCCGGTGGCGGCGCCGACGTGGGCATCACCTACCACACCGACGCCGAAGGCGCCGAGCGAACGGCCGAGGAGGCGCGCGGGCGCGGTGTCTCGGCGGTCGTGCGCAGGCTCGACCTCGGCGACTTGCCTACTTCGGCCGCTGTCATCGATGAACTGGCAGACGAGCTCGGCGGCTTGGACGTTCTGGTCAACTGCGCGGGTACGGGCTCTGCGCAGAAGGCCATGGACATGGATTTCGACACCTGGCGTCACGTGCTCTCGGTCGATTTGGACGGCGCGTTCCTCTGCGCTCAGCGCGCTGCCAAACACATGATCGAGGGTGGTCACGGGGGCCGCATCGTCAACATCACCAGCGTGCACGAGCACGCGCCGCTGGTCGGCGCCGCGCCGTACTGTGCCGCGAAAGCGGGTCTCGGCGCCTTGACCAAGGTGCTGGCCCTGGAACTGGCCGAGTACGACATCACGGTGAATTCCGTTGCGCCGGGGGAGATTTCGACGCCGATGACCGGTCAGGAAAATGTGGACCCGCGCTCGGAACCCCGCCCCGGCGTGCCGCTCGGCCGTCCCGGACACGCGCGGGAAGTCGCGTCGGTGGTCGCGTTTCTCACGACGCCCGCGGCGGGATACGTGACGGGGGCGTCGTTCGTGGTGGACGGTGGGATGCTGCTCATGGGGCCGCAGGCCAGTGTGCTTCTCGGCGACGAGAAGTGGCGGCGGGTCTGAACCCGCGGGTGGATAAGCCAGGTTGCGTTGCCTTCTGGGCCGAGCTCGACGGGTCGCGTATGCGGGCCGAGCTGGGTTGAACCGCAGAGCTTTTGGTGTGATTGGGCAAGGCGCCCGCCTCGTCGCTGCGGTGACGGCGCTGCGCCGGGGCGTCGAGGGCGCTCGGTGAGGTGTGCTCGGGCGAAGTCGGTTGGACGACTCGGGATGCCGCGTGGGGAACCGAGGAGTCGATCGGCTACTGTCGAGCTTCTCCGGCCGACCCGCGACAGCGTGCTTCCGTGGCCGCGAGGCGGCGGGACGGTCGCCATCCCATTCTGCAGGACTCGATATGCGGGATTGCGCCCCGAATTGTTCGTGAAACCGGGTTCAGACCATATGATCTCGCCCATGAGAAAACTCGCACACCGCCGGATCACCTTCCTCGCCGGAGCCGTCATCGCCGCCGCGCTCCCCATGGCGGGAGCCGGGTACGCGTTCGCCGCGGACCCGGCCACGGACGCCTACCTCCAGGCGGCGAAGGAGGCCTGCGAGTCGGCGGGCTTCCAGCTGAACACGAACGTGGCGGCCGCCGGCTTCCGCTCGGCGACCGCGCCGTGCGTGGACTCGCGCACGCTGGCCGTGGTGCAGGTGCCCGTCGCGAACGGGACGGCGTGCTCGATCCTGGACGGCATCGTCACCCGTGAGGGCACCGCCTTCGACGGCGTCTGCCGGTAATCTTCCGATCTCGCCGAACACGGCCCTCCGCTGCCGCGCGCACGGAGGGCCGTCGTCGTATTCGGAACCGCCGGAGGAGACGGTGCCCCGCGGCCTGCGCCGACCCCGAATTCGCCGACGGAGAATGTGAAATCCCCACACCGGGCTCGACGCCACGATTACCTTCGGCTCTATGACGAACAGTTCGTCGGAACGACGCTACGACAGCCGAACCAAGGCAGTCCGGCTGCAACTCCAGGAGCTGATGCTCGCCTACTCTCCCGTGAGCCAGAACTCCTCGAACCGAGCCGCCTTCGCCCAGGACGACCAGCTGGTCTTCGCCCAGCACGTGCCCGTCGGCGGATACGGCAGCGCCTGCGCGTGCTGCGGACGCCGCTGGCCTTGCCCTCGGGTCGAATCCCTGCGCGACGCCGGGCATTACATTCGCTGACCCGCAGCGGCTCGGTCGGGGCTCGGGCCGTTCACCCGGCAGGTAACAATTGAATACCGGGCGGTCTTCTTTCATGATCGCCGACGGTCAGGCGAGGCGGTGCTCTTCGACCGGAGTGCTCAGGATCGTTCCGTTGAGGTCGAGGTAGAGCAGGCGCTCGGTGACCGAGAGGGTGACGGTGTTGCGGCGTTCGACGGCCGCGACGGCGGAATCGATGAAGGCGCGGTCGAAGCTGTAGACGGGGATCGCGTCGGCGCGGTGGATGCGTTTGCCGGTGAGCTGGGCGAGGACCTTCGCGGGATCGCGATGGGTGTAGACGGCGACGCGTTCGGCCAGCTTGCTGCCTCGGTGCAGGCGCTCGGCGTCGGGTGCGCCGACCTCGATCCAGGCGGTCAGGCGGCCGGTGAGGTCGCGCACCAGCACCGCGGGCTCGTCGGTGGACGACACGCCGCCGTCGCTGAAGGTGATGCCCTCCTCGTACTCCAGGCAGTAGGCCAGCAGTCGCGTCAGCATGAACTCCGCCGTTTCGGACGGGTGACGCGCGACGCGCAACTCCAGCTCCTGGTAGACGCCACGATCGACATCGGCCAGGTGAACGGTGAAGGTGTGCAGTGTCGCGCTGAGGGCCATAGAAGCAGAAGCTTAATCGCCCCGCCGACCGGCGATGCTCGGCCGCACCCGGCTTCGCACGCCGCGCAGCGGCAGCGCATCCACAAGGCATTCGAAAAGATCCAGGGCAAGGGTAGCCATTGGTAAGTCAATAGACTTCTGTTCATGGGGAATCGGCAGGCCAATGGGGTGGCGGATCTGACGCACCTGCGGACCTTTCTCGCGGTGTACCGCGCGGGGTCGATCACCGCGGGCGCCGCGCAGGTCGGGTTGTCGCAGCCGACGGTGACCACGCAGTTGCAGACGCTGGAGCGGCGGCTCGGGCGTCCGCTGTTCGATCGGCTGCCGCGCGGCGTGGCGGCGACGGCCGCCGCACACGAGCTGGCCGCCAGGCTGGCCGGGCCGATGGACGCGTTGGAGGCGATCGCGGGCGGCGCCGAGCCGGAGGCCGCCGTACCCGAACCTCCGGTGCTGCTGGCCGGTCCCGCCGAGCTGCTGGCCACCAGGGTGGTGCCCGCGCTGGCCCCGCTGGTGTCCGACGGCGTGCGGCTGACGATCACCGCGGGGCTCACCGACGACCTGCTCGCCGGTCTGCGCGCCGGAACCTACGACCTCGTCGTGGCCACCACCCGCCCGCGCGGCCGCACGGTGCTCGCCGAGCCACTCGCCGACGAGGAATTCGTCCTCGTCGCCGCGCCGGACATCGCGCGACGCATCGACACGGCCCGGCTGCGCGCGGGCGACCCGTCGGCGCTGTCCGCACTGCCCCTGCTCAGCTACGCCACCGATCTGCCGATCCTGCGCCGCTACTGGCGCCACGTCTTCGACACCCGCCTCGTGGCCGAACCGGCGCTCGTCGTCGGCGACCTGCGCGCGGTGCTCGCCGGGGTGGTCGCGGGCGCGGGCGTCAGCGTCGTGCCACGCTATCTGTGTGCGCGCGAACTCGCCTCGGGCGCGATCACGGCGCTGCTCGAACCGGACGATCCGCCGATCAACACCGCCTTCCTTGCTCGCCGCCCCGGCGGCTCCCCGCGCCGCCACGTCGATCTCGTGCGCAGCCATCTGCTGGGCGCGGCCAAGGAGTGGTGATTCCGCCGCAGTCGTGCGGGGCTGGGGGTCCGTCGCATCCTTCACCCGGCAAGCGGCGAGGATCGTTCCGCCCGGAATCATCGAGTTTCCCCGTAAGTCGGGGAAACCGCTGGTTCTTCCGTCGAAGAAGTGTCAGTCTTAACCGGTGACCCAACCTCCGGATATTCAGGCAGCGGGACCAGATCCGTCCTCGGACAAACTGGACGCCGCGGTGTTCAAGGTGGCGGGCGTGGTCGTGCTCGGCGCGATCATGTCGATCCTCGACATCACCGTCGTGACCGTCGCGCTGCCGACCTTCCAGATCGAATTCGGCACCAGTTACGCCATCGCCGCGTGGACGATGACCGGCTACACGCTGGCGCTCGCGACCGTCATCCCGCTGACCGGATGGGCGGCCGACCGATTCGGCACCAAGCGCCTCTACATGGCGGCGCTGACCTTCTTCGTGCTCGGTTCGCTGCTGTGCAGCACCGCGTGGAACATCGAGTCGCTGATCGCGTTCCGCGTGATCCAGGGCATCGGCGGCGGCATGCTGATGCCGCTCGGCATGACGATCATGACCCACGCGGCGGGACCGCAGCGGGTCGGTCGCGTGATGGCGGTGCTGGGCGTGCCGATGCTGCTCGGTCCGATCGGCGGCCCGATCCTGGGCGGCTGGCTGATCGACGCGTTCAGCTGGCACTGGATCTTCCTGATCAACCTGCCGATCGGCATCGTCGCGCTGGTGCTGGCTTACCTCGTGTTCCCGGCCGACCAGCCGGAGCCCTCGGAGTCGTTCGACTTCCTCGGCATGCTGCTGGCCTCGCCGGGTCTGGCGTTGTTCCTGTACGGCGTCTCCTCGATTCCGGAGGCGGGCACCGTCACCGCGCGAAAGGTTCTCATCCCGGCCGCGATCGGTCTCGTGCTGCTGGTGGCGTTCGTCTTCCACGCGCTGCGGGCCAAGCATCCGCTCATCGACCTGCACCTGTTCCGCAACAAGGCGCTGACCGCCTCGGTGCTCACCATGGTGCTGTTCGCCATCGCGTTCTTCGGCGCGGGTCTGCTGCTGCCGAGCTACCTGCAGCAGGTGCGCGGTGAGTCGGCGCTGGCGGCCGGTCTGCTGATCGCGCCGCAGGGCTTCGGCGCGATGCTCACCATGCCGATCGCGGGCCGCTTCGTCGACAAGTACGGTCCGGGCAAGATCGTGATGATCGGCATCGTGCTGCTCTCGGCGGGCACCGCCTTCTTCACCCAGCTCGAGGCGGACACGTCCTACGTCGTCCTGTGCCTGGCGCTGCTGGTGATGGGTCTCGGCATGGGCTGCACCATGATGCCGATCATGACCGCCGCGATCCAGACGCTGACCCACCAGCAGGTGGCGCGCGGCTCGACGCTGATGAACATCATCAACCAGACCGCGGGCTCGATCGGCACCGCCACCATGTCGGTGGTGCTGACCAACCTGCTGAAGGACCAGCCCCTGGCCGGACCCGCGATCGTCGCGAACTCCGATCCCGCCATCGCGCAGCAGCTCGGACCCGACGCCATCGCCACGGGTCTGGATCAGGCCGCGCAGGCGTTCAGTGACACCTACATCGTGGCGCTGGTCCTCATCGTGCTGACCCTGGTTCCGGCGTTCTTCCTGCCGCGGACCAAGCCGGCGACCGCGCAGGACGCCGACGCGAAGGTGCTAGTGCATTGAGCGCGAGGCTGGTGCATTGAGCGTGCAGGCGCTGGCGCACTGAGTTCGCGGCGCTGCCAATCGATTCGGGCCCACGGCGAATACGCCGTGGGCCCGAGTCGTTTCCCGGCCGAAGCCCTCAGCCGTAGAGCGCGACGAACTTCTCCAGCGAACGCTCGATATCGCCCTTCACCGCGCGGGCCACGCCCGCGCCGATCGGCCCGAACAGCGGCGCCCCGCCGAGCTCGATGTCGACGGTCACCTCGGATCCGGAACCCTTGGGGGCGACCAGAAGTCCCAGCGAGAACTTGGTGCCGCCCTTGCCCGAGCCGTTCAGCACCAGCTTGCGCGGCGGCTCGGCGGTCTTGACCTTCCATGTCACGCGGTTGCGCAGACCCTTCACCGACGCGACACCCACCAGCTCGGTCCCGACGGTCAGCTGCTCCGGGACCTCGCCGCGCCACGACTCGTGCATGGTCAGCCACTTGTCCAGCTCGGACAGATTGGCGGTGTGCGTCCACGCCGCTTCCGGGCTGATGGGGACGTCGACGGAGACCTTCAGCTTTGCCATGCCGCGCATGTTATCCGGTACCGGCGGTTCGGCCTATCGTCGATCGCGGCCGTCGGCTGTGAGCCCTGTCACTGCGGAATAGGCTGCGGCGCACTCCGGTTACTATGGTTGCCAAGTCAACCAAATGAGCTCGAGGAGGCCTCGTGCAGTTCGGAATCTTCACCGTCGGTGACGTCACCGCGGATCCCACGAACGGCCGCACCCCCAGCGAGGCCGAGCGGATCAAGGCGATGGTGACGATCGCGCAGAAGGCCGAGGAGGTGGGACTCGACGTGTTCGCCACGGGCGAGCACCACAACCCGCCGTTCGTGCCGTCCTCACCGACCACCATGCTCGGCTACATCGCCGGGCGCACCGACCGCATCCAGCTGTCCACCGCCACCACGCTGATCACCACCAACGACCCCGTCAAGATCGCCGAAGACTTCGCGATGCTGCAGCACCTCGCCGACGGACGGGTCGACCTGATGCTCGGCCGCGGCAACACCGGACCCGTCTACCCCTGGTTCGGCAAGGACATTCGCGACGGCATCGCGCTCGCGATCGAGAACTATCATCTGCTGCACCGGCTCTGGCGCGAGGACGTGGTGGACTGGGAGGGCAAGTTCCGTACGCCGCTGCAATCCTTCACCGCCACGCCGCGCCCGCTCGACGATGTGCCGCCGTTCGTCTGGCACGGATCCATCCGCAGCCCCGAGATCGCCGAACAGGCCGCCTATTACGGCGACGGCTTCTTCGCCAACAACATCTTCTGGCCCAAGGAGCACTTCCAGCGGCTGATCGAGCTGTACCGCCGCCGCTACGAGCACTACGGGCACGGCGCCGCCGACCAGGCGATCGTCGGTCTGGGCGGACAGGTGTTCATGCGCAAGAACTCCCAGGACGCGGTGCGGGAGTTCCGCCCGTACTTCGACAACGCGCCGGTCTACGGTCACGGTCCCTCGCTGGAGGAGTTCACCGAGCAGACCCCGCTCACCGTCGGCAGCCCGCAGCAGGTCATCGACAAGACGCTGACCTTCCGCGAGCACTTCGGCGACTACCAGCGCCAGCTCTTCCTGATCGATCACGCCGGGCTGCCGCTGAAAACCGTGCTGGAGCAACTGGATCTGCTCGGCGAGGAGGTGGTTCCGGTGCTGCGCGAGGAGTTCGCCGCCCGCCGTCCCGCCCACGTGCCCGACGCGCCGACGCACGCGTCGTTGCTGGCCGCGCGCACCGCGGCGCAGGAGGTGATCTCGTGACGACCGATCCGTATCGCGACACGACGCCGTTCGAGGACCTGCTTGCGGGACGTCTGCCGAGCTGACGGGGATAGTCGTTGCGCACCGGCCCGGTGCGCAAGAACAGGGCGGCGCCGAGGATGTCGCGCCCGATCATTGTAGTAATTGAAAGTTCTACCAACTCCAAGGAGCGCACCATGACCACCGGAATCGCCAAGGGACTGACCGCGGGCACCTGGGTCGTCGACCCCGCCCACTCGACCGTCGGCTTCTCGGTACGCCACCTGATGGTGAGCAAGGTCCGCGGCCGGTTCACCGACTTCGGCGCCACGCTCGTCATCGCCGAGGACGGCACCGCGTCGGCCGAGGCCGAGATCCGGGTGAACTCGCTGACCACCGACAACGAGCAGCGCGACGCCCACCTGCGCACCGCCGACTTCTTCCACGCCGAACAGTTCCCGGTGATGACCTTCAAGTCGACCGGATTCCGGGCGAGCGGTGCGGAATTCGTCGTCGACGGCGAGTTCACCGTGCGCGGGAACACCAAGCCGGTCTCGCTGAAGGTCGAATTCCTCGGCGTGAACGCGGGCATGGGCAACGGCCCGGTCGCCGGTTTCGAGGCCACGACCGTGGTCTCCCGTCGCGAGTTCGGCCTCGACATCGACATGCCGCTGCCGGATGGCGGCGCGGTCATCGGTGACAAGATCACCCTGACCCTGGAGATCGAGGCCGGCCTGCAGGGCTGAGGTCGGGCCCGGCCGAGGGGGATCGGGGCGCGCGCCATCTCGCGAGCGCGGCGCGCGGCCCGTCGATCGCCCTCGGCCGCCGAGCCTATCGGGTCCTTCGCCACGACGCGGATCAGATCGGATCGAATGCGCACAACCGCCAGGAGCCGCCGGACCAGTCGCGGTACTCGGCCCGGTAGCGGATGTCGGGGTGCCGCTGGTAGCGCACCGTGACCACGGCGCTCGCCGCGCTCGGCAGCATCGGATCGCCGAGCCATCGGAAACTCGCGATCTCCACGACCCGCCCGACACCGCGGGTCTCGGCGTCGGCGGCCATCGCCTGGCGCAGCCGTTCCCGCTCGTCGGCGGGAACGGCGAAATCGACGCGCTCGCCCAGCTTGCCGCACGCGACGGAGCGCAGCGCCGCAGGATCGGCGGCCCCGAACGCGTGGACCGCCTTGCGTGTCGCCAGCCGGACCGCGTCCACGACCGGCGGAATCGGCCCGCCGCCAGTCGATTTCTCGGCCGCGCATGGCGTGGTCGCGACGACCGACAGATAGCGCTTGCCGTCGGTGTCGCGCACCTCGAAGCCGATCTCGAATCCCTTTCCGTCGCGCCGATACCCGCCGCGGCGGCCGGCGAGCGCCTTGTCGACGGGCGCGGTGAACCCACGCTCGGCCATCGACGTCAGTGCCGTTTCCGTCGCATCGACCAGCTCCGGCGACGGGTCGGTGAAACGGTCGCCCGCCGACAGCTTCCACGGCGGGCCGACGGTTCGCGCCGACGCGTTGGTCGCGCACCCGTGTCGCGTCACCTCCGCCCCGTAGGAGCGGGCCGGATGGGGTGAGAGGGCGAGCAGATTGTCGAACAGGGCGTATTCCGCCTGTTCGACGGTGAGACCCGTCGACTGCAGGATCTCGGCGTTGTCGGGGCCGCGGCGGTAAGGATCGCAGGCCGTCGCCAGAGCGGCCAGCGCGAGCGCGATCAGCAGTCGGCGGCACCTCATCGCCGGACACATCGGCGCGGGCCCGGCCTGCCGGACGCGGCGATTTCGTTGTCGGGCGTACGGGCGTCCACGGTGCTCGGTTCTGGATCCATGATTGCTTTCCCCCGGTTCGGTTGTGCTGGTCGGAGTGTTCGTCTACTCCGACGCAGCGGCGGTCCGCGCGGTTCCACCGGCGGGCCGGAATTCACCGAACAGCGCGTGATTCCACCGGTCGCTCTTTCCGGCGCAATGGCTCGTCTGCGGGCACAATCGGCTGCGCTACTTTCGTTTTTCGACGTCGGAAATCCATGCGCCCCCGAAAAATGAAGCCGGTCACCGGGATACGTCGAGACTTCGTTGAGATGCTGCTAGGGTGGGCGAGTCGTCGGGTTCGGGCTGGTCGGAGTCGCTTCGGTCAGCCGGCGGTCTATTCGCTGATCGCCTGTCCTGCAGGCACTGTGAGGTGTGCGGTGAGCCTCCGGTCGGTGTCTTCGGGGTGCCGGATCCACCGACGTGCAATGGATCCGATCGAGCGTCATGCGATCGGTGTCGTGAGGAATAAAGGTAAGACGGAGATCTGTAGTGACAGGGTGCTGGTTCAGGCGCGGACCGTAGCGGGGCGGGGCATCGGGGGAGGCACGATCCCGTGAACGACGAGAGAACTGATGAATCTGGATATCGCCGTACTTGTTCCATGGATCCTCGCCGCGCTGCTGATCGCCGCGGTCGTTTATCTGATCACCGCGCTACGCGGAGCGCAGGGCAAAGCCGAGTCCCTGCTGGAAGACCAGCGTAAACGCGACGAAGCGCTGGAGCGCTTCGCCGGACAGACGATCCCCTCGATCACCGACGCCGTCCGGCGCTTCGAAGCACCGACCGGAACGATCGAAGTGCCGACGGGACTGCAGAATTCGCGGCTGGCCCAGTGCCTGCAGTGGATCGGCGACCGCTACGCCGATGACCTGCGCCTGGTGCAGACCGAGGCGAGGGACCGGGCCAGGCTCGAGGCCGACGCGCATGCCAGGCAGGCGATTCAGGCTGCCGAGGACGCGGTGCGCGCCGAGGTGGGTGGCGCCGCGCGCGACGCGACCAGCGGCGCGGTGCGCTCCTTCGGCACCTCGGTGGTGAGCCTCGGCGCCGACGCCAGCCAGGTGGTGAGCGCCGCGCTGCGCGCGCACCGCAACGACGACGTGTACGCCACCCTCACCCGCATCGACCACACGGTTCAGCAGATGATCCGCCAGGCGCAGTCCTACGTGATCGTGTGTGGCGGCCTGCCGGGCAGGCGCTGGCCCGCCCAGTCGCTCACCGACGTGGTCGGCGGCGCCACCGGCCGCGTGCGCGACTACCTGCGGGTGCGCACCACGCAGCTGGACCGCGTGGTCGTCAGCCGAGCGGTGGAACCGCTCGTGCACACCCTGGCCACCCTGCTCGACAACGCGCTGCGCTACTCGCCGCCGACCTCCTTCGTGGACATCAGCTTCCAGGAGGGGCACCACGGCGTCACCGTCATCATCGACGACGCGGGCGTGCGGATGAACGCCGAGCAGATGGAGGAGGCAAGGCAGGTGCTCGCCAGCGAGCGCCCGGTCGACATCCACCAGCTCGGTCCGTCGCCGAAGGTCGGTTTTCCCGGTGTGGCCGCGCTCGCGCGTCGCTACGGGTTCACGGTCTACATCGACGGGCCCAACGCCTACGGAGGCATGCGCGCGATGGTGTACATCCCCGAGGCCCTGCTCGCCGCGCCGAGCGGGAGCGACGCGACGGCCGTGGCCACCCCGGCCGTGGCTCCCGCGCCCGCGCCCGAACCGGCGCCCGCACCGCGCCAGGAAGAGCCGGAGGACACCCGGTTCGCGGTGCACGAGATCACCGAGGGCGGCCTGCCGAAGCGGCGCCGCCGCGAGGTGGCGCCCGCGATCGGAACGCGAGCCAGGAATTCCGGCTCCGAGCCCGCGCTCGGCAGGCCCGATATCGCCGCCGCATGGCACACCGGTTCCAAGAGCGGCCGCGCCGCCGCCGAACAGACGGAAGGGATGACTCCTTGATGGGCACACCGACTACCGCCATGGCCGATAGCAGCAACAAGCTCGGCTGGCTACTCGAGGATCTCAACATTCCAGGCGTCCGGTTCGCGGTACTGCTGTCCGACGACGGACTGCGCATCGCGCACTCGAAAGGCATCGCTCGCGACGACGCCGAACGTTTCTCCGCGGCCGCCTCGGGACTGCGGTCCCTGGGCAAGGCGCTCGGCGAGTTCTGCGGCGGTCTGGAAACGGGCTTGCGCCAGAACATGACCGAGTACGACGACGGGATGATCTTCATCACCGCCGCGGGGGAGGGCGCGCTGCTCGGGGTCTCCACCACCGCGGACATCGACGTCAGCCTCATCGCGCACCGGATGAACGAGCTAGCCGGTCGCGTCGGGCACGAGCTCGGCAGCCAGTCTCGGCAGAGGACAGACAGCAGCTTGTCATGACCAGGTCCCGCCGCGACCCCGACCTAGTCAGGGCCTATGTCCGTACCGGCGGGCGTTCGCGTCCCACTCGCCAGCTGGATCTGGTCACGCTCGTGGTCGCGGCACTGGCGCCACCGCCCGGCGCGGGCCCGGACGCCCGCCGCGTAATGAACCTGTGCAGCGGTCGCGGCGTCCTGTCCATCGCGGAGATCGCTGCGTACCTGGACCTGCCGCCGTCCGTGGTGAAGATCGTCGTAGCCGATCTCATGGACGGCGGCCATTTGACCACACCGACCCCGGCCGAGAACTTGCCGGAGATAGCCCTGTTGGAGGAGGTACTGAATGGGCTCCGCGCTCTCTCGGCCTGAACGTGTCGTCGACTATGTGCCGGAGACCGTGACCCGATCGGTCAAGCTACTGGTGGCAGGCAATTTCGGCGTCGGCAAGACCACGTTCGTCAGCAGTATCTCCGAGATCAAGCCGCTGCGCACCGAGGAGACCATCACCGAGGCCAGCATCGGCATCGACGACATGGCGGGCCTGCCGGGGAAGACGCAGACCACCGTCGCGATGGACTTCGGCCGCATCACGCTGAATCCGCAACTGGCCCTGTACCTTTTCGGCACGCCGGGTCAGCAGCGCTTCGTGCCGCTGTGGGAGGAACTGGCCCGCGGCGCGCTCGGCGCGCTGGTGCTGGTCGACACCCGGCGCATCGAGAAGGCCGACGAGGTGCTCTCGGTGCTGGAGGAGCGCGGCGTGCCGTATTCGGTGGCGGTCAATCAGTTCGAGGGCGCCAAGCAGTATCCGCTGGAGGAGGTCCGCGACGCGCTGGACCTCACCGAGGGCACGCCGCTGACGATGCTGGACGCACGACATCGCGGCACGTGCCTGCAATCGCTGATCACGCTCGTCGAATTCTTGTTCCACCGTTTGGAGTCCCGACTTTGACAACGCCACCGCACGCGCCGCCCGCCGGTGTCTGCCCCGTCCCGCACGGCTCGCCGATCGACACCAACGGTCCGCGAGTGCCGCTCTACACCGAGGAGTTCGCCGCCGACCCGCACCGCGCCTATCGGCAGATGCGCCGCCAGTACGGTTCGCTGGTGCCGGTCGAACTGTCGCCCGGCGTGCCCGCCACCCTGGTGATCGGCTATCACACCGCGCTACGAATCCTCAACGATCCGGAGCACTTTCCGGCCGACCCGCGCACCTGGCAGCAGAACGTGCCGGGCGAGTGCCCGATCCTGCCGATGCTGGAATGGCGGCCCAACGCTTTGCGCAGCGCGGGCCTCGAGCACCTGCGCTACCGGCAGGCCAACCTCGCCGCGGTCGCCGAGGTCGACCTGCACGCCATGCACGCGACCATCGAGCGGGTCGCGGTCCCGCTGATCAACGCCTTCTGCCAGGACGGCGCGGCCGATCTGATCAGTCAGTACGCCTTCCCGCTCGCCTTCGCCGTGCTCAACGAGATGCTCGGTTGCCCATCCGATATCGGCCAGCAGGTGGCCACCGGCATGGCGGCCATCTTCGAGGGCGTGAACGCCGACAAGGGCAACGCGATGCTCACCGACGCGCTGCTCGAGCTGACCACCCGCAAGCGCAAGGAGCCGGGCGACGACATCGTCTCCCGGCTGATCGGGCACGGGGCCGGACTGGACGACGTGGAGATGATCCACCAGCTGGTCACCCTGTACGGCGCGGGCATCGAGCCGGAACAGAACCTGATCGTGAACACGCTGCTGCTCATGCTCACCGACGACCGGTTCGCCGGAAACCTGTTGGGCGGCAGCCTGTCCACCCGCGACGCGCTGGACGAGGTGCTGTTCACCGACCCGCCGATGGCGAACTACTGCGTCTCGTACCCGAAGCAGCCCATCCTGATCGACGGCGCCTGGCTGCCCGCGCATCAGCCCGTGGTCATCAGCATGTCGGCCTGCAACAACGATCCGGCGATCGATGCGGGCGACTACACCGACAACCGTTCGCATCTGGCGTGGAGCGCAGGCCCGCACGCCTGCCCGGCGAAGTCGGCAGCGTACCTGATCGCGCAGGACGCCATCGATCAGCTGCTCGACGCACTGCCCGAGTTGCGGCTCGCGGTGCCCGTCGATCAATTGACCTGGCGGCCCGGGCCTTTCCATCGAGCTCTGGTGTCCCTTCCGGTCACCTTCCCGAAATCCCCCCCGCTGAACCTGTATTAAAGGAGAGTGCCCCGATGGACAGTCAGCCCCTTGTCCTCGACCCCACCGGTGCCGATATTCAGGGTGAGTCCGCGCGCCTGCGTGAACGCGGACCGGTCGTTCTCGTCGAGCTGCCGGGCGGTGTGCGTGCGTGGTCGGTGACCGATGCCGAACTGTTGAAGCAGCTGCTGGTCGATCCTCGAGTGTCCAAGGACGCGCGCCAGCACTGGCCCGCGTTCATCAACGGCGAGATTCCGCAGGACTGGCCGCTGTTCCTGTGGGTGGCGGTCAACAACATGTTCACCGCCTACGGCACCGACCACCGGCGACTACGCAAGCTGGTGGCGCCCGCGTTCACGCACCGCCGCACCGAGGCCATGCGCCCGCGCATCGAGGCGATCACCGCGGCCCTGCTCGACGAACTCGCCGCCGCCCCGGCCGGGGAGCCGGTGGATCTGCGCGAGGGCTTCGCGTATCCGCTGCCGATCCAGGTGATCTCGGAGCTGATGGGTGTGCCGGAGTCGCTGAACGCGGGACTGCGCACCTGTGTGGACGGCATCTTCGACACCTCGCTCACCCCCGAGCAGTCGCAGGCCAACTACATGGAGATGTACCGCATCCTCGGCGAGCTCGTCGCCTACCGGCGCGAGCATCCCGGCGACGACATGACCAGCCTGCTCATCTCGCACCACGACGAGGAGGACGGCGCCCAGCTCACCGATCAGGAGTTGATCGACACCCTGCTGCTGGTGATCAGCGCGGGCCACGAGACCACGGTGAACCTGCTGGACCAGGCAATTCACGCGCTGCTGACCCATCCCGAGCAGCGCGCCGAGTTGATCGAGGAGCGGGCCGCGTGGTCCGATCTGATCGAGGAGGCGCTGCGGTTCGAGGCTCCGGTCGCGCACCTGCCGCTGCGCTACGCGGTCGACGACATCGAACTCGACGGCGGCGGCCGCATCGCGAAGGGCGAGCCGATCCTGGCGTCCTACGTGGCCGCCAATCGCGACTCGAAGGTGCACGGCGACACCGCAGGCGAATTCGACGTCCACCGCGCCAACAAGGATCACCTCGCTTTCGGCTACGGTGCCCACCACTGCCTCGGGGCTCCGCTGGCGCGCATGGAGGCCGCCGTTTCGCTGCCCGCGATCTTCGCGCGGTTCCCGAACATGCGGCTGGCCGCCGAGCCGGAGGAACTCGGCACGGTGCCCAGCTTCATCTCCAACGGTCACCACCGCCTGCCGGTGTACCTGAACCCGTAACGAGTCGTCCGCGGGGGAGGGCCGCGCGAGCGACCCTCCCCGCGCTCAGATCTGGGACATCAGGCCCGCGAGCAGCGTGAGGGCGGGCAGTGTGCCCTGGATGAAGGCGGCCTTGACGAAACGCCGATCGGTCGCCACCAAGACGCCCGCGGCGGCGATCATCGACCCGCAACCGATCAGCAGCAGCGCCCAACCCGCCTGCGGAAGCGTGGGCAGCAGCAGCGCGCCGATCAACGTGCCGATCGCGAGGAACAGGTTGTACCAGCCCTGGTTGAAGGCCCAGGGCTGGACGGCCGCCAAGTCGTCACGCTCGACGTGGAACGTTGCCGCGTAGACCTTCGGCTCGGCGAATCGCAGCGATTCGAGCACGAAGACATAGCCGTGCAGCAGCGCCGCGAGCACAGCGAGTATCTGGACGACCGTGAGCAAGATGCCCCTCCTCGGTGGGCGCCGACGCGGCGACGCGGTGTACCGGACGAATTCGAGCTTTTGCTTCCAGCACCGTAGCGTCGGCGCGGCGAACGGCTCGCCGACGCGCCGTCGCGCCACGCGCGCGAATCACGCCTCGCCGGGCTCGTTCCAGTTGTAGGTGAGCTCGGCGGCACGAGACCAGCGGCGGTACTCCCGCTCCCTGCGCTGCTCCGGCATCGTCGGCAGCCACCGGCTCGCGGTGCTCCGATTGCGGCGCAGCCCAGTCATATCGGGCCACAGGCCGACCGCGAGGCCCGCGGCGTAGGCAGCGCCGAGCGAGACCGTCTCGGAGAACAGCGGCCGTTCCACCGGCACCCCGAGCGCGTCCGAGATCTGTTGCATGAGCAGGTTGTTGGAGGTCATGCCACCGTCGACGCGCAGTTCGGCGAGCGCGTAGCCGGTGTCGGCGTTCATCGCGTCGACCACCTCCCGTGTCTGCCACGCGGTGGCCTCGAGCACCGCGCGGGCGAGATGCCCCTTGGTGATGTAGGAAGTGAGCCCGGCGATCACTCCGCGCGCCTCGGACCGCCAGCGCGGCGCGAACAGGCCGGAGAAGGCGGGCACCACGTAGCAGCCACCATTGTCCTCGACGGTGCTTGCGAGAGTTTCGATTTCGGGTGCGGCCTCGATGAGCCCGAGCCGGTCGCGCAACCATTGCACCAGCGTCCCGGTGGCGGCCATCGAACCCTCCAGCGCGTACCGGGCGGGTTCGCCGCCGATCTGGAACGCCACCGTGGTGAGCAGTCCGTGGGTGGAGCGCACCGGCGTCGTGCCGGTGTTGGTGAGCAGGAAACTGCCGGTGCCGTAAGTGCATTTGGCCTCGCCCGCCGCGAAACAGGTCTGGCCGAACAGGGCCGCCTGCTGATCGCCGAGCGCGGCCGCGATCGGGATGCCCGCGGCGGTGCGGCCGTACACCTCGGCGTTGGACCGTATGTCGGGCAGCATCGCGCGCGGGATGTCGAAGAAGTCGAGCAGCCGGTCGTCCCAATCCAGGGTGCCGAGGTTCATCAGCATGGTGCGCCCGGCGTTGGTCACATCGGTGACGTGCACGCCGCCGCGCGGACCGCCGGTGAGGTTCCAGATCAGCCAGCTGTCCATCGTGCCGAACAGCACCGCGCCACGCTCGGCGCGTTCCCGCAGCCGCTCGTCCCGGTCCAGCAGCCACCGGATGCGCGGCGCCGCAAAGTAACTCAGCAGCGGCAGGCCGCAGCGCCGGATCACCTCCTCGGCCTCGGGGCGGCGGGCGAGCCGGGCGACGAGTTCCTCGGTGCGGGTGTCCTGCCAGACGATCGCGTTGCCGATCGGTGCGCCGGTCTCGCGGTCCCACAGCACGGTGGTCTCGCGCTGGTTGGCGATGCCGATCGCCACCACTTGGTCGGCGGCCACGCCCGCCTTGGCGATGACCCGGTCGACCAGTGTCGCGACGTGGCGGCGGATCTCGGCGGCGTCGTGCTCGACCCGTCCGGCTGCCGGATACAGCTGCCGATGCTCGCGCTGGGCGATCGAAACCAGTTGTCCCGCCGCGTCGTACAGGATCGACCGGCTGGAGGTGGTGCCCTGGTCGATGGCCATCACATAGCGGCCGCGGCCGCGTTCGACGTTCATGCCCGCGCCTCGCTGGCGCTCGGCTCCGGCATGCGCGATGCGCGCTGGCACATGGTTCGCTCACTGCGTTCGCTCATCGGCCCACCCGCGGCCGTTCGGCGCTCAGATCGCGGGAGACGGCGCCCGCGGTGGTGCGCACCAGCTCGACGAGCCGGGGCCGGACGCCGGGATCGGTGATCCGGTCGACGGCCCCCACCACGCCGAGCGCGCCCACCACGCGCCCACCCGCGTCGCGCAGCGGCGCCGCCACCGAGGCACGCTCGAAGGCGAACTCGGCGACGTCCTCGGCATAGCCCTGGGCGCGCACCCGCGCGATCTCGGCCTGCACCGCGCGCGGCGTCGTCACGGTGCGCCGGGTGTAGGCGGGCAGCGGCGCGCCCGCGACGCGTTCGGTCAGGCCGGGCGTGTAGGCGAGCAGCACCTTGCCGAGTGCGGTCGCGTGCAGGGGAAGTTCGATGCCGACGCGGAGGGTCTGCTCGGTGCCGTCGGGCCGGAACACGTGGTGCACGACCGACACGCCCTCGCCCCGCAGGGCTCCGATCCGCACCGATTCGCCGGAGCGCGCGGCCAGGGTGTCGGCCCAGTTCATCGCGTAGGAGCGCAACACGTTGGTGTCGAGCCGGGCGTCGGCGAGCCCGAGCGCAGTGGCGCCGATCAGGTACTTGCCGGTGCTGTCGTCCTGCTCGATGTAGCCGACGCGTTGCAAGGTGCGCAGCAGGCCGTGCGCCGTCGCCTTGGGCAGGCCGAGCGCGCCGGCGAGCTCGCCGACGCCGACGCCGAAGGGCGCCTCGGCCACCACGCGCAGGATGGCGGCGGCGCGTTCGATGGACTGGATCGGTCCCGGCACGGAGTCGACTCTACAGCCGAGGATCAGCAACGTTCGACAATGTCGAACGTGCCCCGTTGTCGCGGCACTGCCCCCTGCCTACCTTCGGCATGGCGCACCGGCTGCCACGCGCGCCGGGCAACGGACAAATGGAGAGACGCATGCCAGACCTCATCGGTGCGGTCGACCAGGGCACCACGAGCACCCGCTTCATGGTCTTCGACCACGCGGGCGCCGTCGTCGCCCAGCACCAGCTCGAACACGAGCAGATCCTGCCGCGTCCCGGCTGGGTCGAGCACAACCCGGTCGAGATCTGGGAGCGCACCTCGGCCGTCATCCAGACGGCGCTGAACTCGCACGGCCTGCGCGCCGCCGACCTGGCCGCGATCGGCGTGACCAACCAGCGTGAGACCACCGTTGTCTGGGACCGGCGCACCGGACGGCCGTACCACAACGCCATCGTCTGGCAGGACACCCGCACCGACCGGATCGCCGCCGAGCTGGAATCCCGTGCGGGCGAACTGATCCGGCAGCGCACCGGGCTGCCGCCCGCCACCTACTTCGCGGGCGGCAAGATCCGCTGGCTGCTGGAGAACGTCGACGGCCTGCGCGCCGCGGCCGAGCACGGCGAGGCGCTGTTCGGCACCATCGACTCCTGGCTGCTGTGGAATCTGACCGGCGGCGTGCACGGCGGCGTGCACGTCACCGACGTGACCAATGCCAGCCGCACCATGCTGATGGACCTGGAAACCCTGGACTGGGACGACGAACTGCTGGCCCTGTTCGACATTCCGCGCGCGATGCTGCCGACCATCCGGCCCTCCGCCGTGCCCGAGGGCTACGGTCGCGCCACCGCGCGCGGCCCACTGGCAGGCGAGGTTCCGGTCGCGGCGGCCGTCGGCGATCAGCAGGCGGCGATGATCGGGCAGGTGTGCCTGTCCGCGGGCGAGGCCAAGAACACCTACGGCACCGGCAATTTCCTCCTGCTCAACACCGGGGGCACGCCGGTGCGGTCGAAGAACGGGCTGCTCACCACGGTCTGCTATCAGTTCGCCGGACAGGACCCGGTGTACGCGCTGGAGGGCTCCATCGCTGTCACCGGCTCGGCGGTGCAGTGGCTGCGCGACCAGCTCGGCATCATCCAGGGCGCCTCGCAGAGCGAGACTTTGGCGGGCGAGGTCGCCGACAACGGCGGCGTGTACTTCGTCCCGGCGTTCTCCGGACTGTTCGCGCCGCACTGGCGCTCCGACGCACGCGGCGCGATCGTCGGGCTGACCAGGTACGCCACCAACGCGCACATCGCGCGGGCCACCCTCGAGGCGATCTGCTACCAGACCCGCGACGTCGCCGACGCGATGTTCAAGGACTCCGGGGTGGCGCTGGAGGTCCTCAAGGTGGACGGCGGAGTCACCGCCAACAACCTCTGCATGCAGATCCAGGCCGACGTGCTCGGCGTGCCGGTGAGCCGTCCGGTGGTGTCGGAGACCACCGCGCTCGGCGCCGCCTACGCCGCGGGCCTCGCCGTCGGATTCTGGGGCGGCACCGACGAATTGCGACAGAACTGGCGCGAATCCGCGCGCTGGCGACCGGAGTGGACCGAGGAACAGCGGGCCGCCGGATACGAGGGCTGGCAGAAGGCCATCGGCCGCACCCTCGACTGGGCGCCGACGCGATGAGCGGCACCACTCACCGACCACTTGCGCACGCGCGCACCACTTTTCGAACACAGAAGGAGACCGACATGGTCGACCGTTCTCTCACTTCACCGGTCGCGATGAGCCCGGCCGAGCGTAGCCGCGCCCTGGACGCCATGGCGAGCACCGAACTGGACGTGCTGGTCATCGGCGCGGGCGTGGTCGGCGCTGGCGCGGCGCTCGACGCGGTGACCCGCGGCCTCAGCGTCGGCCTGGTGGAGGCGCGCGACTACGCCTCCGGCACCTCGAGCCGGTCGTCGAAGCTGGTCCACGGCGGCCTGCGCTACCTCAAGCAGCTCAACTTCGCCCTGGTCTTCGAGGCGCTGCGGGAGCGTTCGCTGATCCTGGAGACCCTGGCGCCACATCTGGCCAAGCCGGTGGAGTTCGTCTACCCGCTGGAACGCCCCGGCCTCGACCGGGCCTGGGTGGGCGCAGGCGTCGGCGTGTACGACGTGCTCGGCGCGGGACGTGGTGTGCCGCAGCATCATCGGCATCTGGGCAGGCGGGCCACGCTGGCCCGCTTCCCCGGGGCCAAGCGCGGCACGGTGCGCGGCGGCGTGAGCTTCTACGAGGGCCAGCTCGACGACGCGCGCCACACCATGATGCTGGCGCGCACCGCCGCGAGCCACGGCGCGCTCGTCGCCTCCAGCGCCAGGGTCGTCGACTTCCTGCGCGAGGACGGCCGGATCGTCGGCGCGCTCGTGCACGACCTGGAGAGCGGCAGGCACATTCCCGTTCGCGCCAAGCGCACGGTGAACGCGGCCGGTCCGTGGACCGACGAGATCCAGGAGATGCTCGGCGGGACGAGCGATTTCCGGATCCGCACCTCCAAGGGCGTGCACATCGTCGTCCCGCGCGACCGGATCGACTCGGCGACCGGCCTGATCACCGAGACCGAGAAGAGCCTGCTGTTCGTGATCCCGTGCCCGTGGAGCGAGGACCACTGGGTCATCGGCACCACCGACACCGAATGGGACCACGACCTGGCCCACCCCGCCGCCACCCGCGCCGACATCGATTACATTCTCGCCCAGGTGAATCGGCTGCTGGAACAGCCGATCGACCACGACGACATCGTCGGCGTCTACGCCGGGCTGCGGCCCCTGCTCGCGGGCGCCTCCGAGCAGACCAGCGCGCTCTCGCGTGAGCACACCGTGGCGACGCCGGTACCCGGCCTGGTGATCGTCGCGGGCGGCAAGTACACCACCTACCGCGTGATGGCCAAGGACGCCATCGACGCCGCCGTCGCGGATCTGCCAGGGCGGGTGGCCCGGTCGTGCACCGAGCGGGTGCCGCTGGTCGGCGCCAACGGATACCGTGAGCTCTCGCTCTCCCGCGCCCGGTTGGCCGACGAGTTCGGCGTCGACCTCGCGACCGTGGAGCACCTGCTCGGCCGGTACGGCAGCGCCGTGGCGGAACTGCGTGAGATCGTCGCCGCGCAGCCGGAACTCGGCGCCCCGCTGGGCAATTCCCGGTACCTGCGGGCCGAGATCGTCTACGCGGTGACCCACGAGGGCGCCCTGCACCTCGACGACATCCTCACCCGCCGCACCCACCTGTCGGTGGAGACCGGCGACCGCGGGGTCCTGGTCGCGGCCGAGGTCGCGCGGCTGGTGGCCCCGTACCTGGGCTGGGGCGGTGAGCGAGTCGAGCGCGAGATCGAGACCTACCGGGTCCGCGTCGAGGCCGAACTGCGCGCCAACGAGCAGCCCGACGACCGGTCGGCCGATGTGGTCCGGCTCAGTGCGCCGGACTCGCGCGGGATCGCGGGGGCGCCGGAAGAGGACCGGGTCTCGGTGTAGCCGGTGTGGGCGCGGCCTCCGCGCCCGCGCCCGGTCCGAACCGGTCGAAGATGATTCGACCGGACGGCCGCGGTGACCGACCGTCTCGTCGATCACGTATATATACGACCCAATCTGAGAATTATCTTCGGATATCTGGATCTGATCTCGCAGAATTTTCATACTGAGACCTGTCGCGATCCCCATCAATAGGGATTCGCTCTGACTCGAAAGCCGACGAGACGACAGGAGTGCTGATGAAAATCGGGATCCCCCGCGAGGTCAAGAATCACGAGTACCGGGTGGCGTGCACACCCGCCGGTGTGCGTGAACTTGTCGCTCGCGGACACGAAGTGTTCCTCGAGGCCGGGGCGGGCGCCGGATCGGCGTTCGAGGACGCGGCCTATGGATACGTCGGCGCGCGCGTGCTGCCGACGGCCGACGAGGTCTGGGCCGCCGCGGATCTGGTGTTGAAGGTGAAAGAGCCGGTGGCCGAGGAGTATTCGCGGATGCGCGCCGGGCAGGTGCTGTTCACCTATCTGCACCTGGCCGCGTCAAGGGAGTGCACCGACGCGCTGCTGGCCTCCGGTGTCACCGCCCTCGCCTACGAGACGGTGACCGGCCGGGACGGCAGCCTGCCGCTGCTGGCGCCGATGAGCGAGGTCGCGGGCAGGCTCGCGCCGCAAGCGGGCGCGTACCACCTGATGCGCAGCGAGGGCGGCCGCGGCGTTCTGATGGGCGGGGTGCCCGGGGTGCGGCCCGCGAAGGTCGTGGTGCTCGGCGCGGGAGTGGCGGGTCGCAACGCGATCGCCGTCGCGGTCGGGATGCGCGCTGAGGTCACCGTGCTGGATGTGAACATCGGCCGGTTGCGCGAGGTCGACGAGCAGTACCGCGGGCACGTGCGCACCGTCGTCTCCAATGCGCTCGAGGTCGAGAATCTGGTGCGCGAAGCGGATCTGGTGATCGGCGCGGTGCTGGTGCCGGGCGCGAAGGCGCCCGAACTGGTGTCGCACGACCTCGTCGAGCAGTTGAAGCCGGGATCGGTGCTGGTCGACATCGCCATCGACCAGGGCGGCTGCTTCGCCGATTCCCGTCCGACCACCCACGCCGACCCCACCTACCGGGTGCACGATTCGGTGTTCTACTGCGTCGCGAACATGCCGGGCGCGGTGCCGAACACCTCCACGGTGGCGCTCACCAATGCCACCCTCCCTTACGTCATCGCGGTGGCCGAGCACGGCTGGCGCGCCGCGGCGGCCGCCGATTCCGGCCTGGCCGCGGGGCTGAGCACCCACGAGGGGATGCTGCTGTCCGAATCCGTCGCCGCCGCACACGGTTACACCGCGGAGCGGCTCGTCGCCGCGTGAGGTCCGAACGCCGCGCACCGTGCGGGGCGCGGCCGCGCTCAATGCCCGGGCACCGGTGTCTGCGGACGTAGGTGCTCGAAGATGAGGATCGTCTCCGTCGAGGACACCGCCGGGTTGGCGCTCAGGTGCTCCAGCACGAAACCCCGCAGCTCGTCGGTGTTCTCGGTGGCGACGTGGATCAGATAGTCGTCAGCGCCCGCGATGAAATACACATTGAGCACTTCGGGCAGCGCCGCGAGCCGATTGCCGAACTCGGCGAGGCGCTGGCGCGAATTCCCTTGCAGCCGTACCGCGATCATCGCCTGCAAGCCGCGCCCGAGGGCGGCCGGGTCGATATCGGCGTGGAAGCCGCGGATCACGCCGCGCTCCACCAGCGCCCGCACCCGCCCCAGGCAGGTCGACGGCGCGATACCGGCCGCCGCGGCGAGCGCGTTGTTGGTGATCCGGCCGTCGCGCGCCAGGTGGTCCAGCAGGACGCGGTCGACGTCGTCGAGGGGGACCGGCGCGCGACTGCGACTCGAGGAGGCCCGCGGCGGGGAGTCGGCTGAATCCTTGCTGGTCATCGACCCCATCTTAGCGAATTGGATTCGATTCCGAGCCCGATCGTCCGAACAATCGTCGATCGGATGCATCTGGCCTTCTTCACCACATTCCTGGCCTACCGGCTCTTCGGATACGGTCTGCGGCACACGCCGGTGGAGGTGGCCACCACGCTGACCCTCGCCGAGCCCGCCGTCGCCGCGATACTCGGCGTGGTGATCGTCGGCGAGCGTCTTCCGCTCGTATCGTGGTGCGGCCTGGCGGTTTTGGGCGTGGGGCTCGCGCTGCTCACGCTCGCGCCGGGCCGGTGGAGCCGCGGGGAGTGAACTGTCGCGGGTTCGGGACCGCGTGCGGTGCCGAACCCACGCCGGTCGGGAGGTCGAATCGCGGAATTGCGGGCCGGTCGAATCGACTCGAGTGATAATGGCTTGCGCTTTTGGATTGTCGTTCGTGTCCGAGAAATGGTGGCGGTGGTCCGGGAAGTACCTCGACGAGTGCCGTGCGAATTTCGCACCGAGTGTTTTCCGGGGAAGACGTAAAGCTCTCTACATGCGATGGAGGGTGTCTTGCGAATTCTGTTGGTGGCCAATGCATTCAATAGTCTCACCCAGCGCGTCCACGCCGAACTGCGTGCCCGCGACCACCACGTCGGCGTCGAATTGGCGCTCGGCGACGAATTGTTGCGGGCGGGGGTGGCGGCCTTCCAGCCGGAATTGATCCTGGCGCCGATGCTCACCACCGCGATCCCCGAGGACATCTGGTCCGCGCACACCGTCCTGATCGTGCACCCGGGACCCATCGGTGACCGCGGGCCCTCCTCTCTCGATTGGGCAATTCACGACGGCGAACGCGAGTGGGCTGTGACAGTGCTTCAGGCGGTGGCGGAGTTCGACGCGGGACCGATCTGGGCTTCGGTGCCGTTCACCGTCGCCGCCTGCGGCAAGAGCGAGCTCTATCGCACCGACGTCGCCGATGCCGCGGTGCGGGCCGTGCTGCTCGCGCTCGCCCGGTTCGCAGGCGGCCGTTTCCAGCCGGAGCCGCTGGGCCGCGTCCGGTCCGATGCCAGGGGACGGCTTCGGCCCTATCACGATCAGCGATACCGCCGGATCGACTGGGCTTCCGACGACACGACGGTCGTGCTGCGGAAGTTACGCGCCGCCGATTCGCAACCGGGCGTCCTGGACGAGCTGTGCGGCCAGGAGTTCTACCTGCACGGTGGCCATCACGAGGATCGGCTGCGTGGCCGTCCCGGCACGATCATCGCCACCCGTGCCTGCGCGATCTGCCTGGCGACCGTCGACGGCGCGGTGTGGGTGCCGCAGCTACGTCCGCGCCGGGAGGCAGGCGGCCCGCCGACGTTCAAGCGGCCCGCGACCGACGCGCTCGGTTCCGGGTTGCCCGCGTCAATCAGGGAAGTGCCCGTGTCACCCGCGGCGGCCACGATCCGGGACACCTGGTCCGAGCTGCGCTACTGGGAGGACAGTGCCGTCGGCTACCTCGAGTTCTCCTTTCCCGGCGGCGCGATGAGCGCCCGCCAGTGCCGCGCGCTGCTGTCGGCCTACCGGCAGGCCTGTGCGCGACCGATCGACGTGCTCGTGCTCGGCTCGCCGCGCGACCTCTTCTCCAACGGCATCCACCTGAACGTCATCGAGGCGGCCGACGACCCGGCGGTCGAATCCTGGCTCAATATCACCGCGATGAACGACGTGGTGGAGGCGATCCTCACCACCACGGACAAGGTCGTGATCTCGGCGCTGGCGGGCAACGCGGCGGCGGGCGGCGTGATGCTGGCATTGGCCGCGGACGAAGTGTGGTGCCGAGAGTCGGTGGTGTTGAACCCGCACTATCGGCTGATGGGCCTGCACGGCTCGGAGTACTGGACCTATCTGTTGCCCCGGCGCGTCGGCGCGACCGAGGCCGAGCGCCTGATGCGGGAGGCGCTCCCGGTGGGAGCCGGTGCGGCCGCGGCACTCGGTCTGGTGGACCGCGTCGTACCCGGCGATGCCGAGACCTTCTCGGACTCGACACGGCGAGAGGCGGCGCGTCTGGCGGGCGGCGCGGAGCTGGCGCAGCGCCTTGTGGCGAAGAAGCAACGCCGCGCCGCCGACGAGATGACCAAACCGTTGGACGCCTATCGCGGCGCGGAGCTGGCCAGGATGCACCGCAACTTCTTCGCTCCTGGCGAGCCGTATCACGCGCTGCGGCGGGACTTCGTGCGCAAAGCGCCTCCGGCCGTGACCCCGCCGCATCTGCTCGGATGACCCGCGCGCGGCAGGCTCGCCTCGGACGGGCAGGCTACGCCCGAGCGTGCTCGCCGGCCGGCGGCGGCGCGGCGGGACCGGTCTGCTGGAGCTTGGAGTGGGTGCGCGAGTACCCGAAATAGATCACCAGGCCGATCACCAGCCAGACCCCGAAGCGCACCCAGGTCTCCCACGGCAGCGACAGGATCAGCCACACCGAGAACACCACGCCGACGATCGGGACGACCGGCATGAACGGCAGCCGGAAGGTGCGCGGCACCTCGGGCCGGGTGTAGCGGAAGACCAGCACGGCCACACAGACCACCACGAACGCGCTGAGGATGCCGATGTTGGTGAGCTCGGCGACCAGGTCGATCGGCAGCAGTCCGGCGAAGACGGCCGAGCCGACGCCGACGATCCACGTCACGCGGGTCGGCACTTTGCGCTCCGGATGGGTCTTGGCGAACCATTCGGGCAGCAGGCCGTCGCGGCTCATCGAGTACCACACCCGGGTCACCCCGAGCATGAAGGTGAGCACCACCGTGATGATGCCGACGATGGCGCCGACCGCGATGACGTTGGCGATGCCTGGCATGCCGACGGACTCGAAGGCGGTGGAAAAGCCGCTCTCCGGATCGATTTCGGTGTACTTCTGCATGCCGGTGAGCACCAGGGTGGCCAGCACGTACAGCACCATCGCGATGGCCAGCGAGTAGAGGATCGCCTTGGGCAGGTGCTTCTTGCCGTCGACCGACTCCTCGGCCGCGGTGCTCATGGCGTCGTAGCCGAACACCGCGAAGAACACGGTGGCCGCGCCGGTCATCACCGCGCCCGTGCCGTAGGGGAAGTAGGGGGTGTAGTTCGCGCTGTCGATCTGGAAGACGCCGAGCACGATGATCAGCAGCACGAGGGCGACCTTGATGCCGACGGCCACCGTCTCGAACCGGCCGACGCTGCGGATGCCGCGGGACAGCACCCACGCCGTGCCGAGGCAGAACACCATCGCGAACACGTCGACCACGTGGCCTTCGCCGGTCCCGGAGGCGCCGAGCATCCAATCCGGCAGCGTGATGCCCACCTGATCGAGCAGGAATCCGAAGTATCCGGAGACGCCGATCGCGACGACCGCCGCGACGGCGATGTACTCCAGCAGCAGATCCCAGCCGATGAACCAGCCGACGAACTCGCCGAGCGAGACGTAGCCGTAGGTGTAGGCCGATCCGGCCTTGGGCACCATGCCGGCGAATTCCGCGTAACACAGCGCCGCCGCCGCGCTGGCCAGGCCCGCCACCAGGAAGGACAGCAGCACGGCCGGACCGGTGGTCTTGTTGGCGACGCTGCCCGCGAGGGTGAAGATGCCCGCGCCGATGATGCCGCCGACGCCGATCGCGGTGAGCTGCCACACGCCGAGGTGTTTGGCCAACCGTTCGTCGGTGGGCGTCTCGTCCTCGACTTCGACGAGGGGCTTGCGGCGCAACATCTGGTGGCGCAACTCCGCGAGGGACATGCGGCTTCCTTTCTCCGCTGCGTTCGGCTCGGCACGCCTCGGGTCGCGGGGCGTGCGCCGTAACGCGGATCACACTGGTGGCTGTCAGCTAATCGGACCACGAACGCGGTGTGATCGGTGAGTTGGATAAATAATGTTCGACCAGGCTTGGCCGATCGGACAACGCCGGGCGGGGCGCGGCGGGCTCAGCGCCGGTTGGCCGGAGCCAGCGCGCGCAGGAAGAACGCCAGGTTGGCGGGCCGTTCGGCGAGCCTGCGCATGAAGTAGCCGTACCACTGGTCGCCGTAGGGCAGATAGACGCGCACCTGGCGCCGGTCCTCGGCGAGGCGGCGCTGCTCGACGTCGCGGATGCCGTAGAGCATCTGGAACTCGAACTCGTCCGCCTTACGGTCGACCTCGTCGGCGTAGCGCTGCGCGGCCTCGATCATCGCCGGGTCGTGGGTGGCCACCATCGGATAACCCGCGCCGTCCATCAGGATGCGCAGGCACCGCAGGTAGGCGGCGTCCACCTCGGCGGCCGACTGATACGCCACCGACTCCGGCTCCCGGTACGCGCCCTTGCACAGCCGGATCCGCGAACCCGGCCCCGCGAACTCGCGGCAGTCGGCCTCGGTGCGCCGCAGGTACGCCTGTAGCACGGTGCCGGTGCCGGGAAAGTCCGCGCGCAGGTCCCGCACGATCGCCAGCGTCGAATCGGTGGTGGTGTGGTCCTCGGCGTCGACGGTGACCGCGACGCCCGCCGCGTCGGCGGCGGCGCAGATCTCGCGGGCGTGGTCGAGGGCGATCCGGTGGCCGTCGTGCGGCAGGGACTGACCGAGCGCCGAGAGCTTCAGCGAAACCTCCAGCGGCCGAACGGTTCCCGGCTCTGCGGCGGCGAACGCCTCAGCGAGCGCCGCGAACAGTTCGCGATAGTGTGCCACGGTGTTGCGCGCCTGGGCCGGGTCGGTGGTGTCCTCGCCCAGGTAGTCGATGGTGACGAACCGGCCGGAGCTCCGGAGCGCTTCGGCCGCGGCGATGGCTTGCGGTTCGGTCGACCCGGCCACGAAACGATCGACCAGCGAGCGGGTGGCGCGCATCCGCGTGACGCCGCGCTCCAACCGCGGCGAGCGAGCGGCCGCGAGCAGCGCGGGCCGTAGCAGTCCGGCGGGCATCACTGCACCTCCGTCTCGGTGCCGGGCGTCGGTGCCTGGTGCGGATAACGGTGCTCGGTGGGCGGCACGAAGGTCTCCTTGATGGTGCGAGCAGAGGTCCAGCGCAGCAGGTTCTGCGGTGATCCCGCCTTGTCGTCGGTGCCCGACGCGCGGGCGCCGCCGAACGGTTGCTGGCCGACCACCGCGCCGGTGGGTTTGTCGTTGACGTAGAAATTGCCCGCCGCGAAGCGCAGCCGGTCGGTGGCCGCGGCGACGGCCGCGCGGTCGTCGGCGACGATCGAGCCGGTGAGGCCGTAGGCCGTCCCGCGGTCGACGAGTTCCATTGCCGCGTCGAAGGATCCGGGCGCCGAGTCGTCGTAGACGTGCACGGCCAGGATCGGTCCGAAGTACTCGGTGCGGAACGCCTCGTCGGCCGGATCGTCGCCGAGCAGCACGGTTGGATCGACGAAATAGCCCACGCTGTCGTCGGTTCGGCCGCCCGCGGCGATGGTCAGCCCCGGCGTCGCCTTCGCGCGGGCGATGGCGTCGGCGTTCTTGTCGAAGGCGCGCCGATCGATGAGCGCGCCGCCGAAATTGCCGAAATCGGTAACGTCGCCGTAGGTCAGCGCGCCGACCTTGTCGATGCAATCGACGCCCATCCTCGCCCACACCGAGGCGGGGACGAACGCGCGCGAGGCGGCCGAGCACTTCTGGCCCTGATAGTCGAACGCGCCGCGGATCAGGGCCGTGGTGAGCACGTCCGGATCGGCGGAGCTGTGCGCGAGCACGAAGTCCTTGCCGCCGGTCTCGCCGACCAGGCGCGGATATCCTTGGTAGCGCTCGAGATTCGTCGCGACGGTGCGCCACAGGTGCCGGAAGGTCGCGGTGGATCCGGTGAAATGCACACCGGCCAGGCGCGCGTCGGCCAGCGCCACCTCCGAGACCTCGGGGCCCGCCCCGTGCACCAGGTTGATCACGCCGGGCGGCAACCCGGCCGCCTCCAGCAGCTTCATGGTCCAGTACGCGGCCACCGCCTGCGTCGGCGCGGGCTTCCACAGCACGGTATTGCCCATCAGCGCGGGCGCGGTGGGCAGGTTGCCCGCGATGGCGGTGAAGTTGAACGGGGTGATCGCGTAGACGAAGCCCTCCAGCGGACGGTATTCCAGCCGGTTCCAGACGCCCGGCGTGGAGATCGGCTGCTCGGCCAGGATCTGGCGCGCGAAATGCACGTTGAAGCGCCAGAAGTCCACCAGCTCGCACGGTGTGTCGATCTCGGCCTGGTACGCCGTCTTGGATTGGCCGAGCATCGTCGCGGCGGCGAGGGTTTCGCGCCACGGCCCGGCGAGCAGAGCGGCGGCGCGCAGGAATACCGCCGCCCGGTCCTCGAACGACAGCGCGCGCCAACCCGGCGCGGCCGCGGTGGCGGCCTCGATGGCGTCCTGCACATCGCGGTGCTCGGCGAACGTGACGGTGCCGAGTACCGAGGCGTGCCGATGCGGCTGCACCACCTCGACGATCGGGCCCGCCGTGCGGCGGTGTCGGCCGCCGATGACGTGGTGCACCTCGGTCGGTGTCGCCGTGAGCCGGGCCAGTTCGGCGCGCAGCCGCTCCCGTTCGGGTGTACCGGGGGCGAAGCTGCCGACCGGTTCGTTGACGGGCGTGGGCGTGGTCGCGATGGCGTCCATGGATCCTCCTGCCTGGTCGGAGCTGGTCAGCGCAGTCAACTCCGGGAAAGCCCGGCGCAGGATCGGCCGATAGGACAAAGATGGAACCGAGTTGTTGTCCGATCGGCCGAAGCCGAGCGGAACGAAAGGTGTGAGCGTGGTCACCGAGGAACCGGGCCGGCGGGCGGGCGTGCCGCTGCGCGAACTGCTCGACGCGCTCGACAGCACCGTCATCGATCTGGTCGAGGCGCCCGACGGCGACGCGGTCGGGATCGGCTCGGTGGCGCTGCTGGACAGCGACGATCTCGGCGAGACGCCCGCGACGCCGGCGGACATGGCGTTGCTGGTGGGTGTGCGGGAGTCGGCGGTGCGGCGCTGGCTGGGGGAGCTGGCCGCGCGCCCGCCCGAGCAGCGCCCGCGCGTAGTGCTGCTCAAATCGACCGCCGAGTCGGCTTCGGTGCGCGGCGCCGCCCGCCGGTCGCGAGTCGCGGTGGTCGTGGTGCACCACAAGGCGCGCTGGGACGCGGTGCTGGCGCAGGTCCGCCGCGTGCTCGACCGGGCAGCCGGCGGCGGGCCCGCCGACGACCCGCTCACCACCGACACCGACCTGTTCGGGCTGGCCCAGATCGTCGCGCAGAACGCGGGCGGCATGGTCTCCATCGAGGACCCGCATTCGCACGTGCTCGCCTATTCGGCCTCCGACGACTCGGCCGACGAACTGCGCATCCTGTCGATCCTCGGCCGCGAGGGCCCGCGCGACTACCTGCGGGTGCTGCACGACTGGGGCGTGTTCGACCGGCTGCGCCGCAGCGACGAGGTGATCGACCTGCCCGCGCACGGGGAGCTGAACATCAAGCGCCGCTTGGTCGTCGGCATCCACGCGACGGCCGTCGACGGCGGGTCGCGCACACTCGGCTCGATCTGGTTGCAACAGGGTGACCGGCCGTTCAAGCCGGACGCCGCGGAGGTGCTGTGCGGAGCCGCCGCCATCGCCGCCCGCATCATCGCGCGCGCCCTGGACGCGCCGTCCACCGAAACATTGCTGCTCCAAAGGCTTTTCGGTGCGCACGGCGCCGGTGTCGACATACCGTCCGTGGCGGGCGCGCTGCGCGTCCCCGTGCACGGGCCTGCGGCCGTCGTCGGATTCGCCGTGCATGCGCCCGCGAGGGAACGGCATTCGGCGCTGGGCAGCGTGATCCGGTTGCACGCGAGTTCGTTTCGTCCCGACTCGATCGCGACCGTGCTCGGCGACCGCGTCTATGTGCTGCTGCCCGGATACCGGTCCGCGCCGTCGGTCATCGCGTGGACCCGGCAGCTGGTCGACCAGCTGGAGGCCGGCCGCGGCGCGGTCCTGCGCGCGGGCATCGCCATTCCCGTCGCCGACCTCACCGAGGTGGCCGCCGCCCGCGCCGAGGTCGATCGGGTGCTGGACAGCACCGCCGCCACCTTTCCGCGCGGCCGGGTGACCACCCTCGCCGAATCCCGCACCGCCGTGTTGCTCGGGGAGATCCTCGATCTGCTCGCCACCCGCGACGATCTGCGCGACCCCCGCGTGCGTGCCCTGTTCGACTACGACCGCGACCACGGCTCGCAACTCGGCGAGAGCGTCGAGGGCTATCTGCGCGAGCACGGCGACGTGCGCCGCGCGGCCGCCGCGCTGCGGGTACACCCGAACACGCTGCGCTACCGCCTGCGCCGCGCGGAGTCCATCACCGGCATCGGCCTGACGGACCCCGCCGACCGACTGCTCCTCGAGCTCCAGCTCACCCTGCACCGCCGCGGGAATCGCCCGGCGTGAACTGACCTTCCGGGTCGGCGATCTCAGTGCGGCCGGTGCGGGTGCAGTCCCGCGGCCGTCGCCGCCTCGGCGAGCACCTGCTCCAGCATCGCCGGGGTCAATCGTCCGGTGAAAGTGTTCTGCTGGCTGACGTGGTAGCAGCCGAACAGTTCCAGTTCCGCGCGGTTCGCGACAGCGGGCGCCAGCGTGTAGCGCACGCCGTGGCCGAACTTCGGGCGCGGGCGCGGCACCACCCAGCCTGCCTCGGCGAGCGCGGGCAGCGCCGCCTGCCACCCGAACGCGCCGAGCACAACGACCGCACGCACCGTCGGCGCCAGCAGTCCGAGCTCGAGGTCGAGCCAGCCGCGGCACCGATCGCGTTCGTCGGGAGCCGGTTTGTTGTCCGGCGGCGCGCAGTGCACGGGCGCGGTGACCCGGGCGCCGAGCAGCTCGAGCCCGTCGTCGCGGCGCACCGAGGTCGGCTGGTTGGCGAGGCCGACGGCGTGCATGGCGGCGTAGAGCACGTCCCCGCTGCGGTCGCCGGTGAACATGCGCCCGGTGCGATTTCCGCCGTGCGCCGCGGGCGCGAGGCCGATGATCAGCAGCCGGGCGTCGTCCGGACCGAAGCCGGGAACCGGTCGGCCCCAATAGGTTTCGTCGCGGAAGGCGGCGCGCTTCTCGCGCGCCACCCGCTCCCGCCATGCCACCAGGCGCGGGCAGGCGAAGCAATCGGCGACCGAGGCGTCGAGTTCGGCGAGGGTGCGGCACATGGGTACCACTCGATCACGGCCGTCGCCCGGCCGCGGCGGAACAGGCCCGGTGCCGGTCGCCATGCCAGCAGGATAGGTCCGCCCGGCACGTAGCGGCCGATTAGCCCGTATCGACTTGATCACGAACCGCGCGGTTGCCAGCCCCTGTGAAACGGCGGTACGTTGCCAGGGAGCGCGCGCTCGATTTCCCGTGGTCGCACCGGCGTCAGCGACGCGATGTGAACGAGCGCGAACCGTGAGCAGTCCAGTGGGGTGCCGTCTCGTCCGGCGCCGTCCGTTATCCCGTTGGCGCACAGCGTGCGCCGCGACGCAGCGAGGTGGACATGACCGAGGGTTGGCCCAGTTCGATCAGTTCGTTCGACGACATCTTCCAGCGGTTCTTCGGCTCGGGGATGATGTCCCAGCCACCCGTGCAGCGCACCGGTCTCGGGCGGCTGATGACCGACAACGCCAAACTGCTGATCGCCACCGCGCGCGAGACGGCCCGGGACTGGGGCAATCACGAGGTCACCCCCGAGAATCTGTTGTACGCGGCCACCGAGGCGGAACCCGGTCGCAGCATCATCGCCGAACTCGGCCACGACCCCGACAAGGTTGCCAACCAGATGCGGGACGTCAGCGACACCGGCGAACCCGCCGAGGAGGCCGACGAGCCGGTGACCCTGAGCCCGGCCGCCAAGCTCGCCCTGCGGGCGGCTCAGCGCCGCGCGGCCGAAGCGGGCAGCAGCTATATCGGACCCGAGCACGTCCTGCTCGGTATCGCCTCCCTCACCGACAGTCCGGCGGCCCACGTGCTGCTGTCCGGCGCGAAGCCCGCCCCCACCGGCCGACCGGCGAAAAGCGAGACGCCGACGCTCGACGAATACAGCCGCGATCCGACCGCGGAGGCGCGGGCCGTCATCAACACCAGCAACATCGGCTCCGACCTGATCCTCTCCGCGCCCGAAGGCGATGTCGACGCGATCACACCGCAGCTGATGGATCGGCTGAGCGCGCACTTCCGCCCCGAGTTCCTCAACCGGATCGACGAGACCATCGTGTTCCACCGTCTCGACCGGCAGGAACTGCGCAACATCGTGGATCTGGTGCTGGACGGCACCCGCCGCCTGCTGCACGCACAGGACATCGACCTCGACATCACCGATCCCGCCGTGGACTGGCTCGCCGAGCACGGCTACCAGCCCGAGTACGGGGCCCGCCCGCTGCGCCGCACGGTGCAGAAAGAGCTCGACAACAAGCTGTCTCGCCTGCTGCTGGACGGCAAGCTCGGCCCGGGTGATGCGGTGCGCGTCGACGCCGACGACAGCGGGTTGATTCTCGGCGCGATCGCGCATCGCGGCGGGCAAACCGTGGAAGCCGGAGTCTGAGCGGTGGTCCCTTCCGTGCGGTACTATCGCGACGCCTATCCGGAAAGAGCCGGTGAGATGGTGGAAACCGCTGGGGGAGTGGGACATTGGGCGAACACGAGCGGATGGTGGCGCACGTGAATTCTCGCGAGGATCTGCTGCGCAGGATCAGGGACGCGCTGGTCGAGCTACCCGATGACGAACGGGTGGTACCGGTGCCGCACGCCACCGCCCGCCCGGGCTCCGGCCCCGAGCGCGGCGACCTGGCCGAGCTGGTCGATCTGCTCGCCGAGCGATTGGCACAGCACGGTGCGCAGCTGCGCCGAATCACCGCCGCGGCCATCCCGGACCGGGTGGACGGCGCGCTGCGTGAGCACGGCGCGCGCTCGGTGATCGCCCCCGACGGATTACCCGGTGAATGGCTGGCTCGGTGGGCGGCCGCGGAAGGGCACCGCATCGTTCCCGACAGTCCGCTGGCGACGGCGAGCGAGACGGAACAGGTCGACGCGGTGGTCACCACCTGCGCGGCCGCGGCCGCCGATATCGGCGTCCTCGTGCTCGACGGCGGCGAAGGGCAGAGCCGCCGTCCCTCGACCCTGGCGCCCGACTGTCACGTCTGCGTGGTGCGAGCCGAACAGATCCAGCCGTCGCTGCCGGAGGTCATGGACCGGCTCGACCCGCGCCGCTCGACCATCCTGGTCAGCGGCCCGTCGGCGACCGCCGACGCCGTGGCGCCCGGAGTACACGGGCCGCGCAGACTGATCGTGCTCGTCGTGGAGTGAACCGGATGGCACAGCGGAAGGACGCGAACGTGAGTGAGTTCCGGACCAAGCGGATCTACGAGGACCCGAGCGACGACGACGGCCGCCGCGTGCTGGTCGACCGGCTGTGGCCGCGCGGCATCAGCAAAGAGCGGGCCCGAATCGACCTGTGGGACAAGGAGATCACTCCCTCGAACGAGCTGCGCACCTGGTTCCACCACGACTCCGCCGCCGACTTCGCCGAGTTCGCCCGGCGTTACGAGGCCGAACTGTCCGGCGAACCGCAGCGGCGCGGTCTCCAGGAGCTGCGCGAGCTGGCGGCCGAGCATCCCGTCACCCTGGTGACCGCGGCGAAGGACCCGTCGCACAGTCACGTCTCGGTGCTGCTCGACCAGCTACGCGGCGACTGAGGTCGATCGGCGAAGGTCAGCGCAACTCCGCGGCGCCGGTGACCGCGTCGCCCTCGACGCGCGGCCGCGCGCCGAATCCGGTGTGGATGAGCCGCCGCGCCGCGGCGTTGTCCGGCGTGGTGACGGCGGTGAGGCGGTGAGCGCCGGTTCCGGCGGCGAGCTCGCGCAACCGAGCTACGACCCGACCGCCGACGCCCTGGCCGCGATGCGAACGGCCGATCCACACGCCCGCCTCGACCTCCTCGCCGTGCGGTTCGAGCCGCGCCGCGCCGACGACCCGCCCCCCGGCCGTGATGACGAAGGTGCGTTCGTTCGGGCAGGTGGGGTGCAGCGCGCGGTCACGGTGAAAGGCGAGGAATGCCTGCTTCCGCTGTTCGGTCCAGCCGGGCGGACCTGGCACCGGCGCCATGACCTCGAGCGGGTCGGCGTCGGCGACGGCCGCGTCGAGCAGGAGCGGGAGGTTGTCCTCGCTGAGTTCGATCAGCTCGACGACCGGTGCGATGCGCTCGCACCGGATCGTGTCGGCTCGCTCGAGATGCTTCGGCGACCAGAAGGCGGCCCAGTCGGCGTCCTGGCCGAGCCCACGGCGAATCGACAGCACCCGATCGACGAGAACGACCAGATCGGCGAGGGCCCGCTCGCTCTCGGCGCGGTCCACGAAGCCCATGTGAACGGCGGAGTCGCGCACCGTGACGATCCGCGCGAGCAGCTCCTCCGGTAGGCGAACGTCGGCGGGTGTGGCGCGGTTCAGCACCTGCGCGGCCTCGATCGCGCCCACGGTCCACATGTCGGGCAGCGGCCGGTCCGGATGCTCCGGCAGCCCCGCCAGCGTCAGCGTCGTCTCGATGCCCGCCGACTGCCCGCGCACGAGGTGGATGTCGATCGCGGCGAGGACGGCCTTGAGCAGCGCCTCGGCGCACGCGCCGATCGAGACGGCCTGATCGATCAGCGCGAGCGGTTCGTGCGAATCGGTGCTGGCCAGCGCCCTGCGCGCGTGCGCGCGCGCCAGCTGATCCAGCGCGGCCGGCAGCCGATCGTAGTCGACCGCGCCGAAAGCGGTGGGCCACTTGCGAAGTGCCATCGTCGGCTCCCGAAGATCGTGGGTGCGGATGTCGGGTTGTAGATTGCCACACCGCGCCCGGCCCGGCTCGGGCTTTTCACGGGCCCACAGACCATTTCGACGCCGCACAGCGCCACTGTCGCTCCGCGGCATGGCGGACGGCCCACCCGCGTGGGTTCGGGTCGGTGTCGCGGGCGCGGATCAGGCGGGGGCGCCGGATTGCTCGGTGAGACCGAGCAGCACCGACTGCACCTCGCGCAGCCGGTCCACGTCGTTGCGGATGCCCGCGGCGGTGTCGGTGTAGAGGAACGCCTCGCCCAAACGAACCAGCGTGTACGCCAACAGCTCTCGTTCCAGGAGTGGGCGGTAGCCGTCCTCCTCCTCGACCCGGGCGATGAGTTCGGTGACGGCCGCGACCGCGCGCGGCTGGACCGGTCCGTCGCTGGCGGTGAGGATGCGCAGGCCCGAGATCGGTTCGTTCTCGAAGTAGCGCCGGAAGGGCTCGTTCACCGCCTCCCAGCGGGCGACGCGGTCGAGCACCTCGAGGATGCGCTCCGCGCCACTGGTCCGCCGCTTGGCGTCGGCGCGCGCGATCATCTGCTCGTATTCCTGGAGCAGCATGGCGCCGAGCAGACCGTCCCGCGACCCGTACCAGCGGTAGACCGAGGCGCGGCTGAGCCCTAGCTCGGCGGCGATCGCCTGCACGTCGACGCGTTCACCGGCCAGGAAAGCACGGCGGGCGAGTTCGATGACCTGCTCGCGGGTGGCCGAAGCCGGGCGTCCGGGGGAGCGGGTGGCGGTGGGCCGCGAGGAAGTGGTCACCACGTGAATCGTACAGCCGCCGCCATTTCATTGGAGACGCAGTGGTCGAGTTGTATTTTATGGATGTCCCCTCGAATCGGGACCACCCTCGACAGTCAGGAGAACCATGAGCGCCCCGACTTCTCGCACGGCCATCGTCACCGGTTCGGCCCGCGGCATCGGCGCCGCCACCGCACGCAAGCTCGCCGCGGACGGGTTCGCGGTCGCGGTCCTCGATCTGGACGAGGCCGCCTGCAAGCCCGTGGTCGAGGAGATCGAGGCCGCGGGTGGCAAGGCGCTCGCGGTCGGCGTCGACGTGTCCGACGAACAGTCCGTCGGAGCCGCCGTGCAGCGTGTCGCCGACGAACTCGGCGCGCCGACGGTGCTGGTGAACAACGCGGGCATCACCCGCGACAACCTGCTGTTCAAGATGAGCGTCGCCGACTGGGACTCGGTGCTGAGCGTGCACCTGCGCGGCTCGTTCCTGATGAGCCGCGCCGCGCAGAAGTACATGACCGAGGCCAAGTGGGGGCGCATCGTCAACCTGTCGAGCACCTCCGCGCTCGGCAACCGCGGCCAGGCCAACTACTCCGCGGCGAAGGCAGGCATGCAGGGCTTCACCAAGACACTGGCCATCGAGCTCGGCAAGTTCGGCGTGACGGTCAACGCCATCGCCCCCGGCTTCATCGAGACCGATATGACCGCCGCCACCGCCGAGCGGCTCGGCGTGACCTTCGAGCAGTTCCGCGAGGCGGCCGCCAAGCAGATCCCGGTCGGACGCACCGGCAAGCCGGAGGACATCGCCAACACGGTCTCCTTCCTGGTCGGCGAGGGCGCCGGATTCGTTTCCGGGCAGGTCATCTACGTGGCGGGCGGCCCCACCGACTGACCGCAGCGCCGCGGCGCGCTCGCCGGAGCGAACGGCCACCATGATAGGCGGATGGCGCAATCCGCCGGTGTCGGAGCGATACCATCGGAAGGGGCCGGCGTCCCGGAAGGGGTACAGGATGATCGTTGACCGCGATACTCGTCGGCGGCCGATTCGCGCCACCGTGATGGCGAGCGCCTGTGCGGGCGCCGCCGCGATCGCCGTGGCCGCCGCGCCCTCGGCGGGCGCCACGGCGACCGGAGTCGGTGTTCTGCCCGACCTCGGCTACGGCCTCGCGACCAATTTCGGCACCGGCTGTAGCTACACGATCGAGGCATTCCTCACCGACGCCGTCTCGCCGGTGTACTTCTACGACAACGGTATTCCGCTCGCCACGGTGCGGCCGACCGGCGGGGTCGCGCTGCTGAAGTGGGTGCCCGCGACGCCGGGCAGGCACACGATCAGCGTGGTGCAGGCGCCCGACGACGTCATCACCGCCGACTACGCGGTGTCCGTCGGCACCGGCGTGCACGTCGGCCACGGGTGTGCGGTGTTCGGCGGCTGATCCACGGCTCGCGCGGCACGGGGCCGCGCCGCCGTCCGGGAGCGATGCGCGTCACGGAGGATCGATATGACGAACCAGCGCAGACTCGAGGTCGGATCGGAATTCGGGCCGTACCGGCTGGTCCGGCTGATCGGTCGCGGCGGCATGGGCGAGGTGTTCGAGGCCTACGACACCGGCAAGGATCGCGTCGTCGCGATCAAGGTGCTGCCCGAGCGGCTCGCCGAAGACCCCGTCTACCGCGAACGGTTCCGGCGCGAATCGCACGCCGCGGCCCGGCTCAAGGAACCGCACGTCATCCCGATCCACGACTACGGCGAGATCGACGGGCACCTCTTCATCGACATGCGCCTTGTCGAAGGCGAGAACCTGCGCGCGGTACTGCGGCAACACGCGCCGCTGGAACCGGCCGTCGCGGTCGAACTGATCAAGCAGGTGGCCGCCGCTCTCGACGCCGCGCACGGTGACGAGCTGGTGCACCGTGACATCAAGCCCGACAACATCCTGACCACGCCCGACGGCTTCGCCTATCTCGTCGACTTCGGCATCGCGCACTCCAGCACCGCCGAGGGCCTGACCGCCGACGGTTCGGCGATCGGTTCGTTCCATTACATGTCGCCGGAGCGGTTCACCTCGCGCGTGGTGACCCAGTCCGCCGACATCTACGCCCTCGGCTGCGTGCTCTACGAATGCCTCACCGGCGCCAGACCCTTCCCGGCCGAGACCGACGGCGAGATCATGCGGGCGCACATGAACGAGCCGCCGCCGCGGCCGAGCACGCTCCGTCCGGAGATCCCGTCGGCCATGGACACCGTGATCGCCAGGGCGCTGGCGAAGGACCCCGACGCACGGTATGCCAGCGCGGGGGAGTTCGCGGCCGCCGCGCAGGAGGCGCTGCGGGGCGAGGCGGAGGCGGCACTGCCGGTGCTCCCGACTCAGGAAGCGGCCATCGGCGATGACACCGTCACGAGCGCGGAAGCCGTTGTGCCGCAGGGCGCTACAGCCGGAGACGGGCCGCGAATCCGGCCGCTCGCCGAAGACGGCGGTGCGCGGTCGCTCGGGCCGCCGAAGCGGAACTTGCGGCGGACGGCGCGCCGGTTGGCCGTCCCGGCGCTGATCGCCGCCGTGATACTCGCGGCGGCAACGGTTCTCGTCGCCTGGATGGCCTCGGGCAGGCCCGCCGACGGCACCGCGGTTCCCGACCGCGCCGCCTTGAACCCGGCGGATGTGGAGCTGGTGGCCAGCGCGGGCCTGATCGGCTACAAGCGCACCAACTGCGTGCACCGCGAGCCTGCCGCCGACACCACGGCGATCGTGTCCTGCGACGCCAACGACCGGACGGACGCCCCCGCCGCCCGCCTCTTCCGATTCCGAACCCTCGACGGCCTGCGGGACTACTACCGGCATTTCGTCGTCGAGGCATACGACGCCACGAACTGTCCGAACGATCCGCCGGGCGACGACGGCCCCCTCGTGGTGGACGGCAAGCCCGCGGGGCGGGACGCATGCCTGACCAGCCGCGTCGACGACCCGGCGACGCCCAAACCGGTGCTCGCCGTGGCCGACGAGGACCAGCTCTCGCTGGGTATCTACATCTGGGCGGACCCGAGTGACCAGCCGACGCGCGATTACGTTGCGTCGCACCATCTCTACCATTTCCTGCCGCAGGAGAAGACGGTCGACCCGGACTTCTTCACCGCCGCCGATCGGCGCGTCCTCGATCACCTGACCGGCGATTTCGGACCCTCGACCTGCAAGCACATGGACTTGCCCGCGGGTAGCACGGCGGAAGCGGCGATCCACTGCGCCACCCACCGCGGCGACCCCGCTCCCACGTTCTTCGGTTTCCCTGACCACCGGACGATGACCTTCGGATATCAAGCCGGGCTGGGGCAGGTGTCGGGACGCGCGTGCGGTGGCTCCGGCGCGGACGACGTGTGGCGCAAGGCATCCGGCCCCGTCGGCCGCTTCTTCTGCTACACCGACGAGAACGCCACGTTCGGCGCGCGCCCCTGCCTGCTGGCGGTGCACGACGAATTCCGGCTCATGGTCGATGTGTGCGCCCTGGCCAAGGACGATCCGGACGAGGGCGTGAAGTCGGAAGCGGATCTGTTGGGGTGGTTCCGCACCAATTTCGGCTAGCGGCAGGGGTTTACGGTCCGGCCGTTGTTCCTGGCAGGCGAAGAAGTCGATCCCGCAGGTTTCGAGTGGGTGACCGACGACTGCCTCACGAACACCCCCGCCGATGCCAGGGTCACCCACGTAACCCTGGTCCCCTGCAACGAACCGCACTATGCGGAGGTGATCACCGAGGTACGCCTGTCCGGACCATGGCCCGGCACCGCACAGGCCTTTCAACAGTCCGAACGCCTCTGTATGGACGCCACGATAGCGATCCTGACCAACAGCACCATGCTCGATCAGCTTCGCAACCTCGTCCTTACCCGGACCAGACCCGCTGGACCCGCAAGGGCACGGCCACCTGCTTGGTAATCAACGGTTACGGCCCACAACTCACCACCGCAGTACCGCGCTGACCGATCCGCCCATAGCGCGCCCAGCGGTATGGGCGTGCGTATGGCATTTATCGATGGATCGGCGTGGTGGGCGGTTCAGTGTCGGTTGAGATGGCTCGGGGCGGGCGTGGTCGCCGCAGTCGTGACACCCGCCGTTGCGACGGCGCGGGGTCGGGACCGAACACCGCGGGCAGCTGTGTGGTGACCGGATCGGTGACCGGTGTCGTGCGGATCAGATCCACCGGGTTGGCGTTACGAGGGTGCGCGTCGTCGAGGACAGGTTCGCCGAGCCCGGCTTTCTGTTGAATGCGTTTCATCCATTCTGGCGCCCACCAGCAGTCGTCGCCGAGCAGTTTCATGGTCGCTGGGACCAGCAGCATGCGCAGGACCGTGGCATCGATAATCAGGGCCGCGATCATGCCGACGGCGATGTACTGCATCATCACCAGATCCGAGAACGCGAATGCGCCGACAACCACGAGCAGGATCAACGCGGCGGCGGTGATGATGCGCCCGGTGTGCGCGGTGCCGATGCGCACCGCCTCGGTGGTCGATGCCCCCTGCGCGCGGGCTTCGACCATGCGTGAGAGCAGGAAGACCTCGTAGTCGGTGGACAGGCCGTAGATGATGGCCACGATGACCACCAGCACCGGCGAAGTGATCGGTTGCGGGGTGAAGTTCAGCAGCGTCGCGCCGTGGCCGTCGATGAAGATCCAAGTCAGGATTCCGAGGGTGGAACCGAGGCCGAGCGCGCTCATCAGTGCGGCCTTGATCGGCAGCACCAGTGATCCGAAAGTCAGAAACATCAGCACCGTCGTGATAAGCACGACCAGGGTGACCATCCACGGTATCCGGGATAGCAGGGTATCGACACTGTCCTTCTGCAGGGCGGGCATACCACCGACGAGCATGCGCACGGACTCGGGCTGGGGGAGGTCACGCAGGTAATCGATGGCGGGCCCGGCGTTGCTCGAGTCGGTGAGCACGGCGGTGGTGCGGAAGACCTCGGGCTGTGTGGTCGAGCGGGCCGGCACACCGAACGCTTCGGCCAGGCCGGGTGCGGCGTTTGCTTGTTTCCACAGCGCGCCAATGGCGTTGGTGTCCTCGGAGACGAAAATCAGTTCGATCGGGTCGGATTTGCGAAGCGGGAAGAGCTGGTCGAATTCCTGTTGGGCCAGACGGGTCGGATTGTCCGGTGGCAGGTATTTCTCGCTGAGTCCGCCGAATGCCAGGTTGCCGATGGGCAGGATCAGCAAGACGAGCCCGAGCACGAGCGGGACCAAGACCTTGATCGGATGGCGCATGACCCAGCGGGTGCTGCGTCCCCAGAACCCGTTCTCGACCTCTTCAGCCGACCTCGTTTTGCGGAATCGCTTGATACCCAGCATGTCCACCCGCGGTCCGAGGACCGCCAGCATCGCGGGCAGGATCGTGATGGCGGTCAGCGCCGCCATCGATACCGTCGCGATCGCGCCATAGGCGAAGGATTTCAGGAATCCTTGCGGGAACAGCAGCATTCCGCCGACGCTGGCGACGATCTTCGTCGCGGAGAAGACAACGGTGCGGCCCGCGGTCATCACGGTGCGCCGCACGGCGGCAGGAGTGTCATAGCCTTCGGCGAGTTCTTCGCGGAACCGGCTGACGATGAACAGTCCGTAGTCGATGGCAAGGCCGAACCCGATCATCGAAACAACGGCGGAGACAAACGAGTTGACCTCGGTGAACTCGGTGAGGAACTTGACGATGCCGAAGGCGCCGAAGACCGTCAGCCCGCCCACGACCAACGGCAGCGACGCGGCGACGAGACCGCCGAAGATGAAGAACAACAGCAGCCCGACGACGGGGAAGGCCAGCAGCTCCATCCGGTGGATATCTTCGGCAATGGTGTCGTTGAGTGCGCCGGCAACCGGCTGCAACCCGCCCACCTGCACATCGACGCCAGCGATGTCGAAGGCGCCCTTGACAGCCCGGTAGTTGCGGATCATCGACGTGTCGTCGTCGCCGTGCAGGGCGATGGCCGCGAAGGCGTGTCTGCGATCGTCGGTCGCGATCCGGGGGCCACTGATTTTTCCGGTTTCGGTGCGCCAGTAGGCGGCGATGATCCCTGAGATCTGCTCCGGGTATCGTCGTGGCAGATCGTTGAGGCTTTCGACGACCTTGGCCGAGAACTCGGGATCGTCGACGGTCTTCCCCTCGGGCGCGGTGTAGAGGACGAGCACATCACCGTCGTGGTTGCGCCCGAACGCCGTATCAGCCAGCCGCGCGGCTTCCGAGGACTCCGAGGTCGGGTCGAACATCCCGCCCGAACTCAGATGATCCGCGAGCCCGGCCCCGTAACCGGCCAAACCGAGCATGCCCGCGGCCACCACCCCGATGACCACGAACCGGATCCGCGAGACCAGGCCACCCCACCACGCAAACACTCACACCACCGCCACAATGCGCGCGGCGGTTAGGCGTGGGGTGAGCGTCTCGGTCTCGGTGATGGCTTCGGCCAACTGGACGATCGTGGCACCGCGGTAGTCGGGGTGTGCGCGGATCTGCTCGATGCCGAGGGTGTATCCGTCGTGCCAGCCGATCGGACAAGGCAGGCTCGCGGCACCCCTCACCGGCCACCGTGATGCGACTGCTGCGCGACCACGACCAGCACACCCGACCGATTGCCGATCTGGGACAAGGCGGGCACCGATGACCAACTCACCAGCTGTATTACGCCACGGCGCTGACGCCGCCGCATGGCAGAGATTCGGTGCGCGCCTGCGGGCGCTGCGCCGCGAAGCACGCAAGACCCAGGACGACATCGCGGCGGCCCTCTCGATCCCACGCGGCGCGGTATCCGAACTCGAACGCGGAAACCGCAAGCTACACAGCGGCGAACTCGCCCGCTTGGCCCGCTTCTCCGACATCTCGGCCGACGAGATTCTCGACCTCCCTGTGCAGACCAGCACGCTGCTCGGTGTCGACCTGCGCCCGGCCGACTACCGAACGGTGCTGTCCTACGCCGAATACCTGCGCTACCAATGCGATCGCGTCGAACAGGACAGTGCGCCGACGCCGTGAGCTGGGCACTGAACTATTCGCGCGGCGGGCCGCGGCGCGCGAATCTGTCACCGAAGCGTTCAGTAAACGCCGTCGCCACTGGGCTTCAGCCGATGCACAACGACCTTGACCTGCGCACTGCACTGAAGCTGACAGGCACTGAACTGTGCACTGCCCTGTTCGTTGAAAGACTGTCCTTTTGTCTGACGTTTCGCGTGTTCGCGAGCGTCTAGATCGCCGCTGGGTGCGAGTTCCCACCTCGATGTCAGCGTTCAGTCACAGACGGGGGAGTGACTGAGTCCGCCTCGTGCAGGAAGCGTTCGACGGTCGACCGCCACTGTTCGCGCGCGTCGATGTGTGTCATATGTCCGGCTCCGTCGAGCACTACTGCCTCGGCAGAGGGAATCGACATCGCGGTACGTTCGGCCGTAGGCAGGCCGTTCAGCAGAAGCGGATCAAAGTACCCAGGGCCTGCCGCATCCAGCCCTGTTGTCGGCCGCCCGGGGGCCATCAGATGGTGAGCGAGCTGTCCGGCCCGCCGATCCGGCGGATCGCCTCCAGGGGATACGGGGTCTGTCTGCTCTCGAAACGGAACTCGCGGTAGTAGTCCGTCATTGCTGCGGCGACCGGTGCGTGGCGGGTGAGGATCGCCGCGATCTGCGGCGGAATTCCCGTTGGAGGTTCCCCTCGTGCGCAGGCGTGCACGAACGCGATGCACTCGTCCCGCTCGTACCCGTACAGGGCGACGACGAGCCACTGCACCAGGTGGGTGAGGGTGTAGCAGCGGTCATAGGTCTGGTGGTCGGCGAAGAAGTCGACCTCTTCCTTGGACAGGTCGAACCGGGAGGAGATCGCGAGGCCGTAGTCGGTGAAGAACAGCCGCTTGCCGTCGGTGAGGATGTTCTGGAAGTGGCCATCGAAGTGCAGGAGCCCGCGGGCGTTCATGAAGGAGATTCCGGCTTCGAGTTCCTTCGTGACCATGGTGCATGCCTGCTCGGCGGTCTCATCGTCGGCTTTGACCTGAACGTCCAGCCAGTCGTGCAGGTTCTGCGGAATATACTCCAGGAACAGTGCGACGCTCGCCGAGGAGTCCCGCAGCGCCTCGATCCGGTGGCGCACCTGTGGTCCGCCTCCCCAGTAGGCGACAACTTTCTCCACATCGGCCAGTTCCTCGGGCAGCGCCTGCCCGGTGTGCGGCAGCACCCGCCAGTGGTACATCAAGGGAAAGCCCTCATGGTCCTGTGCGAGCACCCAGTTCGTCGTCATGGTGTGCACGGCCAACTCCCGCCAGGCCCCCCATCCCGGGCTTCCGGGGACCCCGAGGCCGGGATGGCAGAAGACAGGTAGCCCGAAGAGGTTCGCCGTGGACCGGACGTGCTCCGGCTGCCTTTCCAGATCGGTCAGCGGCAGCCGCTTGACGAAGACCGGGGTCCCGTCGACCTCCAGCAACGCCGAAATCCCGCCGATGCCAGAACCCATCGGCGCAGCCGTATCCACTAGGTCGCGCAGTTCGCGATCACTGCACAGCGCCAATGATGTGGAGACGGCACTGTAGGCAGCCAAACGCGCACCACGCGATGCGTCGAGCTTCTCGACGGCTACCTCCACCAGGGCACCGACCTCTCTGCGATACTCGAGTCCGTCCAAAGGGCGCGCACACACGAGGGATAGCCCGGCGGCGCGCCCCCTGGGACGGGCGGACGGCATCCGGGACCATGTTTGTGAGGCCGATCCAAATACCCTTTGGCCGCACTGTACGAACCGCGCCAGCATGGTGTTCAACAAATGCGTCGAAAACAGTTGGTGTTCAACAAATTCTGTCAGACCTTTCTCGGACAGCCACGGCTATGATCGCGACGACCGACCGACCTGATGCGGTCGTGCTCGACGGCGACACCCTCGATCCGATCGTCGGAGGTGGTGCGCGAAGCCCTCGACACCACTACACCAGGCGGCCGCCTCGTCTTCATGTGTTCGCCGCCCTCGCCGAGTTCATCCGCGACCTGATCGTCGACGGGACCAACGAGGGTCCGGCTGCCACATCGTCGCGGCCCCGGTGGAAGGAGTCGTGGTGTGGGCATGGTGCGAGATCGGCACCGGCCTGGGCGGTCCCAGTACTGTTGCGGTACAGCGCTATGGCCGATCGCCTGGCGCTCTCGGCACAGTTCTCGAAGGGGCCTGTATGGACGACTTTCTTGCCGTGTCCGGTATGGCCGGAACCGCCGTCGGTATCGCCGGGATCCTCTTCGCGATCATCGCATCGCGGCGTACGGCACGCGCGCGGCGGCGCCGCCAGGATCTGCTTCAGTGGGCGATCGACCGAGCCAACCACGCGAAAATGGAGCACGAGATCCTCGATGACCTCGTGGCGACGAACAATGATCCCCTGCTCGCCCGCTGGCTGTGGCTGAGTCACCAGAGCGGAACCGACATGTACCTCGCCCTCGTCGACGAATACCTGTCCGGAGAGAAGAAATTCACCTACGCCGACCTGAACAAGATCGCCGACACCGGTCTTGTCGGTGGTGCCTGGCAGTACCGGTACTGGCTGTCGAAGATCGTGCTGAGGCCGGAGAACCGCGGCGAGGATGCTCCCGCAGCGCCCCAGTTCACCAGCACGCGCGTGCGGCGCCACAACGAACTCCGTCGGCTCGAAGCCGAAGGCGGCAACGCAGCCCTGACTGCTCTCAACGCGGACCACGCAAGCGCATCGGAAAAGGCCGGCGACCCGTAGGAGCGTTACGAATCCACAGGTCGGCCACTGATATTCGGGTGACGCCTCGTAGCCGATGCCGTGACGGCTGTGACCGACCAACCTATTTGTCACCGACGGTGAAGCCCGAGATCGGACTGAGAGAACGCTCGGCAAGTAGCCGATTATCGAGTGGTGAGCGCTGAACGGACATTGGTATCGTGCGAGCGTTCGCCGGTATGTGTCCATGGAGGAGGGCGCGTATGCCCATGGTGCGGCGGTTTTGGATCGAATTCGATCGAGAGCGCGGATCAGCTCTCTGGTGGACCAGTCCGTACGCTGGTGTGACCGGCTTCGATGAGCGGGACTGCTTGGCGATGGTGGCGGATCTGCTCACCGATGACGCCGAGTTACCCCCGGTGCGCAGCATCACGGTGGACGTCTCCCTGGCCGAGGAACTACCGGTGAACCCTCTGGCTCTCGGGGTCCCGGTGTGGCGCGGGGTTTGGTACCCGCCAGTGAACCTTCGGACCGGGCCCAACCTTACTCGGCGCCTGTCTCGGAATCACGCCTCAGCTGAGCGACGGTGAGACTTTGCGTTCGAATATCAATGGTGGAAGGAAATCCTGCCTCGGCAGCAGGGCTCGATCGCTCATCAAGCAACATCGCCGGGCCCGAACGGCGGACAGAACAGCTCATCGCTCGAGCGGATCCGCAAGCCCGGGTTCACCCGGATACTGTCGCGATCCACATGCGTATCCGAGTAGAGCGTCAGGTCGGTCAAGTTAGGAAGCGGTGGCAGCGAAACAGATTCGCCGTACAGGTCGAGAATCAGCGACTTCAGTCCCGTCACGTCACCGAGGGCATCGAACGTCTCGACATCGACCACGGACAGGACCAGATGGCGCACCGGAACTCCACTGAGTTGCCCGAGATCTACGCGCGCAGGCCCACCCAGAAGGAGTCGATCCCACGACCGAACGTCGCCCTCGTCAGTTCGTGTCAGCGGTCCCAGATCCATGCCGTTTTCATCCCACAGCAGGGCCTCGCGCACCGCCGGCAGACAAGTCATCGGCTGAAAATATCCGACCCATTCGAGGTCGGTCGTGAGCCGTCGCCGACCGAGTATCGATGCGGCGTCAGGTGCGGCTTCTGACGCGGTGCCCGCCACAGCCCGCTGCCACGGCGCGCTCAGGCTCTCCCAGAAGGAGTCCCATGACAGGTCGAAACGCGACTCCCACTGGGTGACCAGCGATGCAGTACCGTCCACCCGCCCACCTTACGTTCGAACGCGGTCGCCCACTGCGACCGGTGAACGAAATACGTTTCGGTGCAGCACATTCCACCACGCCGAAGCGTCTGTGCCTGCTGCCGCTTGTGGAGGGCCGCCCTATGATCGAACCGGCCGTACTCGACAACACGTCGTATGCCGCCTATCGCGCGGTCACGAACGTCCGCTTCCTCCGATGAGCGTGCGATTGCCGTCGTATGACTCCGCCTGCGCCGCACTGACCGAAACGTAGATGGCACAGCGGCTAGACCAGCCGGCCTAGACACTCGAGGGGTACCGTCGAGGCGACGGACGTAAGGGGTGGATATGCCGTTGGTGTGGATGGTCGTTGGCATTGTCGTGTTTGCTGTGGCCCTTGACCGACTGTTTGTGTTGGCTGAGGTTCGTGGCTGGGTTGCCCCTCGAGGCAAGTTCGGCACCGGCGGTGCCGCAGGCCTTTTCGGGGAGTTACAGGCATTGTTTGCCCCGTCGAGCCAGCACACGCAGCAGGAGATTCGAAGCCGTCAGTTGCGTGGTGAACAGCTCGATAGCGCCGGTGATCCGCCGGGAGTGGACCTTGCGAAGGGTATCGTGCGCCTGCCCGGTGCGAAATGCGAGCAGAGTCAGTCGGACCCGTTCGAGATCTGATCGGAGGTCGGGCAGAATTGCCTGCACGGCGGCGGGCAGATCACTCTGCGGTCTGTACAGCAGATCGGCGACAAGTGTGTGCACACGACCGAGCGCAGTCTCATGCCGAAGAGCGGGCGCACCTGCACTGTCGAGGAGACTATGCGCGCTGGTGGGTGATAACCGCGATCATCTCGAGATCGGCCGTGCGAGAGAGGATCAAGACCTACTTTTCCGCCAGTCGCTTCAGCAGCCGGCTGTGCACAGCCACCGGCAGCAGGTCGATCAGGTCGCCACCTGACGCGGCGACCTCCTTGGCCAACGAGCTGGACAGGAACCCGTAGGTCGGGTCGCTGGCAATGAAGAACGTGTCCACGCCGGTGAGCGTGCGGTGCATCTGTGCCATGGGCAGCTCGTAGTCGAAGTCGCCGCAGCGCAGCCCCTTCACAATCGCGGTGATTCCCTGCTCGCGCGCGAAGTCCACCAGCAGCCCCTGCCAGGACGCCACCCGCACGTTGCCGATGGAGGCGGTGACCTCGCGCAGCATCTCGATGCGCTCGTCGATGGTGAACATCGTCTTCTTGTTCGTGTTGACCATGACCGTGACCACGAGCTCGTCGAACTGGGCTGCTGCCCGCTCGAACACGTTGATATGGCCATTGGTCACCGGGTCGAAAGACCCGGTGCACAGGGCTTTTGACATGGCTACAGAAGGTACACCGACGGCGTCGTGTCACATGCCGAGGTCTGGTTGCTGGGGGAAGCCGCCGACGACTCGTTGTCATCGGTCAGCTCGTTTTCGGCGTGTTTGCCGAAGTGGTGTAGTTGGTCGGGGCTACGACGGTTGTCACTGCTGAGGGTGCAGCAGTAGTTCGGCGATGGCTTGTACGCGGGCGAGGGTGATGCCGGTTCGCTGTTCCACGGCCAGTGGGTGGTCGGTGGGTTCCAGTTCGACCGTCGGGCGGACACCGACGGGCTGGCTGTGCACCTTCGTCTTCAAGTTCAGGGTCGTCGGTTCGTATGTGGACAGCTCGGTTGAGAGCCAGCCGAAATACGGTGGCTCCTGTACCCGCTCCGGACTGGTCCACAACTCCGTCGCACGTGCGAAGTTCGCCTTGCTCAGCGAAATCCACACGCCCCATTCGAAGTCCTTCTCCGAGTCCAGGACCGGCAGGATCAGGCGGGCACGGAGGAAGAAGTGCTCGTCGGCGATCACGCACTGGTCGTCGCCGAGGACATTGCCCGAACCGCCTTCCATGCCCTCGTTCCAGTACGCGGGCGCGACCGTGCCATAGGTGAATGGCAGGCCATCGTGTTCCTGACCGCAGTGAGAGCAGAGGAACGCCAGATCTGTCGACATGCCTGACAGCATAGAAACCGGACATCGCGCTCTCGTGATCGCAGAGTCGCTCTTGGTCCGGAAGACGCCGTGGAGAATCTTTCGGCGGGTTCGGGTCTGCGGACACCCGCTCTCCCGCGCGCCGATGGCTCCGGCGTGGCGGGAGAGCGGGTGTCCGCGGCGGCGTGGGCGGCTCAGCGCCTCGCGGTGGGGACGAGTGTGGCCAGGGCCGCCGCTGTTTCGGGATGCCGGGTGACGAGCGCCGCGACCTCGGTGTGCGGGGTCGCGGCCGGGCGCTGCCATTCGCCGCTGTGGCCGAGCAGCGCGCCGAGCGCGTCGCAGGCCGCAGGGTGGGCGAACAGCAGATCCGTGACCGGTCCGCCCGCCGCCGCGAGAGCGGGCGCGGCCGCGGGTTGCGGCGTGCCCGTCCACGGCGGACTCCAGCTGTCCACGGCCGCAAGACCGGACGGGAAGGTGCGACCCGCCTCCCTGGTGAGCGCCGGAATCAGTTCACCGGCCTGGCCGCGCAGGGTGGTGATCAGCTTCGGCAGCCAGGGCAGCAGCACGCTGTCCGGCAGGCGGCCGAACGCCTTCGACAACAGCTCCACCACAAAGGGTTTCAAGGACGGCACCGGATCCATGGCCTGCACGAAACCGCTCAGATACTGCGGGAATGCCGGGACCACGAGCGGGTTGGCCAGCATGTCGTCGCAGCGGGTGCGCAGTTCCGGCAGCGTGAGCAGACCGAGTTGCAGGCGTGTCGCCCACAGCAGCGCCACCTTCGCCGGTGCCTCCGGATGCGACTGCAACACCGCCAGCTCGAGCTGGGTGTGGTCGCAGCCGAGCGACAGGGCCAGGTTCTCCATGCCGAACAGGAAGCCCAGCATGGCGGCGACCGGTCGCACGCCGGTGTTCTCGTCGGTGAAGGCGGTCGGCAGCAGCGTGCAGTAGTGGGCGTAGCCCGCGGTGACGAACCGGCCGCACCAGTCGGGGAGACCGTCCTCGGTCGATCGGAAATAGTTGAGCAGCAGCCGGATTCGGCGCAGCACCTCGGGTGCGTCGTCCACCGATCGCTCGGCGGCGAGCAGTTCGACGGCGCGGTGGCCGAGTTCGTCGGCCAGCCGCGGCGACTTCAGGTACAGCAGCGCGTCTTCCACCGTCGCCAGCGCTACCGCGGCCGTCGCGTCGGCCGCGGACACCGCCATGCGCAGCCGTTGCTCGAGCACCTGCTCGATGGTCACGCCTTCGTAGCCGAGCTCGACCAGGGCCCGCTGGTGTTTGCCGAGCGCCAGATCCCAGCTTTCCTGGATGGAGCTCTCACCGAGCGTGCGCGACCCCATGATCGGCCGCACCGCGTCCGACGGCAGCAGCCTGCGCAGGATCCACAGCAGATCCGAACACGGCCGCAGGTGCGGGTCGGCCCGCAGGTCCAGCAGCGACCGCTGCACGGTGCGCTTGCCGGTGTCGATGCCGAGCGGCGCCAGCCGATCGAGCACGTCGCGCGCGAGCGGCGGCAGGGCCGCGTAGCCCACCTGGCCGATGCGATCACCGCCGAGCAGGATCTCGCACAGCTTGCGCACGTCGCGGCGACCCGGGACGTGGTCCTTCTCGATGCACGTGATCGCCGCGTCTTGGAAGTCGTACGGCGTCGGGCGGGCGCGATTGCGGATGCCCGCCAACAGGATCGAGGTCTCGAACACCGCGATCGCATCGGCGGTGCTCGCCAGGTAGCCGTTGCGCCGGGCCAGCCTGACGATGTCCACCGACCAGTCGAGCAGCTCGGCCTCGTCGAGCGAGTCCAACCGCGGCGGCGTGGACAGGAACCCCGTCAGCTGGTCGGCCACCGCGGCGGTGGTCACGACGGGCGGCGTGCGCTTGCTCGTCTTCTTGCTCGCGGATTTCTGGCCCGCGAGCTGGAACGGCTTCACACCGCCCCGCCGCAATCCCTTCGACCAGGTCGCCGCGGCGATCGACACCGACCCCGAGGCGAGCCCGAACTGCTCCTCGATGGCCGAGTGGCTGGACGGGATGAGCCCGTACTGCCAAGTGGTCTTCGACCGCGGCGTGATCTCGTAGGGCGCGGCGTCGGCGGGGAGGCCGAACTGCTCGACCCTGCTGGCCGCGTGGAACGCCCCGCACACGTAGAGGCAGTCGGCCGGGTCGGCGCCGGTCGCCTCGAGATGTTCGCGCATCCGCGTCCACATGTAGCGCTCGCGGTTCTCGTCCTCCTCGACGCCGGTGCGGCGCAGCCGGCGGAACAGGCTGCCGATCAGCACCATGACCTGGCGGTAGGTGTCGTAATCGGCTCCCGCCAGCGGTTGTTCGACGTACTGGTCCCACCACTCCGACCAGTGCCGCACCTTGCCGTGGTGCAGCAGGTGCTCCTCCAGCTCGGCGAAATGCGGTCGCAGATCACCGATGTCGATGCCGACGGCGTCGCCGTGCAGCGCGCCGTCCTCGGTGGGCTCCGGCGTTTTGTCGGCGGGTGTGTCACCGTCCGGCGTGCCGCCGTTCGGCGCCCACTGGAAGACGTGGTCGGTGGAGCGATCGACGAGCACGAGTTCGACGCCGGGAGTGTCGAGCGCGTAGGAGATCGCCTGGTATTCCGCCCACGCCTCGGTGATCGGCGCGACCACCGACAGCGGCGCCCAGGTGGTAGGGAAGCCGTCGAGTTCACCGGCCCACGCCTGCACCGCCACCGGCAGCTTGCAGTTGCGCAGCTCGTCCAGGATCGGCCGCAGGTCCTCGCAGAGTTCCAGATAGACGACCTTGGGTCGCTTCTCGTGCAGTCGCCGCACCATCGCCAGCCCCGAGGCGGGCGAATGATGGCAGACCGGGAAGATCTCGAGCTCGACCGCCAGCGCCCGGTCGACGTCGTCGACGATGCCGGCCAAGATCTCCGCGACCGCGCCGGGCTGGGCCGCGAATCGGGTCGCGGCCTCGGCCAATTGCTCGCGCAGCGCGCCGAACGGACCGGTCACGAGAGCCTCGCGATCGCCGCCCGGCCGCCCTCCAGGAACTCCGACCAGTCCCCGCCGGCGTCCTTGCTGCGCGGTTCGACCACGCCGTGCCAGAACTTGTTGAGGATGGCCAGATCCTCCGGCGCCCGCCGGGCGAGCGAGCCGACCAGCGAACCCGCGAGCGTCTCCGCCCGCAACGTGCGGTCGCCGAAGAACTGGCTGTGCAGAATCGCGTCCTCCAGCACGCCGATCTGCTCGGCGGTCGACAGCGCGGACTCCAGCTTCTCGTCGTCGCTGGTCGCGGCGGCGGCCGCGGAGCGGAGATCGGCGAAGCTGTCGAGCAGGATGTCGAGCAGCGTGGGCGGCAGCTCCAGCTCGATCTGGTGCCTGCGCAACAGTTCCGCGGTGCGGAAGCGCACGATCTCGGCCTCGCTGCGCTTGTTGGTCACCACCGGGATGCGCACGAAGTTGAAGCGCCGCTTGAGCGCCGAGGAGAGGTCGTTCACGCCGCGGTCGCGGCTGTTGGCGGTGGCGATGATGGAGAAGCCCGGCTTGGCGAACACGACGTTGTCGTCGTCGAGTTCGGGGATGGAGACGTACTTCTCGGACAGGATCGAGATGAGCGCGTCCTGCACATCGCTGGTGGAGCGGGTCAGCTCCTCGAAGCGGCCGATCACGCCCTGCTCCATCGCGGTCATGATCGGCGACGGGATCATCGATTCCCTGGACTGCCCCTTGGCGATCACCATGGAGATGTTCCAGGAGTACTTGATGTGATCCTCGGTGGTGCCCGCGGTGCCCTGGACCACGAGCGTGGAGTTCCGGCTGATGGCCGCGGAGAGCAGTTCGGCGAGCCAGCTCTTGCCGGTGCCGGGATCGCCGATCAGCAGCAGCCCGCGGTCGGAGGCCAGCGTGACGATGCTGCGCTCGACGAAACTGCGGTCGCCGAACCACTTCTGGTCGATCTGCCGGTCCAGGCCGTCGGAGCGCTCGGAACCGAGGATGAACAGCCGCACCATCTTCGGGCTCAGCCGCCAGGCGAAGGGCTTGGGGCCGTCGTCGATCGACTCCAGCCAGTCCAGCTCCTCGGCGTACTTCAGTTCGGCGGGGGCGCGCAGCGTGGTATCGGTCATGGTCTGAGGTCTCCTAGTCGAGAAAGTTCTTGAGTTCGAACACGAGTTTCTGGATGCGGCCCGAGATCACCGGCGTGCCCATGGCCTTGAAGCGTTCCCGGAACCAGGGATTCACGCTCTGGTGCCCGGAGCTGTTGACCGAGCCGACCGGGATGAGCTTCACGCCATTGCGATGCACGGCCTGCATGCTCTCGTACAGCGGCTGGGAGCGGTCGAACTCGTAGAAGTCCGAGATCCACACCAGCACGGTGTTGGTCGGGTCGACGATCTTCGGCTGGGCCATCGCCATGGCGACGGGGCCGTCGTTGCCGCCGCCGAGGTTGGTGCGCAGCAGCACCTCGAACGGGTCGTGCACCCACGGCGTCAGGTCGATGGCGCGGGTGTCGTAGGCGATCAGGTGCACGTCGACCTTGGGCAGTCCGGCGAAGATCGAGGCGAGGATGGTGCAGTTCACCATCGAGTCCACCATCGAACCGGACTGGTCGACCACCACGATCATCCGGGCGGGCACGGTGCGCTTGGCGGTCTGCCGATAGAACAGGCGGTCCACATAGAGCCGCTCGTCGTCCGGATTCCAGTTGGTGAGGTTCTTCCAGATCGTGCGGTCCACATCCAGATTGCGCAGGATGCGCTTCGGCGGCACCGAGCGGTCGACGGTGCCCGCGGTGGTCTGCTGCACCTGGGTGCGCAGCACCTCGGCGACCTGTTCGACGTAGCGCCGGATGAGCGATTTGGCGTTGGCCAGCGCGACGCCGGACAGATTCGCCTTGTCGCGCAACAGCTGTTCGAGCAGCGACATGCTCGGTGTCAGCTGGGACGCCAGCGCGGGATCGGCGAGCACTTCGCGCAGCCGCATCCGCGAGACCAGGTCGGCCTCGAGATCGGCCAGCACGCCGCGCACCTCGCCGCCGCCCTCTGCGCCGAGCATGCGCCGCAACCAGCCCGCGTCGCGCTGCCAGCCCGCGAGCTGGGTCGCGCTGACCGTGCCGCCGCCCGTCGCGAAGACGTTCAGCAACAGCTTGGACACCAAGGCGGCCGAACGCACCTCGCCCGCGCCGATGACCGCGTCGGCCTCCGTATCGACGGGATCCCGCTGGTCTCCGGCTTCGGTTGCGTCCCGATCCGGCTCGTCCGCTCCTACGACGCCGGTCATCGATTCCGCGGCACGCACGTGCACGCCGAGGCCGTCGAATTCGGACCCCAGATCCGGGAAGCGTTGCACGACATTGTCGATCGAGACGCCGGGGTCGAGCAGTGCCGCGGGCAGGCCGAGGTCGTCGACGATCGCGACGCTCGACGTCTCCAGCGCGGGCTGGGCTTCGCTGTCGAAAATGCCCGCCAGCAGCCGCCAATAGAGGATCTGCCGTCGAGTCTCGTTGCTGTCGGTCATTTTCTCAGCAGCCGTCCCGCTCGTTCCCTCAGCACCGCCACCGCATCGCCCGACTTCGCTTGCGCCTTGACCACTTTCGGGTCGGTCGGGCCGCAGGCCCAGTCGCCGCCGTGCACGTCGACCTCGACGCCCTTGGTCTTCTTGCGCACCGCGAGCGGTCGCAGCGACCACCGCCCGGCATCCCAGCGCAGCATGCCGAGGCAGGTCGAGGAGCTGTTCACCGCGGCGGGTGTGAGCGGACCGCAGGTGGGCAGCCGATCCAGTTCGAGGGCGAGCCGGTGCCCGTCCAGCTCGATGGCGCCGTCCTCGACCTTGTAGCCCTCCAGCAGGACCGGTTCGCACAGGTGCACCGGATCGCGATCGAGCGGGGGAACGGCGGGCGCGAGCGCGCCCGCGAGCCCCACACGCGCCGTGGCGAACGGATCGGCGCTCGCGCCCAGACGAGCCGACTCGTCGTGCCAGATCAGGTCGCCGCCCGCGGTCATCGGCATGCCGTCGATATCGAGGCTCAGCCGTTCGGCGATCGCCTTCATCAGCTGCGGATGGTCGGTGAACAGCTGCCAGATCGCGGGGCCGACGATCGTGTCGACCTTGGCCGCGGCGACGCTGACCCGCACCCGGCGCGTCGCTCCCGCCGCCGTCTCCAGCAGCGCGTACAGCTGAACCTGCACCGCGGTGCCGTGCTCGTGCACGTCGACGCCCAGCGGCAGCAGCCGCCCGGACACCGCCGTCGTCTCCGCGAATCCGCCGGTGCGCCAGGACAACAGGAGCGCTCGCGCCCACAGGTCCGCCCAGCGGCGCTGCGGCAGCCGATCCAGCGTCGCGACCGGACAGCTGGCGCGCAGCTCGGCCGTCAGGCCGTCGAGCAGCACGGCGAGCCTGCGCAGGGCGGGTTCGGCCAGCAGCGCCTCGACGGTCTTGTCGGCGGCGGAGACCAGGTCGTGGTCGACGCCGCGCCATCCGGTGATGGCCACCTCCTGCAACCAGGAGCGGCTGCCCACCGCCAGGTTGTGCGGTGTGTGCGCGGGCTCGGGCTGTTCCCAGGCGGCGCGCTCGCGACCCATGGCCGTGTCCACACGGTCGAGCAGCGCGTCGTGCACGGCGCCGAGCAGCGCGGCCCGCCCGCCGGCCAGCGCCGAGAGCTCCTCAGGGCCGATCGAACCCGCGCTCAATTTCGCGACCGCCTCGGCGATCGCGGGCCCGAGCGGGGATCCGCCGGTCGCGGCGGCGAGGTTCGCCAGCGCGGCCGTGTGTTCGTCGGTGAGCCGCGCGAATCCGTGAGTCAGCGCGGTGTCGAATCCGGTCACCACATCGAGCGCCTCCGCCACCCCCGGCAGCGGCTCGAGCAGTTCGGCCATCTGTACGCCGAGCATCAGCGGCTCACCCCCGTCGAGGGGAACCACTGCAACTCGGGGATCGGCGCGGTGCCGCCCGGCAGCTCCAGGTACGCCAGATGGCGCAGGAAGCGGCTGAACACGACCGCCGCGGGCGCGGGCTCGTGCGAGCAGTTCAGCGCGTGGTACAGGCTCGCGCCCTCCGCGATCTCGACTCCCAGGTAGCGGGCCACCCGTTCGACGCCGTACTGCACGACCGCCTCGTCGAGCAGCGCGTCGATGTGCTTGCACGGATAGGCGCCGCGCAGGCCGCCGCACGGCCGATTGTTGTTGGTGCTGCAGCTGAGTCCGTGCGTCTTCGCCGCCACCGACGAGACGTACACCCGCGCGATGTCCGATCCGCTCGACACGACGCCCTGCAACCGCCCGTCCGCCATTTCGACGAAGGGCACCTTGGCCAGCTTGCGCGGCGCCACGACGGGCAGCGTCTGCACCACCGCCGCCCGCTCCCACTCGCGGTCACCCGAGTCCATCGCGTTCCCTCCCGTTTCTCTTCATGACCGAAAACCTACGCGAGCCCACCGACAAGTTCGCCGTCCTGTTGTTGATCTTGTGAATACCGACAACGACTGTCGCGCAGTACTTTTCGACAGAGACGATGTTGTCGGTACCGGCTGCTAACCTCGCGCTGGGCGACGCTGTGCCCGGCCGTGGAACCGGCCTTCGGCCACTCCTCCCAGCCGGTCTCGAGCAGCCCGGCGGCGCGTCGGCGCGCCGGGTCGGGGCGCGGCCGTGGTATCGAGGACGGATGACGCCGACGCGCTCCTCCTATGACGTCGTTGTGGTCGGCGGCGGCCACAACGGCTTGGTCGCCGCCGCGTACCTGACGCGGGCCGGTCGGTCGGTGCTGCTGCTCGAACGGCAGTCGCACACGGGCGGCGCGGCCGTGTCGGAACGCCCGTTCCCCGGTGTCGACGCGCGAGTGTCCCGGTATTCGTACCTGGTGAGCCTGTTGCCTGCGAGCATCGTGCGTGATCTGGGTCTGCGGTTCCTGACCCGCCGCAGGCGGATCTCCTCCTATACCCCGGTCGGCGACGCCGGGCTGCTCGTCGACACCGGATCCGAGGCGCGCACCAGGGCGAGCTTCCAACGGCTGACCGGTTCGGAGCGGGACTTCGAGGCGTGGCAGCGGTTCTACGCGCGCACCGGCGCGATGGCGCGGCGTGTATTCCCCACCCTGACCGAACCACTGCCGACGCGGACGGAATTGCGCCGGACCGTCGCGGACGACGAGCTGTGGGACGCGGTGTTCGAGCGGCCGCTGGGGGAGACGATCGAGCAGACCTTCGCCGACGACACCGTTCGCGGTGTGGTGTTCACCGACGCGCTGATCGGCACCTTCACCCACGCGCACGATCCCACGCTGCGGCAGAACCGCTGCTTCCTCTACCACGTGATCGGCGGCGGCACGGGCGACTGGGACGTGCCGGTGGGCGGCATGGGCGCGCTGACCGACGCGCTGGCGGACGCGGCCCGCGCGGCGGGGGCGGAACTGATCACCGGATGCGCGGTGACCGGTGTCGACAGCGACGGCGTCGCGGCGCAGGTGCGCTACGAGGGCGGCGCCGTCGGCGCGCGGCACGTCCTGGTGAACGCCGCGCCGCACGAGCTGACGCGACTGCTGGGCGGGCCGGAAGAGCCGAAACCCGAAGGCTCCCAACTGAAAGTGAATATGGTGCTGCGGCGCCTGCCGCGCCTGCTCGACACCGCGACGGATCCCGCCGAGGCGTTCGCCGGAACCTTCCACATCGCCGAATCGTATGCCGAGCTGGAGCGGTCCTATCGGGAAGCGGAGGCGGGACGGATTCCCGCGGCGCCCCCGTCCGAGATCTACTGCCACACCCTGACCGATCCCTCGATCCTGTCCGACGACGCCGCGGCTCGCGGCATGCACACCCTCACGCTCTTCGGTTTGCACACTCCCGCAAGACTTTTCCGTGACAACCCCGACGCGTCCCGGACGGCTGCGGTGAAAGGCGTGCTCGCGCAACTGGATCGGGTGCTGGCCGAGCCCATCGCCGAATGCCTCGCCGAGGATGCCGACGGCGCGCCCTGCCTGGAGGTGAAGTCTCCGCTCGATCTGGAGCGCGAGGTCGGGCTGCCCGGAGGCCATATCTTCCACCGCGATCTCGCTTTTCCCTACCGCGAGGACGGCAGCGCGACCGATCCCGCCGTGCGCTGGGGCGTCGCCACCGAAGTGCGCAATGTCTTCCTCTGCGGTTCGGGCGCGGTGCGCGGCGGCGGCGTGAGCGGCATCCCCGGCCACAATGCCGCGCGGGCCGTGCTCGAATCGTGAACCCGCCCGCCGGACATCATTCAGCGATCCGCACCGATCTGTCCGCCATGCCCACCCGGTGGACGACATCAGCGAACTTTCGGATACCGCAACGCGATCGGCTGTACAGTCACCGCGACCTCGCTCGAATTTCGTCCAGGAGCCACCATGGCAGACAAGCGCTCCGTCCGTACCGACATCCCGCATTCGGCGCGAGTCTGGAACTACTGGCTGGGTGGCCGCGACTACTACGAGGCCGATCGGATGGCGGGCGAAGCCGGTGTGGCGGTGTATCCCGAGATCAAGACGATGGCGGTCCAGTCGCGGCAGTTTCTGATCAGGGCGGTGCGATATCTGGCCGCCGAAGCGGGAATTCGCCAGTTCCTCGACATCGGCACCGGACTGCCCACCATGCAGAACACCCACGAGGTGGCGCAGTCGGCCGCGCCCGACTCCAGGATCGTCTACGTGGACAACGATCCGCTCGTCCTCGCCCATGCCAGAGCGCTGCTGGTCAACACCACCGACGAGGGTGTGACCACCTATCTGGAGGCGGATTTCCATCGGCCCGAGGTGATTCTCGCCGACGCGCGCAACGTGCTGAACTTCAGCAAGCCGATCGCGATCATGTTCATCGGCGTGCTGGGGCACGCGCGCAGCTACGACGAGGTGCGGCGCGTGGTGAGCGCCATGATGGACGGTGTGCCCTCGGGCAGCTACCTCGTCCTCAACGACGGCGCCACCGACGACAGGGCGTACGTGCGGATGTGCGAGAACTACGCCAAAACCGGTGGGGATCCGTACAACCCGCGCAGCTCCGCCGAGATCACCGGCCTCTTCGAGGGACTGGAGCTGGTCGAGCCCGGTGTGGTGCCGATCAACCATTGGCGTACCGACGAGGCCGCCGGAGGCGTGCGCGACGTCTCGGCGTGGGGCGGCGTCGGCCGGAAACCCTGACCGTGGGCATCTTCACGAAATCTCCACCGAGTCACCCCGGTATGGGCGCAGCATGCTCCTAGGGTGGCTCGCATGGTGATCGAGCAGCTCGAGTCGAACGAATTCCTTCGCTGGACACGGGAATTCGAGGCGAAGGCGCGCGCGAGGGCGGCGGCGGGCGATCCGGATTGGAGTCGCGGCGCCCGGCTGCATCCGGCCATCACGCGCAGCGTGCAGCGGTTCCAGGTCGGCGAGAGCGGCGACGGCGCCGACCTCATCGCCAAAGCCGAACGCGCGGGGGACCCCGTGTACACGGCGGCGGTCCGATTGTTCGTCGACGAGGAACGCAATCACGCCCGCCTGCTCGAGCGGCTGCTGCACGCGGCAGGGCAGCCGACCATCGCGAACCACTGGACCGACGCCGTCTTCATCCGATTGCGCCGAGCGCTGGGGTTGCGCCTGGAACTGATGGTGCTGATGGTCGCCGAAATCGTTGCCCTCCAGTACTACCGGGCGCTGCGCGACGGTACGAGCGACCCGCTCACCACCAGCGTCGCCGCCCTCATCCTCGACGACGAACGCAGGCACGTCCCCTTCCACACCCAGCGACTCCACGCGGCCTTCGCGGGCGTTCGACTGCCTGCCCGCCTCGCCGCCCGCGCCTTCTGGTGGATCCTGCTCACCGGCGCCACCCTCGTCGTCGCGCACGACCACGGCCGCGCGCTGCGCCAACTCGGCTGCTCCCGAAAGGAATTCGTCCGCGCATCGTTGGGCCTCTTCGCGACGATCGCGCCGACCGCGATCCACGGTCGGCGGTGATCACTGGCTCTCGGATCCGTTCGTGGGCTTCTCGACGATCGCGTGCGCGGGATTCACTCGGGTCGCTTCGTGGGCGCGGGCCGACTTCAGGGTGACACTCATTTGTACGGACCGTCCCGACTCGAGATCCGTTACTTGCATGTGCACGAGCCTGTTCGAGTCGATATCGACGGTCACCTCGATATCGGCGGCGCCACGCGGCTGGGGCGCCAACCCCCCCAGCTCCAGCACCCCGATCTTCCGATTCCGTGACGCGAGCCTGCTCTCCCCTTCGAACAGCTGCACCTGGACGTGCCGTTGGTCGTCGGCGACGGTCGTGAAGTTCAGAGATCTCTTGGTGGGCGCCGTGGTGTTGCGCTCGATGATCGGCACGATGCGCCCGTTGACATCCGCGACGCCGACAGTTGCCGCGCTGACGTCGAGCAACAGCGTGTCCTTGAAGTGTCCGAGTATCACGCCCGCTTGGAGCGTCGCGCCCAGCACGACACCGTCGGGAATCACCTCTCTGCGCGGCTGCCGACCGGTGATGTCCTTGACCAGGTCGACGATCGCAGGCATCCGGGTGGCGCCGCCGACGAGCGCGATCTGTTGCAGCTGGGCTGTCGTGAGGTACGCCTCGGTTACCGCGCGCTGGATCAGCGTCCTGCACCGGTCGATCAGGTCCCGCGTCAGCTCTTCGAATTCCGCCCTGGTGATGGGCAGTTCCAGGTCCAGCGGTCCGTCCGGGCCGACGCAGATCGTGGGAAGCACGATCTCCGTGGAGATCCGGGAGGACAGCTCGATCTTGGCGCGCTCGGCCGCTTCGCGGAGCCGCGCCGTCGCCCTCTGGTCCGTCGACAGGTCGATGCCGTGTTGCCTGCGAAAACGTCCGGCGGCATGTTCGAGGAGCCGATCGTCCCAGTCCACGCCGCCGAGCCGGTTGTCGCCGCCGGTGGCGAGTACCTCGACCACGCCGTCGCCGATCTCGAGGACGGAAACATCCAGCGTCCCCCCGCCCAGGTCGAACACCATGATCGTTTGGTCGGTTTCCGTATTCGCGCCGTAGGCCAGTGCCGCCGCGGTCGGTTCGTTCAGTAGACGCAACACGTTCAGTCCGGCGAGGGCGGCGGCCTCGACGGTGGCCTCCCGTTGGATCAGATCGAAATGCGCCGGGATCGTGATCACCACGTCCCGCACCATGGCTCCGAGAAATCTTTCTGCGGCCGAACGTAATTCGGCCAGTATCGTCGCCGCGACGCCGACGGGGGTGTAGGTGCGGCCGAACGCGCGAAAGCGCTTCTCGGTGCCGAGCGCCAGTTTGACCCGGGAGAACGTGCTCGCCGGATTGATCGTCGCCCGCCGCCGTGCTTCTTCCCCGACGACCCAGTTTCCGTTCTCGGTCACGGCGGCCACGCTCGGCATCGTCCGGTCACCGATCGCGCTGAGCACGACCCGGACGTCGTCGTCGGTGAACACCGCGATGGCGGAGTTGGTCGTGCCGAAGTCGATGCCCACCGCGTGCCTGGTCCGCGGACGATCAGCGCCCGGCAGCCGCGACACCCCGCGCTCGTCGCCGACGGGCAATTCCCCGAGTCCGCGCGAAAACCACAGCTGCTGGGCGAGTTTCGCCACCGCCGGATCAGGATCCGCCACCAGCGCGGTCAAATCCGCTCGCGCGGCGTCTCGAACCTCGGGCCGCCAGCTGCCGAGCAGGTTCTCCAGCTCGTGCAGCGCGCCTATCCGCTGCCACGGCAGCTTGCTGCGCAGCGCGTCCCGAATGTCGCCCGGCACGTGCTGCGGCCGGGCGGCGACATTGCGGGCGAGATACAGCGCGCCCTGAACGCTCGCGACGCTGCGCGTCGGAGTCTGGTTCGGTGCGCGACGGCGCACGGTCTCGTGCACGTAGCCGTACAGGTCGTCGATGCTGATCCAGCCGTCGCCGTCGAGATCGGCGGCGCCGGAACGCAATCCGTGCACAACCGCGCTGGTGAACACCGAGGGTTCCGCCGTGGCGCGGCTCGTCGCCTGGGACTCGTGGCTGAACTGCAGCGCGGTCGACGCGGTGATGACCACGCGGCCGCGGCCGGAGAACGGCTCGCGCACGTCGACCGACTCGGCGGCCGACCGGGTGCGCAAGCCGCGGGAGAACGCGCCGCTGTAGCAACAGTCGAGCATCAGGACGGTCTTGCTGGAGCGGCTGCCCTCGATCTGGTCGCTGATGAAGGTCGAGTCGATGCCCGTCGAGGCGACATAGGCTTTCTCGGTATCGGTGCCGACCAGATAGAGGCGATTGTGCAGGTCCTTCTGGCCGTGGCACGAGATGTGCAGCAGCAGAAGGTCGTCGCCACTCGCACTCCGGAAGAAGGTCTCGATCGCCTTCCGGCACTGCGCGGCCGTCCCGTCGCGCAACACCTGCACGTCGAATCCGGCGATATCCGGGTCGGAGAGGACCGCTTGGAGTTCCGCCGCGTCGCGCGCGGCCCCGGGCAGTTCGGGATAGGCCGGATCGTCGTAGTGCTGGTTGGCGATGATCAGACTACGGTTGACCATCGCCGTCCGCTCGCCGCCCGGCGAGGAACCGCTCGACGAGCGCGCGTTCCTCATCCTTTGCGACGCTGCTGATTTCGAGTTCGTCCTCGCCGAGCCTGATGCGGATCGAGCCGCGTTGGCGGCGCACCAGCCAGCTCTTGGCGACCTCGGTGGCCATCTGCAACACGGCGGGCGAGGACACGATGGCCACGATGGAGGCGACGGTCGTCACGTCGCCCGCGCGCGTGCCCGCCGGGGCGGTGCCGATCACCGGGCGATCGAGATCCTCGAGGCCGAGTTCGTGTAGTTCGGCGAGCAGCAGGCTGCTGTCGTTGCTGAGCAGTTCCGGGTCGTCGCCGTCTTCGACGAGACGGAATTCGATCTGTTCGCGCATCGAGATCCCCCGGGTATGTCGTCGCTGCTTCGGACCCTCAATATAGGTCCTCGCGGGGCCGGCCGCGGCGGATACCGGTTCGAACGCGGCGATGCCGGGTCCGTGGCCGTGCTCGGCGCAGAATGGAACCATGCCGGATATCGCGTCGCAGTCGGCCGTGATCATCGATGGGCCGCTGACCAGGGCACAGGTCGTCGCTGTCGCGCGCGACGGTGTTCAGGTTCGGTTGAGCGCCGCCGCCGAGCAGCGGCTGATCGCCGCCCGCGGGCACGTCGACGCCTTGGCCGAGGCGCCGACGCCGACCTACGGCGTCTCCACCGGATTCGGTGCGCTGGCGATCCGACCCATTCCGCCGCAGCGCCGTGCCGCGCTGCAACGGTCATTGATCCGCTCCCATGCCGCGGGCGCGGGCCCCGCCGTCGAGCGGGAGGTGGTGCGCGCGCAAATGGTCCTGCGGCTGCGCACCCTCGCCTCGGGATATACCGGAGCCCAGCCGGTGACCGCGCACGCGCTGGCCGCCATGCTCAACGCGGGCATCACCCCCGAGGTGCCCGAGTTCGGCTCGCTCGGCTGCTCCGGCGACCTCGCGCCGCTGGCCGCGGTCGGGCTCGCGCTCATGGGCGAAGGCACCGTGACCGATGCCGAGGGACGGGCGACCGAAGCGGCAGAAGCCCTGCGCGCCAGCGGAATCACTCCGGTCGTGCTGGCGGAGAAGGAGGGGCTCGCCCTCACCAACGGCACCGACGGCATGCTGGGCATGCTGGTGCTCGCGCTCGCCGACCTGCACCGGCTGCTCGATGTCGCCGACGTGACTGCCGCCATGAGCGTCGAAGCGCTGCTCGGCACCGATCGCGTCTTCGCCGCCGATCTGCAAGCCCTGCGGCCCCACCCGGGCCAGGCGCTGGCGGCGGCGCGGATGCGGGCCGCGCTGACCGGTTCCCAGATCGTGGCCAGCCATCGGGATTGTCATCGGGTGCAGGACGCCTATTCGCTGCGGTGCGCGCCACAGGTGCACGGCGCGGCCCGCGACACCGTCGCCCACGCGGAGACGGTGGCCGATCGAGAGTTGGCCGCCGCCATCGACAATCCGGTGGTACTGGGCGACGGACGCCTGGAATCCAACGGCAACTTCCACGGCGCGCCCCTGGCCTACGTGCTCGACTTCCTGGCCATCCCGGTCGCCGATGCCGCGAGCATGGCCGAACGCCGCACCGACCGCATGCTGGATGTCGCTCGCTCGCACGGACTTCCGCCGTTCCTGGCCGCGGATCCCGGCGTCGATTCCGGGCACATGATCGCCCAGTACACCCAGGCCGCCCTGGTCGGCGAACTGAAGCGGATCGCGGTCCCCGCCTCGGTGGATTCCATTCCGAGCAGCGCCATGCAGGAGGACCACGTGTCCATGGGCTGGTCGGCCGCACGGAAACTCCGCACCGCGGTGGACGGGCTCACCACCGTGCTCGCGGTGGAGTACCTCACCGCCGCCCGCGCGCTCGAACTGCGCGCCCCGCTGCGACCGGCGCCCGCCACCGCCGCCGCGGTCGCGCTGTTGCGCACCAGGGTCGAGGGGCCGGGCCCGGATCGGCACCTGGCTCCCGAGATCGCCGCCGCCGCGGACCTGATCCGCGACGGCGCGTTGCTCCACGCGGTCGAACCTCACCTGGCCGCGGACTCGGCACCCGGCGAACGGAGGCAGCCATGACCACAGAGCATCCGACCGTGCGGGCGGCGCGCGGCACCCGACTGACGGCCCGCACCTGGCAGACCGAGGCCGCGCTGCGCATGCTGCACAACAATCTCGACCCCGAGGTCGCCGAACGCCCGCACGACCTGGTGGTCTACGGCGGCACCGGCAAGGCGGCCAGGGATTGGGCCAGTTTCGACGCGATCAGCCGCACGCTGACCACGCTCGCGGCGGACGAGACGCTGCTCGTGCAATCCGGAAAACCGGTCGGTGTGCTGCGGACGCACGAGTGGGCGCCGCGGGTGCTGATCGCGAACTCGAACCTGGTGGGGGACTGGGCGACCTGGCCGGAGTTCCGCAGGCTGGAGGCGCTCGGGCTCACCATGTACGGGCAGATGACCGCGGGCTCCTGGATCTACATCGGCACCCAGGGCATCTTGCAGGGCACCTACGAGACCTTCGCCGCCATCGCGGACAAGCGATTCGGCGGCACCCTCGCGGGCACGCTGACGCTCAGCGCCGGCCTCGGCGGGATGGGCGGTGCGCAACCGCTGGCGGTGACCATGAACGGCGGCGCGGCGCTGATCGTCGAATGCGATCCCGCGCGGGCGCGGCGGCGGCTGCACGACGGCTACCTGGACGAGATCGCCGACGACGTCGACGACGCGATTCGCCGGGTCACCGCGGCGTGTGCCGAGCGAAAGGCGTTGTCGGTCGGCCTGATCGGCAACGCGGCGGAGCTGCTGCCGCGACTGGCCGCGGCGGACCTGCCCGCCGACATCGTCACCGACCAGACCTCGGCGCACGATCCGCTGTCCTACCTGCCTCGCGGTGTCGATCTGGCCGACTGGTCCGACTACGCGGCACGCAAACCCGACGAATTCACCGAGCGCGCCAGGGAATCCATGGCCGAACACGTCGACGGCATGCTGCGCTTCCTCGACCGCGGCGCGGAAGTCTTCGATTACGGCAACTCGCTGCGCGGTGAGGCCCGCCTCGGCGGATGCGACAGGGCCTTCGACTATCCGGGTTTCGTGCCCGCCTACATCCGGCCGCTGTTCTGCGCGGGCAAGGGACCGTTCCGCTGGGCGGCGCTGTCGGGAGATCCCGCCGATATCGCCGCGACCGATCGCGCCATCCTGGACCTGTTCCCGTACAACGAATCCCTGCGCCGGTGGATCGCTCTGGCCGGGCAGCGCGTGGCATTCCAAGGGCTGCCTGCGCGGATCTGCTGGCTCGGCTACGGCGAGCGGCACCTGGCCGGGTTGCGGTTCAACGAGATGGTCGCGAGCGGCGAGCTGCGTGCGCCCGTCGTGATCGGCCGCGACCACCTCGATTCCGGCAGCGTCGCCTCGCCCTACCGCGAAACCGAGGCGATGGCAGACGGTTCCGACGCCATCGCGGACTGGCCGCTGCTGAACGCCCTGGTGAACACCGCGTCCGGGGCGAGCTGGGTGTCCATCCACCACGGCGGCGGCGTCGGCATCGGGCGGTCGATACACGCCGGGCAGGTGTGCGTGGCCGACGGCACCGAGCTGGCCGGGCAGAAGCTCGAACGCGTGCTCACCAACGATCCGGCGATGGGCGTGCTGCGGCACGTGGACGCCGGATACGAGCCGGCCAGGTCTGTCGCGGAGGCGGAGGGACTGCCGATTCCGTTGCGGGACAACGGCTGATCGTCGGGCGTCAGCGCGCGGGGAACCGGAGGATGCGATCGTCGCCTTGGCGTACGTCGCCGCGGCCGTCGGTGTTCGAGGTGGTGACCCACAGCGCTCCGTCCGGCGCCACTTCCACGGTGCGCAGGCGGCCGTAGCGCTCCTCGAACATCGCTCGCGGCGTACCCGCAGAACCGTTCATCAGCGGCACGGTCCACAGCCTTTCACCGCGCAGCGCCGCGACGTAGAGGGTGTCGCCCGCGATGGCGATGCCCGATGGCGACGCCTCGGCCGTGGTCCAGGTGACGACGGGATCCACGTAACCGCGGCCCGCGCCGCCACCGCCTTCCACGGCGGGCCAGCCGTAGTTGCGGTTCGGTTCCACGAGATTGATCTCGTCGAGGCGATTCTGACCGAACTCGGCGGCGAACAACTGTCCCGCCTGATCCCACGCGAGACCCTGCACGTTCCGGTGGCCCAGGCTGTAGACCGGCGAGTCCGGAGTCGGATTGCCCGGCGCGGGCCTGCCGTCCGGTGTCAGACGCAAGATCTTGCCGTTGGGCGAGGCCGGATCCTGGGACAAAGCGCTGCGTGCCGCATCGCCGGTGCCGACGTAGAGCATGCCGTCGGGCCCGAACGCGATCCGTCCGCCATTGTGGTTGCCCGCCTTGGCGATTCCCTCGAAGACGACCTCCGGCGGTCCGTCGAGCCGGAACCGAACGATCCGGTTGTCCGTACTCGCGGTGAAATAGGCGTACACGTAGCCGTTTTCGGCGTACCCGGGCGGCACCGCGAGACCGAGCAGGCCGCCCTCGCCGCCTGCGACGACCCCGGGTACGTCGTACACCGCTTCCGGCGGCCGTCCGGGCGCCACGCGCAGGATCTTCCCGGTGTCGCGCTCGGCGACCAGCGCCGTGCCCTCGGGCAGGAACGCCAGACCCCACGGCACATCGATCCCCTGCGCCACTTCCTCGGGCGCCGCGAGGTCGGGCATGCCCGACGGACTGCTCGCGACGGTGCTCGTCACGACCGGCGCCGTCGTCTCCTCGGTCTCGGTGCGCTCCGCGCCGCAGGCGGCGACCATGGCGAGAGCGAGCAAGGCGGCACAGGCCGTTGCCCTACCCTTCACTCGCACAGATCCCATGATTGCGCTCCCTGTTCATTCGACCGGCGCGGTCCTCGAGTTCGACGACCGAACCGAGCCCGCGCCCGCTCGTGAGCGTGCACCCCGAGCCCGGATCCCGCCGTACCGGAACCCACTCTTCTCGATCATGCCCTGTGCCAGGACGGGGAGAAACCCCGAGTAGTCACAGGCCGCCGAGCGCGGCGAGGACTTCGAAGGCGGCGTCGGCGCTGCGCCAGAGGAGGTCCATTTCGGCGCGGACGGCCGGGGCCAGCGCGGGATCCTGAAGGGCGAGGCCGTTGCCGAAGATCACGACGTTGGCGCCCGCGTCGGCCAGACGGAGCAGGGGACCGGTCGCGACGCCCGCGCCGAGCACGGCGTCGAGGCCCTCGCCGACGAAATAGAAGCGCCAGAGCGGGCCGAGGTCACCGCCGTAGACCGCCTCGGTGACGTCGACGATGCGAAAGCCCTCGATGGCGATGGCGTCGACGATCCTGAAGTAGTCGGGTCCGTTCGCGGGGGTGCCGCGCAGCGCCGCCACCGAGAGCGAGAGATCGATGGTGAGGTGTGCGTTGTAGCCCGCCATCGCCACCCGGGCGGGGGACAGCAGGCACTGTTTCGTCAGGGTGAAGTAGTGCGCCCAGTGGGGTTCGGTTGCGCCGCCGGTGAATTCGGCGTGCAGGTTGCGCAGGAAGCGGGACAGCAGGTCGAGGCTGATCCGGTGTGACCAGTCCGGGTCGTCGAAGACGGCCTCGCTGCGCTGGAGCGGCATCACCGCCGCCTGTTCGATGGCGTCGAGTCCGATCGCGAATACGCCGCGCCGGTCTCGGTGCTCGGCGAGGATCTCGACGATCCGGCGGTGGTTGGCGACGCCCTGTTCGAGCCGTTGCATGGCGGTGCCGGTCAGCGTGGTCGTGTCGGAGAGTTCGACGATGGTGTCCACCTCGGCGGCGGACAGCGGTGTGCCGCAGGCGGTGTCGAGGTCGGCGGCGCGTGTGGGCGGTGCGCTCACGCCCGCCAGCACGACGAGCAGCGCGAAGGTGATCGCCAGAACTCGTGCGACGTGCGCGGGACTGTTCAGGTGCGGGACACGCGTGCCTGCCGAATTCATCGGTGCTCCGTTGTCTCGAAGAGGGGTTGTCTCGAAGAGGGGTTGTCTGGAAGAGGGATTGTCTCGAGGCGGCTCGGGGCGCGTGCCCCGTGGGTACTCGTCGAAAGATCGCGTGCCCGTGGGTAATCGCTGCGGTACGTTGGGATCGGGAGGCGTGTCGGCGCGCGGGCCAAGCCTAACCGACTCGACCCGCCGCGGCCGGTATCGGCGTCAGCCGCGGCGCAGCGTGCCCGCGATGGTGCCGCCGAAGACGCCCGGCGTGCTGTAGGACAGCGACCCGTCCGGTTGCAGCCGCACCGTCGAGGTGGCGCCCCCGTCGGTGCAGTCGGTGGGGCTGTCGGCGCTGAGCCGGGCGACGAAGGTGAGCTGGTTCTCGGTGGCGGCGGTGAGCCGTTCGATCCGCGCGCAGCGCTGCTGGGACAGCTTGCCGGTGTTGGCCGAGGTGGCCACCTCTTGGCCGACTTCGCCGTCCTTGACGGTCAATTCGATGTCGAAGGTGACCAGGCCGTCCGCGGCGGTGCCGCGCCAAGTGCCGACGAAAGCCTTCGGCACCCTCGTCACGGCCGTGCCCGTGTCGGTACCGGGAGCGCCGGTGACCGGAGCGGCCGACGCGGAGGCCGCGCTTCCCCCGGTATCGCCGCCGGACCCGCGCAGCTGGGTGCCGATGACGAACGCGCCGATCGCGACCACCACGCAGGCGATCAGCAGTCCAGCCAGCAGCGGTCCGCGGCGAAGACCCCGCGCGGTGGTTGTGCCCGCATACTGGGCTTCCGGGGCGGCATTCCGCGCTTCGGCAGGCCCTTGCCGCTCGGGCCGCCACTGCGTGTTCGGCCCCGATTCCGCTTGCTGCCATGGTGTTCGGCTCGGGGACGATGCCCCGAGCTGCCACTGCGGGGGAGTCGCGGGCGCCGCCGGATGGGGTCGCGGCGCGGCGTCGCTACCCGCACTCTGCGGCCAGCGTGATCGGCTCGCAGGTGTTTCCGTGTGCCGCCACTGCGCGGACGCGGCCGCATCGGCTCCTGTGGGCGGAACCGACTGCTGGCGAGGCGAACTCGTCGCATCGACGTCGATACGAGAGGCCGGTCCGTGCTGCGCAGGCGGATACGCGGCCCACGGCTCGCTCCGCTGGCCGGTCCGATCCTGCGGCGGGGTCGCACCGGCGTTCGTCGGCCGACCGAGATCCGGCCCACTGTGCGCAGGCGCGGCCGGGCCGGGAGATCCACTCAGGTCGGCCGGTAGGTCCACCGGCCCGGAATCCAGGTCGAGCAACCGCACCGCGCGCATGCTCACCTCCTCCAGCACCGGCGGCGGCAGCCACCCCGCGCGCTCGGGCACCCCGAGCGCGGCCAGGTCGTCGAGCAGCCCGCGCGGCGTCGGCCGGGCGGCGGGATCCTTGGCGAGGCAGGACGCGACGAGGGGCCGCAGCCGATCCGGCACGGCGTCCAGGCGCGGGTCCTCGTACACGATGCGCCACAGCATGTGCATCGTCTCGCCGACCCCGAACGGGCCGTGTCCCGCGGCCGCGAAGGCCAGCACGCCGCCGAGGGCGAACACATCGCTCGCCGGACCGACCGTCCCGCCGGTCACCTGCTCCGGACACATGAAACCCGGTGAGCCGATGACCTTTCCGGTGGTGGTCAGCGCGGTGTCCTCGACGGCGCGCGCGATGCCGAAATCGATCACCTTGGGTCCGTCCACGGCGAGCAGCACGTTGGACGGTTTGAGATCGCGGTGCACCACCCCGGCCTCGTGCACCGCGACCAGCGCCTCGGCCAAGCCTCGGGCCAGCACCAGAAGCGTGGGCTCCGCGAAGGTGCCGAACCGCTCCACCGCCTCCGACAGCGCGAACCCCGCCACATAACCGGTCGCCAGCCAGGGCGGATCGGCGTCCACGTCGGCGTCGAGCACCGGGGCGGTGAAGCGCCCGCCGACCCGCCGCGCCGCCACCACCTCGCGCCGGAACCTGGTTCGGAATTCGTCGCCGCCCACCAGATCCGGGCGGATCACCTTCACCGCGACGGTGCGACCGCCCGCGTTGCGCCCGAGATAGACCCGCCCCATTCCGCCTGCCCCGAGGACGCCGAGAAGCCGGTAGTCGCCGATCCGTCGCGGATCGTTCGTGCCGAGCGGTTGCATCGCGCAGTCGGTTCCCTTCGAATGATCGAACATCGAAAGGCTACCGACCCGGACCCGGTCACACCGAGCGGCGCGACGACCCCGGTTCGAGGGGCAGCCGCGCCGCGCGGTGTCAGAGCTGAGACTTGACCTTGTCCGCGATGAGTTCCAGGTGTGCGAGGTCGTCGAGGTCCAGGATCTGCAGGTAGATGCGGCCCGCGCCGATCTCGGCGTAGCGGCCGATCTTGTCGGCCACCTCGTCCGGCGTGCCTGCGAGACCGTTGGTCTTCAGCTCGTCGACCTCACGGCCGATGGCGGCGGCGCGACGGGCGACCTCGGCGTCGTTGCTGCCGACGCAGGCGACCAGGGCGTTGGAGTACACCAGATCGTCGGCGCGGCGCCCGTACGACTCGGCCGCGGCGCGGACCCGCTCGAACTGGCGGGCGCTGTCCTCCAGCGAGGCGAAGGGCATGTTGAACTCGTTCGCGTACTGCGCGGCCAGCCGCGGTGTGCGGGTGGCTCCGTGGCCGCCGATCAGCACCGGCACCGGGTCCTGCACCGGCTTGGGCAGCGCGGGGGAGTCGGTCAGCCGATAGTGCTTGCCGTCGAAGCTGAAGGTGTCGCCGGGCTTGGTCGCCCACAGCCCGGTGACGATCGCGAGCTGTTCCTCGAAGCGCGCGAACTTGTCCGAAGGGAACGGGATGCCGTACGCGGCGTGCTCTTCGGCGAACCAGCCGGTGCCAAGGCCGAACTCGACGCGGCCGCCCGACATTCGATCGACCTGCGCGACTTGAATCGCGAGCGGGCCGGGCAGCCGGAACGTCGCGGCGGTGACCAGCGTGCCCAGCCGGATCCGGCGGGTCTCCCTGGCCAGACCGGCGAGGGTGATCCAGGCGTCGGTGGGTCCGGGCAGACCGTCGGAGCCGCCCATGGCGAGGTAGTGGTCGGAGCGGAAGAACGCGTCGAACTCCAAGTCCTCGGCCGCTTTCGCCATGGTCAGCAGGGTGTCGTAGTCCGCGCCTTGCTGCGGCTCGGTGAAGATACGCAGTTTCATGAAGTCCATCGTGCCCGAGGGATCTCGGTGATTCGCGCCGTGCGCCCCGGGGAGTGGCCGATGCCACTAGGGTCGGCTGCGATCACATCGGCGCACGCCCGTCTTCGAGGAGGACCCCGTGACCGCAGCCCCCGTTCCGCGCGTCGTCGTCATGGGCGTCTCCGGGGCGGGCAAGTCGACCATCGGCGGCAGGCTCGCGCACGCCTTGGGCGTCCCGTTCGCCGAGGGCGACGACTTCCACCCGCGGGCCAACGTGGCCAAGATGCGAGCGGGTGAACCGCTCACCGATGCCGACCGCGTCCCGTGGCTGGACAGCATCGCCGCCTGGCTGGCCGAACGGGCGGTCGGGGGCGGCGTTGTCAGCTGTTCGGCACTGAAGCGCGACTATCGGGATCGGCTGCGGGCGGCCGCGCCCGATGTGCTGTTCCTGCACCTGACGGCCTCCCGCGAAGAGCTGGCCAGCCGGATGTCCACGCGCCGCGAACATTTCATGCCCGCGAGCCTGCTCGACTCCCAGCTCGCAACTCTGGAACCGCTCGCGGCCGACGAACGCGGCATCGCCGTCGACGCCACCCGTGCGCCCGCGGACCTGGTCCGCGAGACGATCGCGGTCCTGAACAGCGCCCGCCCCTCCTGAGCCCGGAAGGCCCACGCGGGCGGCTATCCGGCAGCAGTGACGGGAGTGCGCGCAGTGTTCACCCGACGATGTGGGTCCAGTCGCCGAATCCGGACATGTCGGCGAGGTTGACGAATTTTCCGTTGCCGTTCAGTTGGCCCGAGGCGGCCGTCCGGCTCGCGCGGTTGTAGAAGAACAGCCGTCCATCCACGGGCACGACGTGGGTCCAGTCGCTGAATCCGGACATGTCGGCGAGGTTGACGAAGTTTCCGTTGCCATCGAGTACGCCCGAGGCCGCCGTCCGGCTCGGACGGTTGTAGAAGAACAACCGTCCATCCACGGACACGATGTGGGTCCAGTCGCTGAATCCGGACATGTCGGCGAGGTTGACGAAGTTTCCGTTGCCATCGAGCTCGCCTGACGCGGCCTTCCGGCTCGAGTTGTTGTAGAAGAGCATGGTTGCCACCACCTGGTGTCGGAGCTGATTTGGAAGGTCACACCATGGTCGACCGGCGCGGGTGGTGCGCCTAGGGTAGTGCGCTACCCGAAACTCGAGGGGCCCTCATACGCATCGCCGATCGCCGGAACCGGCAGCCATGACGACCGGCAGCCTTCCCCCCTGGTCAGGACGAAGAAGATCGAATCGCCTCCGTCTGTCGTAGCGCCGCAGGCAATCTGCTACGAGATGGATTGCGGGCATTCGCCGGAGACCACCGGCAGACAGATCCCCGTCGCATCCGACAGCATCAGTCCGCCGCCCACCAGCAGCGCGGCCAGCGCGATCGCCCCGAAGAAGAGGACCCACAGCAGCGCGGGTATGTGGGTCAGGCGAGCCAGTTGATCGGCGTCGGAGTCGACATTGCCGGGCTGGCGCCAGCGGTGCACCCGCCCGCGTTGCATCTCGATGACGGGGCGCAGCCCGGCCAGCAGCAGGAACCACGCGGCGAGGTAGGCGAAAGCGGCCTGCGCCGTGTCCGTTCCGAACCAGGACACCGCGAACACCGTGGCGCCTAGCGCGAACACCGTGCACAGGCCGTAGATGTTGCGGACCTTGATCAGCACGGCGGCGAGCAGCGCGATGGACGTCCAGAGCATCAGCGTGATGCGGTCGGCGCCGAGCAGGGCCGCGAAGCCCAGGCCGAGCAGCGGCGGCGCGGGGTAGCCCGCCATGGCGGTGAAAATCATGCCTGGTCCGTAGGGTTTTCCGCTGGAGACGGTCAGCCCCGAGGTGTCCGAATGCAGCGTGATGCTGTTGAGCCTGCGACCGGTGAGCAGCGCGGTGAACGCGTGGCCGCCCTCGTGCGCGATGGTGACGACATTGCGGGTGATGCGCCACAGCGGGCTGTAGCCGATCAGCACCAGTGCCGCCACCCCGGTGACGACGACCAGCTGCCAGGGCGGTGGGGTCTGCGTGGTGGTGAGCCGATCCGCGATGGAGGCGCCGCGGTCGACCAGTTCGGCGGTGTTCACCGCCGCACCCTATCGGTCGCGCGCGGGAATCGCACCGGGGGCGAATCCCCGCGGGCGTCCGGTCAGGTGAGTGGTACGGGCGTCCCGGAGGCGGACGAGCGCCGCGCGGCCTCGAGCACCCGCAGCGCCGCGACGGCGTCGCGTGGATCCACCGGCACGGGTCCGCCGTCGAGGATCGTGGCGGCCATCTCGGCGTAGAAGGCGGGATAGTCGCCCGCCAGCGTCGGATACGGCGACAGGTCCGGTTCGGCGCCGAGCAGTCCCCAGCGTTCGGATTCGACAGCACCCCACTCGTCCGCACGCGGGTCACGGCCCGCACGGAGCGCCTCTTCCTGCGGGTCGAGGCCGTAGCCGACGTAACCGGCATCCGCGCCGAGCACACGGAAGCGCGGGCCGAGCTGGGGCGTCACCGCGCTCATCCACAAGTGCGAGCGGACACCGCTCGCGTGGGTCAGCGCGAGGAAGACGTCGTCGTCGGTCTGGACGCCGGGGCGGCGGCGGTCCAGCTCGCCGTACACCGAACGAGCCGGACCGAACAGGGTGAGCGCCTGATCCACCAGGTGGCTGCCGAGATCGAAGAGCAGTCCGGCGCCCTCGGCGACGCTGCCGACCTCCCGCCATCCGCCCTTGGACACCGGACGCCACCGCTCGAACCGGGACTCGAAGCGCCGCACCGCGCCGAGCCTGCCGTCCTCGACCAGTGCGCGGATCGTCCGGAAATCGCCGTCCCAGCGCCGGTTCTGGAAGACCGACAGCACGACGCCCGCCCGCTCGGCCCGCGCCACCAGCTCCTCGGCCTCGGCGACGGTGACCGCGAACGGCTTGTCCACCACCGTCGGAATCCCGGCGGCCAACGCCCGCGCCGCCAGCGGCGCGTGGGTTCGATTGGGCGTTGCCACGACCACGAGGCCGATGCCGCGGAGGTCGGCGAACAGCGCGTCGGCGTCCGGGAACACCCGCACCCCGTCGTGCGCGCGGCGGGCCTGCTCGGCACGCTCCGCCGACCCGGTGACCACCGCCGCCACCCGCATTCGCGGTTCCGCGGCAATCAGCGGCGCGTGGAACACCGCGCCCGCCAGGCCGTATCCGACGATGGCCACCTCCAGGCTGCTCATGTCGCCGACGCTACCGCCCGGCGGCCGCGCGCCCGCGCAGCGGCACGGAGCGCTCGACGCGCGGATACCGCTCAGCGCGCGGTTCCGCGCGAAAGTGGTTCGGTCGGTGAGCAATGCGACCGAGGTGAGCGGCCAGGCGCCGACCGCGACCACCAGCAGCAGCCTGCCGAGCAGCCGCAGACCCGCCACGTCGATCGCGACGCCGGTGGAGAACGCGGCGACCGCGGTCATACCGAGTGGGAAGACGGTGGCCCAGCGCCGGATGTCGTAACGCGGCCGCGGCCGGACGGCCTCGGCCAGGAGCAGCACCGCATAACCGAACAGGTTGAGCCCCAACACGATCAGTGTGGTCACGCGGAGGATGTTTTGCGCGACGCGGTGTGTCGGCCTCGGAGGTCCAGCGGGGCCGGTCGCGCACGAAGCGGGTGACGAAGTCGATCGCGAGCAGCACCCACACCGCGGCCGCGAGGACCAGCCAGATCCACGACAGCACTGCGAATCCGGTGAGATGCAGCCCGACCGACACGATGCCGGTGGCCATCACGAACGCGCCCGCCGCCGGGGGCAACTCCTGCCACCATCGCTGTGCCACCCGGCTATCACAACCGGAAAGCGATCGGGGGTCAAGCAACTCGACGGCTATCGGCTCGGCGAGGCGGCTGCGCAGATCGAGGGCAATGGATTTGCATGGACTCCGGTCAGTCGCCTGTCCGGTGATCGGCGGGAGCGTCGGAATGGGCGGTCCGCCGCGGAGCGTGTCCGGACCACGATCGGCTTGTCCTCGCCGGGGCGAGGGCCTGCGGCGTGGGGGTATCGGTGGACCGGAAGTGCTCGGTGAGGACGAGTCCGATTGCGCGGAGTGCGTCCGGGTCGGTCATCCGTTCGTGCCGGGCCGGAATGCGGTGTTCGGTGATACGGCCGGTGATGTGGTTGTTCCATGCGAGAGCCGGAGGGGGGCCGTCGTCTCTGTGGTCCGCGATGGAGCTGAAGTAGATCAGGTCACCGTCGAAGGATGCCGGCCGGTGGTTCCGGGTGAGGTCGACGAGCCGGGTGTAGTCGCGGTGCAAGGTCACGAGATGCTCGGGGGTCAGGGCGGTGAAGAGGCCGCCCTGCCGGTGCAGCAACTCGGCCGCGACCTCGAAGGTGAGGTCGGCGGGGAGCTCGGAAGCAGCGAGGCCGCCGAACTCGGTCAGCAAGTCCACGGTGGTGGGTGTGGGAGTGCTGACGCTGCGGTCGGTGACGACTCGGGTGTCCATCATGGCCAGGGTCGCGACATGGTCACCGTCGCGGCGGAGCTGGACGGCGATCGCGTGGGCGATGGTGCCGCCGAGCGAGTAGCCGAGCAAGTGGTAAGGGCCGTGCGGCTGGACGGACCGGATCTCCCGTACGTAGCGGGCGGCGAGTTGGTCCAGCGTATCGAACCGCGCGGTGGGGTCGGTCAGCGTCGGGGATTGCAGTCCTTGGACGGGACGGTCGGGGTCGAGGTGTTGCACGAGTCCGCTGAAACCCCAGGCCAATCCGATGGCCGGGTGGACGCAGAACAGTGGTGGGTCGGCGCCGGCGGCACGCAGCGGGAGCAGGACCGACAGTGCGTCGCGGGGATCCTGTTCGTCGAGGCCGCGCAGGCGGGTGTCGACGCGGCGGGCCAGCAATTGCGGTGTCGGGTCGGTGAATACCCACTGAATCGGCACCGTGGCACCGGTCGATTCCTCCAGCCGCGCCACCAGTTGGGTGGCGGCCAGCGAGTTGCCGCCGAGGGCGAAGAAGCCATCGTCGACGCCGACTGGTTCGATGTCGAGAGTCCGGGTGAAGGCGTCGCAGACCGTGGCCTCGAGCGGGGTGGACGGCGGCCGGAATCGGGAGTGTCGCCGGTCGGGTGCGGGCAGGGCTTTGTAGTCGAGTTTGCCGGTGGAGGTGAGGGGGATCCGGTCGAGGGTGAGGATCGTGGTCGGGATCATGTGGGTGGGTAGCCGGGTCGCGAGGTAGGTGGTCAGTGCGAGGGTGTCCGGTGCGGTGTCCGGGGTGGGTACGACGTAGCCGGTGAGTTGGTCGGTGCCGTTGGGTTGGTTGTGGATCGTGACGGCGGCGTGGGTGATGTCGGGGTGGCTGCGTAGCGCGGCTTCGATGTCGCCGCGTTCGATGCGGTGGCCGTGGATCTTGAGTTGGAGGTCGCTGCGGCCCTGGTATTGCAGCGTTCGGTCGGCGGTCCAGGTGACCAGGTCGCCGGTGCGGTACATCCGTGTCCCGGGCGGCCCATAGGGGTCGGGGACGAATCGGGATGCTGTGGTTGCGAATTGCTTGTGGTAGCCGCGGGCGAGGCCCGGTCCGGACACGTACAGTTCGCCGACTACTCCGGGTGGGACGGGGCGTAGTCTGCGGTCGAGTACGACGGCGGTGAATCCGCGGGTCGGGCCGCCGATTGTTATCGGACCGTTGGTGGTCCATGGTGCGCCGGCGCAGCTCATGACGGTGGATTCGGTAGCCCCGTAGGAGCTGATCACCGTCCGGCCCGGTATCCACTGTTCTGCCAGGTCCGGTGGGCATATCTCGCCGCCGACCATCAGGGTGCCGAGGGTGTCGAGTTCATTGGGGGGCAGCGATGCGAGCACTGTCGGGGTGAAGGCGGCATGGGTGACGTTTCCGGCTTCGATCACCTCGGCCAGTTCGGTGCCCGCGACTACCGCTGCGGGTGCGAGGACCAGTGTGGCGCCTGCGGCTGCGGCGCTGAGCAATTCGAGGACCGAGACGTCGAAGGTCAGTGCAGCGGCGCCCAGCACTCGTGCGGCCGGGGTGAGGCCGAACCGTTCCCGTGTTTCGGCGGCAAGGTCCGCTATCCCGCTGTGGGTGACCACGACACCTTTGGGAATCCCGGTGGAGCCCGAGGTGTACATCAGGTAGGCCGGGTGGTGTGGCCGTAGCGTGGTCGTGCGGTCGTGGTCGGTGATCGCGGCGGGAGACGCCGACGCTGTCTTCGCGGCGAAGGAAGGGTCGTCGAGGGCGAGCCATCCGGTGGTGTCCGGCAGCTGGTCTCGGTGAATGCCGAGTGTCAGCCCAACGGCGGCACCGGAATCGGTGAGCATGCTGGCGATCCGATCCCGGGGATGGGTGGGGTCGATCTGGACGAACGCGCCACCGGATTTGGCGACTGCCCAGACGGCGATCACGGCGTCGATGGAGCGCGGTAACGCTATGGCTACCAACGATTCCGGCCCTATTCCTGTCTCGATCAGTACCCGCGCCCACCGATTCGAGGTCTCATCGAGTTCGCGGTAGGACAGTCTTACGCCGTCGCAGACCACCGCTTCCGTGTCCGGCGTCATTGCGGCCGTCAACACCTGCGGCAATACCGACATCACCGCGCCGGGCCGGCCGCGAACGGGTACCAGCGCGGCTCGTTCGACCGGCGATAGCAGCGGCAGCTGGGTCAGCGGGAGGTCGATGTGTTCGGCGATGGTGCCGAGCACTCGCAGCATTCGGTCGGCGATGGCGTCGATCTGGTGTTGTGTGAACAGTTCCGGCAGGTATTTGAAGGTCAGGTGCACTCGGGCGTCCTGGTGGACGACCAGGCCGAGCGGATAGTGCGCGGCGTCGCGTCCGTGCACGTCGAGGACATGCATGCCCGCGATGTCGGTGTCTTCGGACAGCCCGGCCCGGTCGACCGGGTAGGACTCGAGGACGGTCACGGTGTCGAACATCGCGCCGGGACCGGCCACGCGCTGGATCTGGGCGAGCCCGAGGTGGTGATGGTCGAGCAGCGAGGCTTGTTCGGTTTGGATTCGCCGGAGTAGCTGGGCCAGAGTTTCGCGATGATCGAGCCGGATCCGGACGGGCACGGTATTGACGAACAGCCCGATCATCGATTCGATGCCGGAGATCTGCGCCGGACGCCCGGAGACGGTGGTGCCGAAGACCACGTCCTCGCGGGCGGTCGAGGTGGCGAGCACGATCGCCCAGGCGGCTTCGATGAGGGTGTTGAGGGTGGCCTCGTGTCGATGGGCCACCGCGACGAGGGCCGCGGTGCGCTGCTGGCTCAGCTGCACCTGGACTTCGCGCGCGGCGATGGTGGGGCGGCGGCCGCGGTCCGCGGGCGCCAGCAGAGTCGGCTCGGTCGTGCCCTCGAATGTCCGCGTCCACGCGGCTTCCGCCGCGTCCCGGTCCTGGGTGTTCAGCCACCTCAGGTAGTCGCGGTAGGGACGCACCGGGGGCAACACCGTGGGGTCGCTGTCGCCGGCGTAGAGGGTCAGCAGTTCCCGGATCAGCAGTGGCGTGGACCAGCCGTCTATCAGGATGTGATGCATGCTCAACAGCAGCCGATACTGCCGGGGCCCGGTGTTGATCAGGGTGAGTCGTAGCAGCGGCGCCGCGGTCACGTCGAAGCATGCGCGGCGGTCGGTGTCCATGAGCTGTTCGAGCGCAGCTTCCGTGTCGTCGCGCCCGGCCAGGTCGATCTCGGTGAACGGCACGTCGATGTGCTGGTGTACCACCTGGACCGCTTCGCGTGCGCCGTCGCGCACGAACGCGGTCCGCAGGTTCGGGTGCCGTCCGATGAGAGCCTGCGCGGCGCGGCGCAGCCGGTCCGTGTCGACGCGCCCGCCGAGTTCCAGACAGAGTTGCACCATGTAGGCGTCGAGGGTGCCGTCGGCGAGCTGGGCGTGGAACAGCAACCCTGACTGCAGCGGCGTGAGTGGCCAGATGTCGTCCAGTGTCGGACGTCCGGTCTCGAGCCGGTCGATCGCGCCTTGGTCGAGGTCGACGAGGTCGACGTCGGAGGGGGTGAGCCCGCCTGCGCCGGGGCGGGACGCGTGTGCGGCCAGAGCGGTCACCGCGTCGCGCCACAGTCCCGCGAGGTCGGTGACCTCGGACGAGGTGAGCAGGCCGGTCGGATACTCCCAGGCGGCGGTCAGGGTAGGCCCGTCCGATGTATCGATGGTGACCGCGTTGATGCCCAGCAGGGCTGCGACTGGTGCGTCGGGATTCTGGACGCTGCCGCCCTCGGGGCCGTCGCCGACGGGCATCCACCCGATGTCGCGCACCACTGCGGGAGTGGTGTCGAGCCGACCGAGATAGTTGAAACTCACCTGGGGGGTGGGCAGTTCACGCAGGACGCGGGTGGTATCGGCGTTGAGGTGGCGCAGCAGCCCATAGCCGATCCCGTGGTTGGGGACCTGCCGGAGCTGTTCCTTGACCGACTTCACGACCGCTGCGGCGGCACCCCCGGCGGCGAAGGCGTCGTCGATGTCGATGTCCGACAGGTCGAGCCGGACGGGGTAGGTGGTGGTGAACCATCCGATGGTGCGGGTGAGGTCGGCGCCGGGGAGCACCGTGTCGTGGCGGCCGTGGCTTTCGAGGGTGAGCAGCGTCTCGGTGACGGTGTCGCCGTGGCGGCGCCGCCATCGAGTCAGCGCCAGCGCGAGCCCGGCCACCAGGGCGTCGTCCACGTTGCCGTGGAACGCCCGGGGCAGGGTGGTGAGTACGGCGCGGGTCACCGCGGTAGGGAGCGCCACCTCGACGGTGGCGACGGTAGCTTGCACGTCCACGACCGGGTCGATCGGGCGGGCGCCGATCGGCGGATCGTCGGCGGCGAGAGTGGACCGCCACCAGTCGAGTTCGTCGAGGCTCCCGGCCGCGGTGTGCAGAGCATGCGCCCAGCGTCGCATCGAGGTGCCGACGGGCGCGAGCCGTGGCCGTTGCCCGGCACTCAGCTGGGCCCACGCCGCGGCGAAATCGGGGATGAGGATCCGCCACGACACGCCGTCGATCACCAGGTGGTGCGCGACGACGAGCAGCCGTCCCGGCTGTCCGGCCCAGTCGAACCAGACCAGCTGCAGCACGACTCCGGCTGCGGGGTCGAGGCGTTCGGCCGCCGCGTTCGCCTCGGCGTCGGCGAGCGCCGCGAAGGCCCTGCTGTCCGGTGCCACATCCACCGGCACGCGCCGGACCAGCCCGGCGGCGGGCATCGCGGTCGGTTGCACCCGTAGCGTCCACCCCGAGGTGTGCGCGGGTTCCGGCTGTAGTCGAGCTCGCAGCATGTCGTGGTGATCGATCACCGCCTGGACGGTGGCACCGATTCCGGTGGCGTCGATAGCGGTTGGCAGAGTGAGCATCACCCACTGGCAGAAGCGGTCGAAGCCGCCGCGCTCGATCATCCACCACATGATCGGCGTCACCGGTACCGGTCCCACACCCCCGCCGGGCAGTTCCGCCGGAAGGGAAGTCGCCGCGGCGCTGTCGTCGAGAACGGCGATCTCGGCCAGCCCGGCAACCGTCTTACGCTCGAACACCTCGCGCGCGGAGAACACCACACCCGCCGACCTGGCTCGCGTCACCAACTGGATCGACATGATGCTGTCGCCGCCAAGGGCGAAGAACGAATCGTCGGCGCCGACCGTGTCGATACCCAATACCTCGGCGAACAGTTCCGCCAGCGTCGTCTCCACTTCGGTGGCCGGTGCCCGGAATTCGGCTCGGCCCGTGGTGAAGTCCGGCTCGGGCAGAGCGTCGCGGTCGAGCTTGCCGTTCGCCGTCGCAGGCAGCGCGTCGAGCACCATCACGGTCGCGGGCACCATGTGCGAGGCCAACCGCTCCGCGGCGAACGCGAGGACCGCGGGCGCGTCGAGATCGGAGCCGTGCTCGGGCACCACATACCCGATCAACCGGGCGCCAGTAGCGGGGTCCCGGTGCACGGTCGCCACTGCACGGGCCACACCCGGGCAGGCCACCAGAGCCGATTCGACCTCGCCGAGCTCGATGCGGAAACCACGAACCTTGACCTGGAAATCCGACCGGCCCACGTAGTCGAGCGCCAGAGTCCCGTCCGGCAGCCGCAGCCACCGCATCAGGTCACCGGTCCGATACATGCGCTGCCCCGGACCTGCGAACGGATCGGCGACGAACCGCGACGCCGTCAGACCCAACCCGTTGCGGTAACCGCGAGCCAGACCCGGGCCCGCCAGATACAACTCTCCGACGACCCCGACCGGCACCGGCCGCAACCACGCGTCGAGCACGACCTGACCGACCCCGCGGGTCGGGCCGCCGATCGTCACCGCCTCACCTGCCACCATCGGCGCACCCGCATCGGTCATGATCGTGGCCTCCGCTGGACCGTAGGCGTTGAAGAATCTCCGGCCCGGTGCCCACCGCGACACCAGTTTGGGTGAGGGCGCCTCGCCACCGACCACGACGGTCCCGAGGTCCTCGAGCCCGTCGGGATCGACCGTCCCCAAGGCCGTGGGCGTCAGCGCGGCATGGGTCACCTTCGTGCGCAACAGGATCTGCGCCAGCTCGCCCCCGCCGTAGACGGTCGGGGGCACAATCACCAGCCGCCCACCCGTCGCGAGCGCCCACATGTGTTCGAAGACCGCCGCATCGAAACTGGGAGACGCGAAATGCAGCACTCGCGCGCTCGCCCCGATGTTCAACCGCGAACATTGTTCGGCCACCAGATTCGCCAGCCCTCGATGCGACACCACCACACCCTTCGGCACACCTGTCGAGCCGGACGTGTAGATCACGTACGCCGCACTGTCGACCCGGACCGGCGATGTTCGCTCCGCATCGGTCACCGGCACCGCCGGCAACCCGGCGGCCTCCGCTTCGACAGCCGACTCGTCCAGGATCAACCACGGCACCGGCCCAGGCAGCCGGTCTCGCCACTCCGACCGTGTGATTCCTACCGCCACACCCGAATCGGTGAGCATGTGCTCGATCCGACTGGCTGGGTACTGCGGGTCCACCGGCACGAACGCTGCCCCCGACTTGGCCACCGCCCACACCGCCAGCACCGAATCGATCGACCGCGGCAATCCCACCGCGACACTCGCTTCCGGCCCCACACCCCGACCGATCAACAATCGGGCCAACCGATTCGACTCCGCATCCAGCTCGCCGTACGTCCACCACCGATCCCCGCATACCACCGCGACCGCCCCCGGATCCCTCTCCACCGCCGCCGCCAACAACTCTGGCAACACCTGCTCCGGCACCGCCGGGTCGCCCGAAACCGGCGTCAACTCCCGGTGTTCCGCCGGGGAGAGCAGATCCAGTCGCGCCAGCGGCAGATCCGGGTCGGCGGCAATGACGCCGATGACGCGCAGGACCCTCCGCAGGGTCGCATCCATCGTGTCCTGGTCGAAGAGTTCGGGCAGATACTTGATTTCGACGTGCAGTTGCGTGTCGACCCGCGCGACCACTCCCAGTGGATAGTGCGCGCCGTCGGTGCCGGTCACGTCGAGCAGCCGCATGCCGGCGATATCGGTGTCCGCGGTCAGCCCGCCGCGATCGATCGGGAAGGACTCGAACACCGTGATCGTGTCGAATACCGCCGCGGGCCCGGCCACCCGCTCGATGTCGGTCAGACCCACGTAGTGGTGATCGAGCAGCCCGGCCTGCTCCGCCTGGATTCGGTCGAGCAGCTGCCCCAAGCTCTCGGCGGGATCGAGACGGACGCGCACCGGCAGTGTGTTGATGAACAGCCCGATCATCGACTCGATGCCCGCGATCTGTGGAGGCCGTCCGGACACCGTGGCGCCGAACGTCACATCCTCCCGGGATGTGAACGCGCCCAACACGATCGCCCATGCCATCTGGATCACAGTGTTGAGGGTGACGCCACGGGCCCGCGCCATGCCTGCCAGCGACGCGGTCTGTTCCTCGGTCAGTTCGCCGTGTACCTCACGTGATTCGGTGTAGGGGCGGCCGGGATCGGCCGGAGCCACCAGGGTCGGCCCGTCGGCGCCGTCGAACGCGCGGGCCCAGGCGTCGAGCGACGCGGCCGGGTCCCGCTTGACGATCTCCGCCAGGAAGTCCCGGTAGGGACGTATGCGGGGCAGGATCGCGGCGTCGCCGTCGGTGGCATAGAGGATCAGGAACTCCTTCAGGAGCAGTGGCGTCGACCAGCCGTCGAGCAGCAGGTGATGATTGGTCAGCACCAGCCGGTAGTGCTCGGGCCCCGTGGTGACCAGCATCCAGCGGAGCAGCGGGGCGCGAGCCGGGTCGAACCGGGCCGCCCGGTCCGCGGCCATCAGTCGATCCCACTCGCGATTCCGTGCACCGTCCTCCAGCCCGGACAGGTCGAGCTCCGACCAGGGGACCTCGACGTTTTCGTTGACCACCTGCACCGGTCCGGCGGCGGTGTCGGTGACGAATGCGGTGCGCAGATTCGCATGCCGGTCGAGCAGCACCTGCCCGGCTCGGCGCAGCCGCTCCGGGTCGACCCGCCCACGCAGCTCGAGGACCAACTGCACCAGGTAGGCGTCCATCGACTCCTCGGACACCAGCGCATGGAACAGCAACCCCTCCTGCAACGGAGTCAATGGCCAGACGTCGCTCAACGCCGGATAGCTGTCTTCGAGTCGCTCGATCTCGGGCTGCCCGAGCCTGACCAGATCCAGATCCGATGGCGTCCGTCCCCCGGCACCGGCGCGATGGACATGTCTCGCCAACGTGGTCAAGACCCGGCGCCACGACTCCGCCACCTCGCGCACCTCGTCGACGGTGAGTACCCCGGCGGGATACGACCAGATCGCCCGCAACCGCGGCCTGCCCGCATCGTCGAGGGTGAAGGCCGTGATGTCGAGCACCGCCGACACCGGCATATCCGGATTCTGCACACCGGCGAGTTCGGCACCCGCGAGGTCGTCGCCCACCCGCATCCATCCGGCCGACTGCGTTCCTTCGGGAATCTTCGTGGAGACGTAGTCGAACGCGATCTGCGGCGTCGGCAGCGTCCCGAGTATCGGTCCGGTGTCCTCGTTGAGATACCGCAACAAGCCGTAGCCGATTCCGTGGTCCGGGACAGCGCGCAGCTGTTCCTTGACGGACTTGACCGCTGCCTCCACAGCCGGCCCACCGGTGCACGCGTCGTCGAGATCGATGCCCGACAGATCCAGGCGCATCGGAAAACTCGTGGAGAACCAGCCGACCGTCCGGGTGAGATCCGAGCCCGGGACGGTACCTTCCGCACGGCCGTGCCCTTCGAGACCGATCACCACGTCCGCGAGCGGGCCGCCGAAGGCTTCCGTTCGACGCTCGCGCCGCCACTTCGTCACCGCTACCGCCAGCGCGGCCAGCAGCCCGTCGCCCACATTGCCGTGGAATGCCGCGGGCACGTCTGTCAACAGCGCCTCGGTCACCTCGGGGGGCACGTCGACCTCGACCGTGCGGGCCGTGGCAGCAACATCGATCGCGGGGTCGAGGGGCCGGGACCCGATCACCGGATCGTCCCCGGTTGCCATCGCCTGCCACAAGTCGAGCTCGGCGGCCCGCTCCGGGCGCTGGGCTGCCTCGACCAACCCGTGCGCCCACCTGCGCATCGATGTCCCGACCGGGGCCGGATCGGGTGGCTCGCCGGACTCGATCCGCGCCCATGCGCCCGCGAAGTCCACAACCAGCACCCGCCAGGACGCGCTGTCGATCGCCGAATGATGCACCAGCACAAGCACTCTGCCCGGTTCTGCCGCGTCGACCGGATCGAACCAGACCACCTGCATCACGATCCCGGCGCCCGGATCGAGCCGGTCTGCGGCGGCATCCAATTCCGCCGCCGCCGACGCACGGAACTCGACGCTGCCCGGCTTCCCCTCCATCGCGACCCGGTGGACGACGTCGTCGGCGCGAATCTTCCCGACCGGCAGCACCTCCCACGTCCAGCTCCCCTCGGCGCCCCGGCGCAGCCGCGCGCGCAGCATGTCGTGCCGATCGAGTACCGCCTGCACCGTGGCCGCCAGCCTCTGCTGGTCGATCCCCGCAGGCGGAGCCAGCACCACTGCCTGCGAGAAGCGGCCGAACCCCGACTCCGCGCGTTCGATCAGCCGTCGCATGATCGGCGTCAGCGGTATCGGCCCGACACCCCCGCCGGGCAGTTCTTTCGGAAGGGAGGTCGCCGCGGTGCTGTCGCGGACGGCGATCTGGGCCAGCCCGGCAACCGTTTTGCGCTCGAACACGTCGCGCGCGGAGAACACCACACCCGCCGCCCTGGCCCGGGTGACCAGCTGGATCGACATGATGCTGTCGCCGCCGAGGGCGAAGAACGAATCATCGAGGCCGACCGTGTCGATACCCAGTACACCGGAGAACGATTCGGCGATCGTGCGTTCGAGCGGTGTCTCGGGTGCTCGGAACGCCTTGTTGCCGGTGAATACCGGATCCGGCAGCGCCTTGCGATCCAGCTTGCCCGCGGGTGTCAAGGGAATCCGCTCCAGCACCATGATCGAGGACGGGACCATATAGGACGGCAACCGGCCGGTGAGGTACTCGGTCAGGATCGTGGTATCGATCGAGTTACCAGGCGCGGCAACAACATACGAAACCAGCGACTGGGTCCCGGAATCGCTGCGGTGACCGATCGTTGCGGCGAAATCGACGGTTTCATGGGCGGCGAGCGACGCATCGATCTCCCCGAGCTCGATGCGCAGACCACGAATCTTGACCTGGAAATCCGACCGGCCGAGATGTTCGATCGCTCCGTGGGCCGTCCATCGGACCAAGTCTCCGGTGCGGTACATGCGTTCGCCGGGCGCCCATGGGCATGCTATGAAACGCGCGGCGGTCAGCCCCGCCCGGCGGTGGTATCCGCGGGCCAGCAAGGCGCCCGCGATATACAATTCGCCTGTCACGCCGACTGCTACGGGTTGTAGTCGTTGATCGAGCACCCACGCGGAGGCACCGCGAATCGGGGTACCGATGGTGACCGGTTCGCCTGCCGTCAATGGGGAGGTCAGCGTCGCGGCGATAGTGGTCTCGGTGGGCCCGTATTCGTTGACCATGCTCCGGCCGTCGCCGCTCCATCGCTCGACCAACTTGCTGCCGCAGTCCTCGCCGCCGACCAGTAGGTTTCTCAAATCCGGTAGCGGCCAACGGGTGTGGTCGATAGTGGACAACGCCGAAGGTGTGATCAGGACGTGACTGACGTGCTCGCGCTCGAGTAGTTCGGCGAGTTCGTCGCCGCCGTAGACATCGCTGGGCGCGATGACCATGGTCGCGACCCAGTACACCGCGTCCAGTAATTCCAGTACCGCCACATCGAAGCTCGGCGAAGCCAGATGCAGAACGCGAGAACCCGATGCGATTCGCATGCCATGCCGGTGCACGGTGGCGCAGTTGCGGAGTCCGCGGTGGGTGACCGCGACGCCTTTGGGTAGTCCGGTCGATCCGGAGGTGTAGAGGACGTAGGCGATGTCGTCGATACGCAGCGGGCGTACCCGGTCGCTATCGGTGACGGGGCGGTTTTCGGCCTCGGGCAGGTCCTCCGGTGTCAACCAGTCGATGTCGTCGGGTAATTGCGTTCGCGCGGATGCCACCGTCAGACCGATCGCCGCCTTGGAATCGGTCACCATGTGGGTGATGCGTTCGACGGGATTGGTCGGGTCGATCGGCAGGAAAGCAGCGCCCGACTTTGCGACGGCCCATACCGCGAGTATGGAATCGGGGGAGCGTGGCATGCCGATCGCGACGACATCTTCCGGGCCGACACCTCGCTGAATCAGTGTCCGGGCCAACCGATTCGAACGCTCGTTCAGCTCTCGATAGCTCAGCTGCTGCCCCTCGAAAACGATCGCCGTGGCGTGGGGATCCCGTGCGGCTGCCGCGGTCAACAGGTCGGCCAGTGTGGCGGGCGCCGCTGCGGGCGCACCGGAGCGCGACAACAGATCAGCACGTTCGGCGGGCTCGAGCACCTCGATCATCCCGACCGGGACCGTGGGATCGGTGGCCACCGACTCCAGTACCCGGATCCACCGGTGTGCGAGAGAGTCGATCGTCGCGGCGTCGAACAGATCCGTGGCGTAGGTGACCGCTACCGCCATCTCGCCACCGTTGTGGTTGTCCGACAGTACGACCTGCAGGTCGAAACGAGACACTTCGTTGGGGAGGTCGACCACCGATACCTCGAGACCGGGCAGTTCGAGCTTCACCTGTTCCAGGTTCTGGAATGCCAGCATCACCTGGAACATCGGGTGCCGGGACTGGGACCGGTGGGGAGCGAGTTGGTCCACCAGTTGCTCGAACGGCACGTCGGCGTGTCCGAAGGCATCCAGATCGATCTGCCTGATTCGGCCGAGCAGGTCGGTGAACGACTCGTCGAGATCGACCTCGGTCCGCAACACCAGGGTGTTGACGAACATGCCGATCACATCGTCGAGTTCGGCCGCGCCTCGTCCGGCGATCGGTGTGCCGATCGGAATATCGGTGGTACCGCTCAGCCGGGCGAGCAGGACCGCCAGCGCGCCGTGGATCACCATGAACAGCGACGAACTACGTTGCCGCGCAAAGCTTTCCAACGCACGCACCAACTCGGCATCCAAGGTGTAGTCGATGGTGGCACCCCGATTGGACGCCACCACCGGCCGTGGCCTGTCGGTCGGCAAACGAAGTTCTTCGGCAACTCCGTCCAGGGCTTCGGTCCAGTACCGGATCTGCTGGGCGCCCAGCGATTCCGGATCGTCGGGCGAGCCGAGGGTAGCTCGTTGCCACAGTGCGTAATCCGCGTACTGGATCGGCAGCGGTGTCCACGAAGGGACTTCTCCGCGGACCCGCGTGGTGTACGCGGTCGTCACGTCGCGGGCCAGTGGTGTCATCGAGAAACCGTCCGCGGCGATGTGGTGCACCACGACGGCCAGCAGGTATTCGGGATCCTCGCTACCGGCAGCGCGGAACAATCGGGCGCGGACCGGCGCCCGGGTGCTCACATCGAAGCCCTCGGTGACGAATTCGGTTACCGCTGCGTCCAATTGGCTCGGCGGAACCGATACCAGGGCCAGCTCGGGGTCTATCTGGTCGGCGGGTTCGATGAGCTGGATCAGCATTCCGTCGTGGTCCGGGTACCGCGTCCGCAAAGATTCGTGCCTGCGCAGCACGTCGACCATGGCCGATCGCAGGGCGTCGACATTCAACTCGCCACGCAACCGAATGGCGATCGGCACGTTGTATGTCCCCGAGCTGGTGTCGTACTGGTTGAAGAACCACATCCGTTGTTGGGCAGGTGCCAAGGGCACGAGATCCGGGCGCGGCCCGGCGATGAGCGGTGGGCGTTGTCGCCTCGTGCCGGAATGCTGTTCTATGCGGGTAGCGAGTGCCGCTACCGTGGGCGCCTCGAACAACAGCCGCACCGGAATTTCGGTATCCAGCGCGGCCCCGAGTCGCGCGGCAACCCGGGTCGCGACCACGCTGTCCCCGCCGAGGGCGAAGAACGAATCGTCGAGGCCGACGGTATCGATTTTCAATACCTCGGCGAATGATCTGGCGATCGTGCGTTCGAGTGCTGTCCGGGGTGCTCGGAACACCTGGTAGTCGGTGAATACCGGATCCGGTAGCGCCTTGCGGTCCACTTTGCCCACCGGCGTCAAGGGGATCCTCTCCAGCACCATGATCGCGGACGGGACCATATAGGACGGCAACCGGTCGGCCAGGTACTCGGTCAGGATCGTGGTATCGATCGAACCACCGGACGCGGCAACAACATACGAAGCCAGCGACTCGGTCCCGGAATCGTTGCGGTGGCCGATGGTCACGGCGAAACCGACGCTCTCATGGGTGGCGAGAGTCGCATCGATCTCGCCGAGTTCGATACGCAGCCCACGAATCTTCACCTGGAAATCCGACCGGCCGAGATGCTGGATCGCTCCATCGGCTGTCCACCGGACCACGTCCCCCGTGCGATACATCCGCTCGCCGGGCGCCCAAGGACACGCTACGAAACGCTCGGCCGTCAAAGCTGTCCGGCGATGATATCCGCGGGCCAGCAGACCACCCGCGACATACAACTCACCCGCCACGCCAACGGGCACCGGTTGCAGCCGCGGATCCAGCACCCATTGCGAGACACCGCGAATCGGGCCACCGATCGTGACCAACTCACCCGCCACCAATGGGGAAGTCAGCGTCACGGCAATGGTGGCCTCGGTAGGCCCGTATTCGTTGAATATGTTCCGGCCGTCGTCGCTCCATCGCTCGACCAACTCGGTGCCGTAGCCCTCGCCGCCGACCAGCAGGTATCTCAAATCCGGTAGCGGCCAACGGGTGCGGTCGATCGTGGACAACGTCGTCGGCGGGATCAGGACATGACTGACATGCTCGCGGTCGAGCAGTTCGCCGAGTTCGTCGCCGCCGTAGACATCGCTGGGCGCGATGACCATGATCGCACCCGCGCACAACGCCAACAGCAATTCCAGTACCGACACATCGAAGCTCGGCGAAGCCAAATGCACTATACGAGAATCGGATTCGATGCCCATGGCATCGCGGTGCACGATGGCGCAGTTGCCGAGGCCGCGGTGGGTGACCGCGACGCCTTTGGGTAGTCCGGTCGATCCGGAGGTGTAGATGACATAGGCGACGTCATCGACACGCAGCGGGCGTACCCGGTCACCGTCGGTGACGGGGCGGGTCTCGGCCTCGTCGAGGTCCTCGAGTATCAACCAGTCGATGTCATCGGGTAATTGCGTTCGCGCGGATGCCACCGTCAGACCGATCGCCGCCTTGGAATCGGTCACCATGTGGGTGATGCGTTCGGCGGGATAGGTCGGGTCGATCGGAAGGAACGCAGCACCCGACTTGGCGACCGCCCATACCGCGAGAACCGAATCCGGAGAGCGCGGGATGCCGATCGCGACGACATCTTCCGGGCCGACACCTCGCTGAATCAGCAGCCGGGCCAACCGATTCGAACGCTCGTCCATTTCCCGATAGCTCAGCTGCTGCCCCTCGAAAACGATCGCCGTGGCGTGGGGATCCCTTGCGGCTGCCGCGGTCAACAAGTCAGCCAAAGTAGTGGGCGCCGCCGTGGGTGCACCAGAGCGTGACAGCAGATCGGCTCGCTCAGCAGGCTCGAGCACCTCGATGCCCCCAGCCGCAACGGTGGGATCGGTAGCTATCGACTCGAGTATCCGGATCCACCGGTGTGCGAAAGAATCGATCGTCGCGGCATCGAACACATCGGTGGCATAGGTGACCGCTACCGCCATGCCGCCACTGTCATGATCGTCCGACATCACGATCTGTAGGTCGAAACGAGACACCTCGTCGGGCAGGTCGACCACCGACGCATCCAGAGCGGGCAACTCCGGCGCCACCCGGTCCGGATTCTGGAAAGCCAGCATCACCTGGAACATCGGGTGCCGGGACTGGGACCGGTGGGGAGCGAGTTGGTCCACCAATTGCTCGAACGGCACGTCGGCGTGTCCGAAGGCATCCAGATCGATCTGCCTGATTCGGCCGAGCAGGTCGGTGAACGACTCGTCGAGATCGACCTCGGTCCGCAACACCAGGGTGTTGACGAACATATCGACCACGTCGTCGAGTTCGGACGCACGGCGTACGGCGACCCGCGTGCCGATCGGAATGTCGGTCGAACCGCTCAAGCGGGCGAGCAGGACTGCCAACGCACCATGAATCACCATGAACAGTGGCGAACCACGTTGCCGTGCAAACCTTTCCAATGCCCGAACCAACTCGGCACCCACCGTGTAGCCGAGGGTGGCACCCCGATTCGACAGCACCGTCGGCCGCGGCCTGTCAACCGGCAGAGGGAGCTCCTCAGGAAGGTCCGCGAGCGTGGCTTGCCAGAACGCCAGGTTCTCGCGGCGGCGCCGTGCCTCCGCGCCGTGGCGGGCACTGTCGGGGTGGACCTGCCCGAGATCGGTGTCCGGTGCGGCGGCGGCGAACGCATCGAGGAACTGCACGAATCTGGTGTAATGCGCCGACAATTCGGGGCCGGTGTAGAGGTTGGGATTGGCCATGAAGTGGAGGATCGTTTGCGGCGGGTCTCCGGCCTGGTACAGGTCGACCAGCAAATCTTCGACCGGCCCGGAGCTGAGGATATGGAATTCCGCGGTCATCGACCCGAGCCGGAGCTCCTGGGGGAAGAACATGACATTCACCACCGGGCCCGCGAAACGCCGCTGCCCGTTGTGTCCCGCGGCGGCGCGAATGTCGGTGAGGCCGCACCGCTGGTGCCGCAACGCGCCGATCAGGTCGGACTGCACGCGTCGCACCAGCGTCGCGATCGTGTCGCCCGTACCGAGCGTAATCGGAAGCGGCACAACGTTGACGAAGACTCCAGCGGACCGTCGCAGCACCGCCGTGGTACGACCCGATACGGGGATATTGACCAGGACCTTGTCCCGGCCGGTCATACGGGCCAGATAGCTTCCGAATGCGGCGATCACCACCGCGGCCGGGCTCGCCTCCAACGCCTCCGCGGAATGATCGATCCGCCCTACCGTCTCGGTGGGCAGTTCGGCTTTTGCCACGACACTGTCCGCGCGTGCGGGTGCGTATCCGTCGGCCAGGCTGGACTCGTCCTCGACGTCGGCGAGCCTGTCCAGCCAATATGCTTGGTCGCTGGTGAATCGCTTGGACTCCCGGTAACTGCGATCGGCCTCGTAGAGGGTGCGCAGGTCTGCCGCCCGGTTCGGCTCCGCTGTCCGGCCCTGCACCGCCGCTGTGTACAGCGCCGCGACCCGGTTCATTACCGTCATCGCGGCGTAGCCGTCCCCTGCGACGTGGTGGCCCTTGAGGTACCACAGGAAATGCCGATCCCCGACCTGCAACATCACCCATGTCAGCAACCGGTCTCGGGTCATATCCATAGGCGAGGTGTACTGCCGGTGCATCCACTGCAAGGCCGCCGTCATGGGGTCCGGTTCACCACGCATATCGATGAGCGGCCCCGTCGAATCCAGCGACGGGTCGAACAACTGATACGGCTCACCGTCGATCTCTAGCAGCCGCATATACCCCGATTGGCATTCGTGGCCTGCTTGAATCGAAACCTTGCGAAGTAAGTCGAGATCCAGATCCCCATGGAACTCGAGATACTGTGCCTCACATATCGGCACATCCGGGCTCAATTGCTGCGCCAGCCACAGCCCCCGCTGCCCCGCGGACAGCGGCACCGGCTGAGTGACCGACACGTTTGGCTCGGCGTCCCCACCCGATCCCTGGTCGGGCAGGAACTGCGGTCGCGGAACGGTCATCACTTGCCTCCAGACCCGACCGCGCCCAGTATAAGCCGACTGATTGGTATGCGTATACCCCCTGACCCACGATCCGCGTCGCGTAATAACGTCAATATTTACGAAAGTGATAGACGGCGCTCCGTGATTCCTCCACGTAGATCGTCGAGGCGCATCGGGTGCGTATAGCGATCGGCTCGACTAATGAATCATTCGCGATGGCTCGACACCTCGATGCAATTACTTCGGTGCCCGATTGCGAATTGCCTCTGCTTGCTCGCGATCGAGCATCGGGCCCGGCGGGATCGATGACGCGGCCATATTTGGACATGTAATAAGTGCAGGTCCAACGCGCTTCGCCCGATCTTGCGTCTTTTTTGTCCGTTTTCGGAGAAAAGATGCCGAAGCGTGTGTCTCGGCCTACTCCCCAGAACTGATGATCTGTTCGATATTGCGCTCGGCCAGCGCGCTGATCGTCAACGCGGGGTTCACTGTTCCGGTGCTGCCGGGCACGGCCGCCCCGTCCATCACGTACAGGCCTCGATAACCGCGTACCCGACCGTACCCGTCTGTCGCGCGTCCGATCACAGCGCCGCCCAACGGGTGTGAGGTGAACGAGGCGTCCCCGCCTATGACCGGTAGGGCGATGGGCGGGCAGTGGCACGCCACCTTGTCGTTGACTTCCAGCGCTCGCGCGAGGTAGCCGGCCGCGCCGTCGTCAGGCCATTGCAGGTCCACCCTGCCATTGGCCGGGTTGTAGACGAACCGGCCGCGGGTGTCGTCGAGCACGATGCCCAGCGATCCGAGGGTGGTGATGTCGAAAGGCGTCGCGCCGGGGATGAACCAGTTCTCCAGCGACACAGGTCTGCCCGCCTCGTCCAGAATCCGGCTCGCGGACGGTGCGCCCTGCGTGCCCACGTCGAGTGAGGTGAGCGGTCGCGCCAAGCCGACATCGCCGTTGCTGCCCCAGCCTTCGCCGATGTGTTCGTTCAGGTTCGGCAGCGCGCCGGTCTCCCGCGCGCGCACCAACAGCTCGGAGGTGCCGATCGAGCCCGCACCGAGGAACAACATGTCGCAGGTCAGCGTCCGGGTTCGGAGCACCTCACCGGTGGGTGCGAGTTTGGTCAAGGCAACGGTATAGCGACCCGACGGTCCGGGTTCCTTGGCGATGGCGTCCACACGGTGGCCCGGATAGATCCGGGCGCGGCCGGTGTCCTCGGCATAGCGCAGGTAGTTCTGGTTCAGATCGAACTTCGCGCCGTTGGAATTGCCGAGGTTCGAACAGCCGACCGTTGCCGACGGCTTCGATCGCCCGGCCAGCTCGTCGCGGATGATGTTCCAATTCCACATGCCGTCGATACGCTGCGGCATATAGCCGGCCGCGCGGACCTGATCGTCCCAGGCCCGCGCGTGCGCGAACGCGACGGAGTGATAGATGTCGTCCGGTATCGGGCTCGGCCGCAACATATCTCGGACTCTGGGGTAGTAGACGTCATGCATCTCGTGGTAGTCGACCACACCGCCGAACACATGATCGAAGAACCGCTGCTCGGGCTCGAGCATCACTCCGGTGAACACCACTGAGCCACCGCCCACGCACGCACCGCGCCACACGTCGATGCCCGGGTAGTTGGAAACGTCGAGGACCCCGCCGAACAGATCGAACGACATGGTGGCCCTGGTCACTCCGGTGAACGTGGTGCGATGCCAGAAGCCACGGCCATCCGGGATGGTGTCGACGGCGAAGATGTAGCGCCACGGATCATTCGGCCAGCGCGACCCGCGCTCGAGCACCGCGACCTCGGTCCCGGACTGTGCCAGGCGCAGTGCGGCGATGGATGCCCCGAACCCCGAGCCGATGACGATCGCAGGCACATGGTCGGCCGGATCCGGCAGCGGCGCGAAGATCTCCGGCACCAGTACGCGGTACATCAACGAATTCGGGCTGTCGGCCCACGCGGGAGAAGCGAGCGTGCTTCCACCCGCAAGACCCAGCAGCGCGGCGGCCAGGCCGACGCCTTTGACGAAGCCGCGCCGGTCCGTCGTGGCCCTCATGTGATCTGAAGGTCGCTCCATCACATCCCCGTACCTCTTGGTTTGTGTTGGGAAACTCGGTTACGCGCGGGCGGGCCGGGACATGGCGATGATCATTGCGATGTGTGTCCTCGGAGCTTGCTGATCAAGGCGTAGTCCGCTCTACCACGCTACCTGCGTGGCAGGACCGCAGCGCCGGAGTCGGTGCGATCGACCACCGTGACGACCATGAGCAATGCCTTCCGGCCCCGGTCGGCGACGTCGCCGACGGCGGCTAGCCGAGAATTTGCCAACCGTGCGTGCGGCGGCGCTTTACCATGGGGAGATCCAGCGTGGGAGGTGACAAATGTTAGCGCGCGCGTGGATACGGTGGCTGTTCCTCCATCGCCTGGCACGGACCTATCTTTTGGTGTCGGCACGTCGGGGCGATCCCTTCGCGCAGATCGTGGTCGGTCCGGATCGCGAGCGCGGCGCGCCGCGCTCCGTAGAGGAGATCCGGCAGCGGGGCCGGATGCCCACGATAGCGCAGCAGGTGCACGTGACCGCGGACCACGAACTGTGCAGGCTCATCCTGCGGGACCGTCGCTTCGGCACGTTCACACCCAACAATCGAGCCCTGCCGAAGCTGATGCGATGGGTACTGACCAAGACGGATCTGGGGCTTCCCAACCTCGCGGAACCGCCTTCGATGCTGGTGACCGATCCGCCGGAGCACACCAAGTACCGACGCCTGGTCGGGCAGGCATTCGCTCCGAAGGCGATAGCCAAACTCGAGGAGCGGATTGTCGAAGTGACCGATGATCTGCTCGAACGCCTGAAATCGACGCCGCGACCTGATCTGATCAGCGACTTCTCCGAGCCGTTGCCGATCTCGATCATCGCCGAGATTCTCGGGTTGCCCGCCGACATGCACTCGACCCTGCTGAGGTGGGGAGACACCGGTGCGCCGCTGCTCGACCGAGGCCTGACCTGGGCCGCTTTCCGCCGCGCCATCGAAGACTTGGCCGAGGGGCAGCGGTATTTCGACCAGCACATCGCCGGGCTCGCCGCCGAACCGGGCGACGATGTGCTCAGCATGCTGGTGACAGGTGGCGAGCTCACCCGCCGCGAGCAGGTGGCCAACGCGGCCCTGCTGCTCGACGCCGGATTCTTGACGACGGTGAACATGCTCGGCAACGGAATCGCCCTGCTGACACGCCATCCGGACCAGCTGGAAATGCTGAAGGCGCAGCCGGAGCTGTGGCCGGGTGCGGTCGAGGAAATCCTGCGCTACGACGGACCCATACGGATAACGGGCCGCCTCGCGAGTTGCGACGTCGATATCGCCGATCAGCACGTCGAATCCGGTTCCCTGATCCTGCTTTTGCTGCAGGGCGCCAACAAGGACCCCACCGTCTTCCCCGATCCCGAACGATTCGATGTGACCAGGGCCAACGCCGCGGAACATCTCTCGTTCAGCAGCGGGGTGCACAGCTGCCTGGGAGCCCACCTCGCCCGATTGGAAGGCGCCATCGGGCTGCGAGCCCTCTTCGAGCGGTACCCGGATCTGCGTCTGGACGGTCCGCCGATCCCGCGTGGCCTGGTGAACCTGAACAGCTACCGCTCCATGCCCGCCACACTCTCCGCCAACTGACAGCCAGTTATCGGCTACTGGATCTGTCTCTCGATGCCAGTGGCGGTCATGCTGGGCGAATGCTTCTCCGGCGGTTGGTCGCGCTCTACAGCGGATTGTGGTTGTACGGGTTCTCCATGGCGGTCATGGTGCGCGCCGGGCTCGGACTCGACCCGTGGGATGTGTTCCACCAGGGCGTGGCCGAGCACGTGCCGCTCAGCTTCGGCGCCGTCACCGCGGTGACCGGCGCGGTGGTGCTGCTCGCGTGGATTCCGTTGCGGCAGCGGCCCGGCCTCGGCACGATCAGCAATATCGTGGTGATCGGGTTGTCGGTGGACACCGGACTGTGGCTGCTGCCGACGTGGGAGTCGCTGCCGGTGCGCGTCGCCGCGATGCTCGCGGCCGTGGCGCTCAATGCGGCGGCCACCGTGCTCTACATCGGCGCGGGCATGGGTCCGGGGCCGCGCGATGGACTGATGACTGGCCTGGTCCGGCGCACGGGCTGGTCCGTCCGGCTGATCCGCACCGCCATCGAGGTGACGATGCTGGTCACCGGCTGGCTGCTGGGCGGCAGCGTCGGCATCGGCACCCTCGTCTACGCGTTCGGCATCGGTCCGCTGATTCAACTCATGATCCCCGCCGTCGACCGCCGGCTCCCGGGATTCCACGCCGTGCACCGATCCGTGCCGAAAACCGCCGCGGCCGAGCCTGTCTCAGCGGAATTGTCCAGGGAGCGCCTCTAGTATCGACGCATGATCCAGCTGACCGAGCCACGGCCAGTACCTTCTGCCCTTACCAGCCCGCGCCCGCTGCGGCCGATCGCGGATTTCGGACCCGAAGATCGTCTTCGCGGATGGCTTGTCACCGCTTTTCTCACCGCACTCGCGGCGGTCACCCGCTTCACCAATCTGAATTATCCGACCGACGGCGGACATCCGGTATTCGACGAGAAGTACTACGCATCTCAGGGCTGGGAGATGCTGACCAACGGGATGTGGATCGATGACAATCCGGGGTTTTCCGTCATCGTCCATCCGCCGGTCGGGAAGATGGCGATCGCGCTCGGCGAAGCGCTCTTCGGCTACAACGCCTGGGGTTGGCGGTTTTCCGCCGCAGTAGCCGGAACCGTGTTGGTGCTGATCGTGATTCGCATCGCGCGGAGGCTGACGCGTTCGACCGCGGTCGGCGCGATCGCGGGCATTCTGATGGTGGCCGAGGGCGTGACTTTCGTTCAATCCCGCATCGGAATGCTGGACATCTTCATGGCTTTGTTCGCCACCGCCGCATTCGGCTGTCTCGTCGTGGATCGCGATGAGATCCGCGCGAGAACGGCCTATGCCGATCTCGCCGGACGCACGCTGTCGACACCGTACGGGCCGAGGTTGGGCGTGCGATGGTGGCGGTTCGGCGCGGGCGTATTCCTGGGACTCGCCTGCGGGACGAAGTGGTCGGGAATCTACTTCTTGGCCGCCTTCTTTCTGATGTCGCTGGCGTTCACCGCGGTCGCTCGGCGCTCGTACGGTGTGGTCCGGCCGTGGGTCGGTACGCTCGTTCGCGATCTGGTCCCGTCGATGTACGCGCTGATCGTCATTCCGTTGGGTCTCTACCTCGCCTCGTACGGCGGCTGGTTCGCCAGCGAGACCGGTATCAACAGATATGCGGTCGGAAATCACGTCGGCGCCGGGGGATTCTTTTCCTTCGTGCCCGACGCGTTGCGGTCGCTGTGGTACAACAGCGGCGCAGTTCTCGAATTCCATACGCACCTGACGAATTCGGCGGGTAATCACCATCCGTGGGAGTCGAAGCCGTGGACTTGGCCGATGGGGCTGCGTCCGATGCTGTACTACTTTCCCGATCCCGGTACGGCGACCGGCTGTGGCGACGCGCCGTGCGTGAAAGCCATCGTGCTGATCGGCACGCCCGCTGTCTGGTGGCTGGCATTCCCCGTACTACTGTGGGCCGCTTGGCGATCCGTCGCCCATCGGGACTGGCGGTACGCGACCGTGCTGATGTGCTATCTGGCGGCGTGGCTGCCCTGGTTCGCGTCCCTGGATCGTCAGATGTACTTCTTCTACGCCACGGCGATGGCGCCGTTCCTGGTGATGCTGCTCGCGATCGGACTCGGCGATATCCTGGGCCGCGTATCGGCCTCCTCCGAGCGCGGGCGTTTGCGATTGCTGATCGTCTGCCTGTACCTCGGAATCGTGATCGCCGACTTCGCCTGGATATGGCCGATTCTCACGGCGACGCCGATTTCGATGGATACCTGGAATCGGCAATTGTGGCTTCCGAGTTGGCGATAGGCGCCGCCCGGCCGTGCTGACGACGTGGCCGGATCCGAGGGTTGCGTGTCCTCGAGGACATGACCGCGCCCGCCCAGACTGGGCTCATGGAATCGGATCGTGGCGATGTGGTGGTGGCGATCGCGGAGGGCGTGCTGTTGCTCGACGTCGCCGGGCCGGTGCAGGTCCTGCACTGGGCGGGTCATCGCATCCGATTCGCCTCACCGGACGGCGCACCGGTTCGCACCGACGTCGGCGCGCCGCTCGGTGTGGAGGGCGCCATCGATGACCTCGCCGCCCGCGCCGACACCCTGCTCGTGCCGGGATACGCGGTGGGCGAATCGCTTCCGCCGGAGCTGGTGCGCGCCGTCGCCGCGGCGGCGGCGGACGCGCGTCGCGTCGCGTCGGTCTGCACCGGTGCTTTTGTGCTGGCCGAGGCCGGCTTGTTGGACGGACGTAGGGCAACCACCCATTGGCTGGCGTGTACCGAACTGGCGCAACGATTTCCGCGCATCGCCGTGCAGCCGGACGCCATCTACGTGCGTGACGGGGAGATCATCACCTCGGCGGGCGTGAGCGCGGGCATCGACATGGCGCTCGCGCTGGTCGAGGAGGATCACGGGCCGGAGGCGGCGCGGTCGATCGCCAAACACCTGGTGGTGTTCCTGCGCCGCCCGGGCGGGCAGTCGCAGTTCAGCCTGCACACCGGCACCGCGACGCCGCGCGCAGGCGGACTGCGCGCGGCGATCGACTCGGTCGTCGCCGACCCGGCCGCCGACCACAGCCTGGCCGCGCTCGCGGCACGCGCCGCGGTGAGCGAACGCCACCTGACCAGGTTGTTCCGCAAGGAGATCGGGGTGACCCCGGCGCAGTACGTCGAGCGGGCACGGATCGAGGCGGCCCAGCGCCTGCTGGAGGCGAGCGACGAGGGCGTGGCGACCGTCGCACGGCGCAGCGGGCTCGGCTCCGAGGAAACCATGCGCCGCACCTTCCTGAAACGGCTCGGCGTCACGCCGACCGACTACCGCAACAGATTCCGCGCCGCGGCGCGCTGAATTCCCGTTCCGCGCGCCGTATCCCGCGGCGTCGCGGTGCTTTTCACCGAACGAGGGGAGACCCATGTCCATATCACGTCGCACCGCCCTCGGCGCCGGTCTGGCCGGTGCCGCGCTCGCCTGGTCCGCCGATCAGGTGGCCGCGCAGGCGGATTCGCTCGCCCTGCCGTCCACGCCGCTGGCGAGCCGCGCCACCGAACTGATCGACCGGGCGCTCGCGCCGCACCTGCGTAATCACAGCGTGCGCGGCTACCTGTTCAGCCGCGCGGTCGCGGCCGCGCAGGGCTTGGCGCCCGGGTCCGGCTACGACGAGGAGCTGATGTATCTGATCTGCGCGCTGCACGACATCGGCCTCGGCGACATCGCCAACGGCGACCAGCGTTTCGAGGTCGACGGCGCGGACTACGCCGCCCGCTTCCTGGAGGACAACGGCGTCACCGACGACCGGGTGGACATCGTCTGGGATGCGATCGCCGCGCACACCTCGGGTCTCAGCGATTCGCCCGTCTACCGCCGCAGGCGCAGGCCGGAGATCTGGATCGCGGTGCAGGGCATCGGCATCGACATCGGTGGCAGCCCGGCCGACCTGCCGCCCGGCTACGCCGACCTGGTGCACGCGCGCTACCCCAGGCTGGGCGGCAGCCGGGCCCTCGCCGACTCCGTCGAAACGCAGGCGCTGGCGAATCCGCTCAAGGCCCCGCCCGGCTCGCTGCCCGGCGACATCCTCCGGCAACGGCACTCCGACCTGCCCTACCTGACCTGGGACGCGATCCTGGCCACGAGCGGTTGGGGGGATTGATTTCCGATGTCGTGAAGATTTTTTCACCGTAGCGGTTGAGCGGGCGGCACCGAGGACGGTCGCTCAACGGTTCGGCCGCGACCTGGGTGGCCCGCCGGTGGGAGGCCCAGCCGGTCGGCCCCGTTTTCACCGCGCCGGTGCGGGCGGTGAAAACGGGCGTACGCGGGCCGACGCGCGTATCAATCGACGGTTACCGTCTCCTTGGCGGCCAGGTCTGCCTTCCACTCGCGGAAGCCCTCCTCGGTGCGCCCGCGGCGCCAATAGCCCGAGATCGAGGCGGCCCACTCCGCGGGCACCTGCCGTTCCCTGCGGATGTAGCGGCGCAGATCGTGCATCACGGACTGCGCCTCGCCGTGGATGAAGACCTGGACGTGGCCCTCACGCCACGGGGTGGCCCGCACGGTCTCGGCCAGCAGCTCGCCCGCGGGCCGCGCGCCGCGGTGCAGCCAGGTGAACTCGACGCCCTCGGGCTTGTCGAGCTTCAGTTCGTCCTCGGGGCCCGACACCTCGACGAAGGCATGGCCGACGGCGTCGGCGGGCATCGCCTCCAAGGCGGCCGCGATCGCGGGCAGCGCCGCCTCGTCACCCGCGAGCAGATGCCAGTCCGCGTCGGCGCGCGGGGCGTACGCGCCGCCCGGGCCGTACGCGTCGATGGTCTCGCCGGGCTGCACCGAGGCCGCCCAAGGGCCTGCGATGCCTTCCGAACCGTGGAAGACGAAGTCGGCGGCCAGCGTTCCGGCGTCCACATCCACCGAGCGGACGGTGTAGGTGCGCAGCACATCGACGCCGTCGCGCGGGAAGATGAATTTCACATAGGAGTCGGTGAATTCGCTGGGCCGGAACGCGGTGAAGCCCGGACCGCCGAAGTGGACTCGGATCAGGTGCGGGGTCAGCCATTCGGTGCGCAGCACGGTGAGAGTGGTGCGGGGGCGTGCCAAGGTAACCTCCGGACAGTCGGTGATTTAGGTATGCCTTACCAACCGTACCCGGACTAGGGGCGGTGCGGGCTGTGCCGTTCCGTTCACGGTGACGGTTAACGCAGACGGGCGCCTCGCCGGTCGTCAAGATGAGGGCATGACCCAGATAGCACCGACCCCGACCGATGCCCTGCGCCAGCGCTACCGCGACGCGACACCGGTCGAACCCGCCCACTGGAACCCGGTCCTGCGGGTGCTGCACGAGCACCGGTCGGTGCGACGCTACCTGCCGGATCCGGTGTCCGACGACATCCTGAAGCTGGTGATCTCCGCCGCCCAATCCGCGCCGACCTCGTCGAACTTGCAGGTGTGGAGCGTGATCGCGGTTCGCGACGAGGCGCGCAAGGCGCGGCTGGCTGCGCTGGCCGGCGGCCAAGCGCACATCGAGCAGGCGCCGGTGCTGCTGGTGTGGACCGCCGATTTCGCCAGGCTCCGGCAACTCGCCGACGACCGCGGCGCCCCGCTGGAGGGCGCCGACTACCTCGAATCCAGCTACGTGGGCTTCATCGACGCCGCACTCGCCGCGCAGAACGCCGTCGTCGCGGCGGAATCGCTCGGGCTCGGCACCGTCTACATCGGCGCGTTGCGCAACAAGCCGGAACAGGTCGCCGCCGAATTGGGCCTTCCGCCTCAGGTTTTCGCGGTGTTCGGACTGGTGGTCGGTCATCCCGACCCGGCCGAGGCGACCACGGTGAAGCCGCGGCTGCCGCAGGAGGCGGTGCTGCATCACGAAACCTACGAGCTGGCGGCCCAGCGCGAGCATGTCGCGGAGTACGAGGGTCGGATCGCGGAGTTCTATGCCGAGCAGGGGCTCGCGCACTCCTGGACCGAGCGGGTGCTGGACCGGCTGGCCTCGGCGCGCAGCCTCAACGGCCGCGACCGGCTGCGCGAGGCATTGGCCGGGCACGGTTTCCCGCTGCACTAAGCGGTTCGCCGCGCCGCGTGCTCCGCTGAGACTCCGGATCGGCGGCGCACTAGGCGGCCGCGACCTTGGCGATGAGCTCGAAGGAGCGGGCGCGGTCCTCGATGTCGTAGACGAGGGTGTTGAGCATCAGCTCGTCGGCCTCGGTGCGGCGCAGCAGGTCGTCGAGCTGGCCGCGCACCGTCTCCGGCGAGCCCATCACCTGGCCCGCGCTGCGCTGCGCGATGAAATGGCTCTCCCGCTCGGAGGGCTGGAAGGCCGCAGCCTCCTCCGGCGTCGGCAGCGCCCGCGGCCTCCCGGAGGTCAGATAGAGGAAGGCCAGGTCGCGCGGGCGGGCCAAGGCGTCGGCGCGCTCGTCGGTGTCGGCGCAGATCGCGGACGCGGCGACCATGGCGTGCGGCCGCTCGAGCTGCTCGGAAGGCCGGAAGTTGTCGCGATACAACGCGAGCGCGGCCTCGGTGTTCGTCGGGCTGATGTGGTGCGCGAAGGCGAAGCGCACCCCGAGCACCGCCGCCACCTGCGCGCTGTAGCCGCTGGACCCGAGCAACCAGATCTCGGGCGCGGCGCCCCGACCCGGTGTGGCGGAGATGCCGCCCGGCCCCACGCCGCGAAAGTACCGCAGCAGATCGGCCAGCTCGCTGGGGAACGATTCCGCCGACAGCCCTTCGGCGGTGCGCCGCAGCGCGAGCGCGGTGGCCTGGTCGGTGCCGGGGGCGCGTCCGATGCCGAGATCGATCCGGCCCGGATGCAAGGCGTCCAGAGTGCCGAACTGTTCGGCGACCACCAGCGGCGCGTGGTTGGGCAGCATGACCCCGCCCGAACCGACCCTGATGCGCGTGGTCGCCGCCGCCAGGTGCGCGATCACCACGCTCGGCGAGGAGCTGGCGATACCGGGCATGTTGTGGTGCTCGGCCACCCAGAATCGCCGATAGCCCAATTCTTCGGTCCGCCGTGCCAATTCGGTCGTCGCGGCGAGCGCCTCGCCGGGGCTCGCGCCGGTCTGCACGGGCGCGAGATCCAGAACGGACAGCGGGACGTCGAACATGCGGCTCCTCCAGGGCAGACGGCCACCGGTGCAACGTCCCGCGCTGCCGACATATTTCCGGCGCGTCAGCGGGCGGCGGCGAGGGCGCGGAAGACCGTGATGGTGTCCATCTCGTCCTGCATGGTGCCGTGGTCGCTGAGCTTGACGATGACGGTGCGGCTCGGCGGGTCGACGTAGACGTACTGTCCGTACACGCCGATGGCCATCAGATCGGGTTCGGCGCCCGTCGGGTGCCACCACTGCGCGCCGTATCCCCAGTCGGAGACGGGCAGCGGCGCGGGCGTGGAGATCCGTTCGATCCACGCGGGCGAGATCACCTGGGTCGCCCCGGCGCGTCCGCCGTCGAGCACCAGCCGGCCGATCTTGGCGAAATCGCGGGCGGTGGCGTTGAGGCAGCAGAACGCCTTCTCCTGGCCGCCCGCCCGGTCGAGATTCCACAGCGCGTCGTCCTCGGCGCCGATCGGAGCCCAGATCTGTTGGGCGAGTAGCTCACCCAGTGGCTTCCCGGTGGCCCTTGCCAGCGCCATGCCGAGCAGCTGGGTGTCCACGCTGCGGTAATCGCCCCTGCTGCCCGGCGCGAACCGCAGTCCGCGGTGGTCGCGAACGAAACCGTCGAGGTCCTCGGTGAGATACATGCGGGCCGTGCCGGTGAGCGGCCAGTACGGGTTGTAGTTCTCCGAGACGTCGACGCCGGAGGCCATGTCCAGCAGCTGGCGCAGGGTGACGGTGTCGTATTCCGTGCTGTTGGCGAGCTCGGGCAGGATGTCGACGAGCCGGTCGTCCTCGCGCAGCGTGCCCGCCTCGACGGCGCGGCCGATCAACAGCGACACCACGGATTTCGCGACCGACCACGAGGACTGCTTGGTGGTGGGACCGACGCCGGAGCGGTACCACTCGTTGGTCAGCTTGCCGTCGCGTACCACCAGGAACGAGTTGGTTCCTGTAGCGGTCAGGAACTCCGCGAACGGAACGCGAGAACCCTTCCACGGCACCGTGTCCGGCAACGGCGCCGTCGCGACTGGAAAGGGGCGCGGGGACGGCGCGGCCGGTACGGTCCGGCTCTCGAACAAGCCGCCCTGTGTCGACGGCGCGTCGCTCAGCAGGTGCGCGAGCGTGGTCGGTCCCGGAATGCGCAACAGCGGTGCGGCGGCGAAGGCGGCGCCGACGACCACGGCCACGATCAGGCCGAGGGTGACGGCGATCCGCAGCGCGTAACGGCGCAGCCGGGAGCCGTGGGTGGGCTGGTCAGTCATGAGATTCGTTCCGCTCGTTGGTATTCGACTTCGTACGCGCGTCGACCGCGGTCCAGAAGGCCTCGATCATGGTGTCCAGCACCATGTCCTGGTCGACCGCTGCCACTCGCGTGGCGTATTCGGCGATGCCCGGGTACTCCTCGGCGTCGACCGCGTAATACTCACGCGTCCACGACCTTTCGTCGGCGTCGCGGACCTTCTGCGGCAGCACCGCGTAGCTCGCGCTGACACCGGCGTAGGACAGCACGCTCACCGCGAGCATGCGCTGGTAGCGGGCCACGTCACCGGGGGAGAGGCCGAGCTCGGCCAGCGCCGTGAGCATCATGTCGACCACCGCGAACTCGCCGGGCCCGCGGGTGGTGCGCGAGGCGATCGCCGCGCCGACGTACGGGTGCCCGACGAAGACCGCGACGACCGCCCTGGCCAGCGCCTCCAGTCGCGGTTTCGGATCGAGCCCGCCGGGCACCTGTTCGTAGGCCAGGGTCAGCAGCCGGTCGCCGACGGCGCGCAGCAGCGTGTCCTTGTCCGCGAAGTGCCGCCACACGGCCGAGCGGTCGACGCCGAGTTCCTCGCCGAGCGCGCGTCCGGTCAACCCGTCGGGACGGCCGCGCGCGGCGATGTCCACCGCCGCTGCCACGATGCGATCCCTGGTCAGCCGGTGCGGGCGGGCTGTCTTGTCCGACATGACCTGCTCCTGTCACCGTTGTTGTCATCATTGATGACATCGATGGTGGCAGAGCGAGGGAATAGGAGCAACAAGGTTGTCGCGCGGACCGTGCCCGCTGACTTCCCGGCCGTCGCCGGTAGCGTGACGTGCTGATCTTTCGGATGAGGGGAAGGACAGTTACGTATGACAGCCTCTGACCGCCGGCTACCAGCGGACGCGGCGCTGTCCGATTCGGCCGCGCCGGGCGAGGAGGGTTATGCGCGGGGTCTGAACCCGCGCACGATCCAGATGATCGCCATCGGCGGCGCCATCGGCACCGGTCTCTTCTACGGCGCGGGCGGAGCCATCGAACAGGCGGGGCCCGCGCTGATCCTGGCCTACCTGGCGGCCGGCTTGGCGATCTTCGTCATCATGCGCGCGCTCGGCGAACTGCTCACCTACCGGCCGGTCTCCGGCAGCTTCGCCGAATACGCGCACGAATTCCTCGGCCGCTTCGCCGGTTTCGTGACGGGCTGGACCTACTGGGCGGTGTGGGTCGCGACCTGCATGGCCGAGATCACCGTCGCGGGCAAGTACGTGCAGTACTGGTTCGACATCGAGCCGTGGATCACCGCGCTGGTGGTGCTCGGGGTGATGTTCGCGGCCAACATGATCTCGGTGCGGTTGTTCGGCGAGGGCGAGTTCTGGTTCTCCGCCATCAAGGTCACCGCCATCCTGGCCATGATCGGCATCGGTATCGCCGTGCTGGTCTTCGGCATCGGACACGCGACAGACCCGACCGTGACGAATCTGTGGAACGACGGCGGCGTGTTCCCGAACGGCTTCGGCCAGTCCCTGCTCGTGTTGCAGATCGTGCTGTTCGCCTACGTCGGCGTCGAGCTGGTCGGCGTGACCGCGGGCGAGGCGCGCGATCCGCGCACCACGCTGCGCAAGGCGATCAACACCCTGCCCTTCCGCATCGGCCTGTTCTACGTCGGCGCGCTGGTGGTCATCATGTCGGTGGCGGGGTGGCGCTCGTTCCACGCGGGCAAGAGCCCGTTCGTGGAGGTGTTCGAGCAGATCGGCATTCCGGCCGCGGCGGGCATCATCAACTTCGTGCTGCTGACGGCGGCCCTCTCCTCGTGCAACTCCGGCATCTACTCGACCGGCCGCATGCTGCGCAGCTTGTCGCTGCGGCAGGAGGCACCGGCCCGGTTCGGCGAGCTGAGCGGCCGCTCGGTGCCCTATGTCGGCATCACCGCCTCGGCCGCGGCGATGGTCATCGGCGTGGTGGTGAACGTGATCTCGCCGGACAAGGCGTTCGCCTACATCACCTCGGTCTCGACCATCGGCATCATCTTCGTCTGGGGCACGATCCTGGTCTGCCATCTGCGCTACCGCGCCAAGGTGAGCCGCGGCCTGCTGCCCGCCAGCGACTACCGCCTGCCCGGCGCGCCGGTGACCTCGGTGGCGGCGCTGGCCTTCCTCGGTCTCGTCGTGGTGCTGCTGTTCTGGACCGAGAGCGGACGCACCGCGATCGTCGTCGGCGCGGTGTGGACGGTGCTGGTGTGCGCAGGCTACGTGGTGATGGACAAGCTCGGCGGCGGAGCGCGCGAGCAGGAGGAAGTCTCGGTGCGGTGATGCGGCCGGGCCTCGAACCCGGTCCACCCCGCTCGGAACACATCGCCCCGCGCTCACCCGGCGCGGGGCGATCCGTCTTCCTACCACTTTCGCTACGGTTGGTCGAAGGAGTTCGAGAGCCCGATCCGTCCGACGCACGGAGGTAGCGATGGCGCAGAAAACGCTGGCCGAACTGATCCCCGGCGATCTACCCCCGGCCATCGCCGCGCTGCCGCCGGACCGCCGGGCCGAACTGGCCGAGACCGTGGAACGCGCGGAGGCCAAGCAGTTCGACGACCTGCACGAGGCCGCGATCTCCCTGCTGGATCTGCTGCCGCGGATGCTGCGCGGCCCGGTGAAGAAGGCGGTGGGGCGGTGACCGCGCCGAGCGTCGCCCCGCAGCTCGTCAAACTGGCGCGGACGCTGCGCGTCCCGGTGGACGACCTCGGATACCTGGGCGACGTGCCCGACGCGGAATTGCGCCAGTTCCGTATGCAGGTCGCCGACATGCTCTTCGACCACCAGGCACACGGGCTGCGCCGAATGGCGGGCGCCACCAAGGTCATTCCCATCCCGATCCTGGTCAAGCTGGTCGGCCGCCACCACAACGCGCTGCTGGCCGCCAAGATGTCGGCGGTGCTCGACCCGGGGCACGCGGTGCAGATGGCCAAACGCCTGCCCGTCGATTTCCTCGCCGACATCGCCGCCCAGCTCGACCCCCGCCACGCGGCGACCATCATCGCCGGGCTGCCCTCGGCCACGGTGCGAGCCGTCGCCGAGCAACTCGCCGCGCGAGGCGACTGGATCACCCTCGGCGATCTGATGTCGTCGGTCTCCGACGCCGCGGCGCGCGCCACCGTGGTGGTGCTCGACGGGCTCGCGCTGACCCGCACGGCGTTCCTCGTGGACGAGCCCGCGCAGCTCGAACGCTTCGTCGGACTCGTCCCCGAATCGAAGCTCGCGGACATGCTGTCCGCGACCGCCGACCACGATCTGTGGCCCGAGTTCCACAGCACCCTGTCCGCGCTCTCGCCGGACGCCGTGCGATCCGTGCGCACGGCGGCCGCCGGGCTGCCCGCAGTTCAGCGGGACCGCGCTCTCGCCGAAATCGAAGGCCGCCGCGCCGCGGAATGACCCGCGCCCGGATCAGGTCGTGCCGTCGGCGCTGCGGTTCGGCATCATGGCCGAGGCCACCAGCATGACCGCGGCCATCGCCGCGACGGTCACGAAGACCAGGTGCACCGCCGAGGCCAGGGTGTGCGGGGCGGGGTGGTCGGTCTCGCCGACCCTGGAGTTGACGATGGCGCCGAACACGGCGACGCCGACGGCGCTGCCGATCGAGCGGGCGAACATGTTGGCCGAGGTCACCACCCCGCGCTCGGACCATTCGGCGCTCGTCTGCGCGGCGATCAGGGTCGGCGTCGCGACCAGGCCCATGCCCGTGCCGATCACGAAGCAGGACGCGGAGATCTGCCACAGCGTGGAGTGCTCGTCGATGAGCAGAGTGGACGCGGCCCCGAGTGCGGCGAGTCCGCTGCCGATGAGGGCACTGCCGCGAAAGCCGATGCGCAGGTAGACCTTTCCGGCCTGGGAGGCGGCCAGCGGCCAGCCGAGGGTGAGCGCGCCGACGGTGAGCCCCGCGACCAGCGCGCTGGTGCCGAGCACGCCCTGGGTGAAGGTCGGCACGTAGGAGGTCAGGCCGATCAGCACCGCGCCGATCAGCACCGAGACCAGGCTGCTGGCCACCACCACCCGGCGGGTGAAGACCCACAGCGGCAGAATCGGATTCGCCGCCCGCCGTTCCACGAGCGCGAACAGCACGAGCACCAAGCCGCCCCCGGCGAAGATGCCGATGCTCGCGGGCGAGGACCACGCCCACGCCTGGCCGCCCTCGAGCAATCCGAGGATGATCGCGCCCGCGCCCAGCGTCAGCAGGCCCGCGCCGAGATAGTCGATGTCCTGGCTGCGCCGCACCGTGTGCTCGGTGAAACTGCGCAACAGCATCGAGGCGGCAACCGCCGAGAGCGGCAGGTTGACCAGGAAGATCCAGCGCCAGCTGACGAAGTCGGCGAACACGCCGCCCAGCAGCGGACCAGCCACCGAGGACATCGCCCACACGCTGGCCAGGTAGCCCTGCACCCTGGCGCGTTCGGTCAGTGTGTAGAGGTCGCCCGCGATCACCATGGTCATCGGCTGGATGGCGCCCGCGCCGATGCCCTGCACCGCGCGGAAGACGATCAGCGCGAGCATGCTGGGCGCGAGCCCGCACAGCAGCGAACCCAGCGCGAACACCGCGATGCCGAACAGGATCACCGGTTTGCGGCCGACCGTGTCGGCGAGCTTGCCGTAGATCGGCACCGTCACCGCCTGCGCGAGCAGATAGATCGAGAAGAGCCAGGGGAACTGGGCGAACCCGCCGAGGTTGTCCGTGATGGACAGCACCGCGGTGGCGATGATGGTCGAATCGAGGGCGACGAGCCCGGTCGACAGCATCAGCGAGCCGAGTATCGCCCCGCGTTCGGACCGGAGGCCGATGGACGACTGCGCGGTCTCGGTGGCCACCGGCGGCCCCCTTTCGTTCGTTCAACTAAGCATCACGAACGAACGTATCGCTGTCCCGACTATTCCCGCACGGAAATTTCCGGCGGCGCCGGGCACCGCCGCGTCCGATCGGGGCGGCGCGGTTTCGACGGCCTTCCTCCCTCCCCGGCCAGTAGGCTGGCGTGGTCGCGCGGGCTCATCGCGGCGCGATCCGATTTCGACAGCGAAGGGGGCCGGAATGTCGTTGCGAGGACAACTCGGTGGGGCGCAGACGGCGGGCGCGCTCGTCTTCGGGACGCCGCAGGAGACCGCCGACGGGTCGGTCATCGTCACCGCCGCGCGGGGCGGCTGGTTGGGTGGCGCGGCGCGGCCGCTCGGCGTCTTCGTCGTCAAGGACGGTCAGGCCAGCTGGACGCCCGCCGTCGACGCGGGCCGGATCGCCCTTCTCGGCGAGACGATCGGGCTGGTGGCCGTGGTGCTCGGCTTGCTCGCGATCGTCCGGCGCCCGCCGTGGCCGGACCTCTCCCGCTGAGATCTGTCGACCGAGCTGTTTCGGGAAAGCCCAGTTCGTCCGGCTCGGAAAGCGTTCCCGCCGTGCGGCATCGAGTCCGCTTCGTCCCGGATTGCAAGACAGACCGACGATCTCGGGGCGAGTCGTGCGACTATGGGACGCAGGTCGCGAACCGGACGGACGCACATCATCGGCGATGGGCACGTCCGCACGGCACGGCCAGGCGGTGCCGCCGGTGTTTCGTGGTGATCCGGCGCGATGTCGGACCGGACCGTTAAGCTCGGCTCAACCGTGATGCGACAGCGAGAGTTTGGTTTTCCGTGAAGGGGGAACGATGGACACGCTGAAGCTCGACCCGGCGGCGATGGCCGCCTACACCGCGATAGCGGAGACCGTGGCGCAACAATTGGCCCAGGCCTCGGCCGCCGCCTCCGGCGCGGTGAACTCGCAGAAGCTCGACGCCGATCTCGGCATGGTCGGGGCGGAGTTCGTCGCGCGGTTCACCACCGCGGTGTCCGAGCACACCCAGGCACTGTCCACCGCGGGTCAGCTGGTGGCCGCCTACGGTCAGGTGCTCCGCGACTACGGTGCGGCCATGCAGACCGGCGACGCGGACACCGCCGCAGCCCTGGCGAAGACCGGGGAGGAGCTGGCATGAGGCGGCTCAGCGCGCTGCGCCGACGGCGCCCCACCGAGCAGACCAGCACCGACACGCTGCCGGTCGTCAGCAACGATCCCACCTCGGACCCGCCGATCGTCGCGGCTCTGGTGCAGCCGATGCTCTCGCTGCGCGCCACGCTCGGCACCGGCGCCACCCTGCCCGATCGCGCCATCACCGGTGCCCTGTCGGCCGCGTCCACGCACGCCGCCGAGTCCGAGGGCCCGCACCGGGACGGTCTGTACGCGCTGGAATCCACCTGGACCTCGCGCGGCGCGGACGCCGCCGTGCCCGCGTTGCGCACCACTCAGACCGAGATCGGCGAGATCTCCGATCGCGGCCCCGCCTACCTCGCGGTGCTGGGCGACGCGCAGGCCACCAGCGCCCGCGCCGCGCGCCGGGTGGATCAGATCATCGCCGACTTCCGCCGCGACGCGAGGGTGATCCTCGGCAACGCGACCGCCGCGCCCGACACCGACGCCGTCATCGAGCGCGCGGCGCAGGCGCTGCGCGACGCGATCACCACCGTCGGCACCGCGCGCACCGAGATGAACGACCACACCCGTCGATTGGACGAGATGGGTCCGCTCACGGTCACCTCGCCGGGCGGTATCGGCGGCACGAGCCAGCCGTCCATCGGCGGCACCTCGACCGCCGCCGTTCCTGGCGTCACCGTGCAGGGCCAGCCCTTGGATCCGGCGCAGGTCGCCCAACTCCAGCTGCAACAGCAGCTCGTCTCGGCGGGCGTGCAGCTGGGCACCGCGGCCATTTCCGCGGGCGTCGACATCGGCACGCATCTGATCGACAAGATCGTCGAAGTCGGCACGCACGCCATGGACACCGTGGCGGCGTCCGCGGACAAGGTCATCGAGCAGGCGATCCCGGAACTCGTCAACCCGGGCAGCACCACGAACGGCGCCAACAACGGTGGCACGTCCGGCACGCCATCGAAGGTGATCGACTTCGGCGGCGGCACGTCGCCGTCGAACCCGTCGCAGAACGCGACGGGCCCGAGCGCGAAACCGGATGCCCCGAAGCCCGAGCACAGGCCCGCGCCGCCCGCGTCGATCATTCCGCCCACGCCCGCGCCGCAGGACACAGCGCCCAAACCGCCCGAGCCTGCCGGACAGCCGGGCACGCACGGTGGCGTCGCGATGCCGCCGCCGATGGGCGGCGACCAAGACCGCAGGCCGCGTGACGGCCAGCTCGGCGTGACTGTTCCCGCGGCCGCGATGATTCCGGAATCGGTCACCGTCCCGGCCGCCGTGATCGGCGACTTCGGCGATGACGCGCCCTGACCAGGGCCCCTCGAACAACCAGCAGGGCCAGCCGAATCCGTTCGACACCGGGCTGCCGATGCTGCGACTGCCCGCGCCGCCGACCGGTAAGCGTCGACGGCGACGGCCCGCGGCGCGTCGGTCCTCGGCGTCGTCCGGCGCACCCCTGCGTGCGCCGGAACCGCCGCGCACACCGCCACGCCAACCAGAGCCGCCGCGCGTCGCGCCGCCTGTGATGCCGGAGCCGTTCTACGGGACCGAGCCGCCGCGGACCGGATCGCCGTCGGAGCCGCCGCGCGTTGCGCCGCCTGTGATGCCGGAGCCGTTCTACGAGCCCGAATCGCCGCGCACCGGATCGCCGCTCGCGGGCCCGGAGCCGTTCTACCAGCCCGAGCCGCTGCGCACCGGATCGCCGTCCGAGCCGCCCGTTGCGCCGCCTGTGATGCCGGAGCCGTTCTACGAGCCTGAATCACCGCGCACCACATCGCCGTTCGCCGGGCCGACGCCGTTCTACGAGCCCGAGCCGCCTCGGGCCGAGCCACCGGTGCGTCAGCCACCGCGACGGATGGGCGAGTGGGCCGAATGGCTCGACCCGCCGATCCGCTCCGAGGAACCCTCGGATTCGCCGACCGTCGAGATCCGGGTTCCGGTCGACGAAGAGCCCGAGCCGGAGCGCGGCGGCGACGAGGGTGTTCCGGTGGTCCCCGCGATCATCGACCGGACCGGCGGCAATCCCGGTCCGGCGCTGCGCCGTCCGCGTCCGCGCCAGCCGGAGCAGCAGCCCGAGCGCGGCAACAAGCTTCTCGCGGTGCTGATCGGTCTCGGCGTGCTCGTCGCGGTGGGTTCGATTCTGTGGGCGGTGCTGCCCAGCTCCGGAACTCGCGCCGCGCCGACGCCGACGCGCCCGGTGCCCGCGGCCGACGACGCCCGGCCGACCGTGTCGCCGACGCCGACCGGACCCGAATCCCCGGCGGCGGTGGCGACTCCGGGATGCGAACAGCGCCGCACCGGTGATGTCGTCTCGGGCACCGATATCGGTGGCACCCTCGACGGCCCCTCGGCGATCATGGCTTTCGAACGCGCCTATTACGTGCAACGCTCGGGCGTCGCCGCCCGCGCCGTGGTAGCCCAGGACGCGACGGTCCCGCCCGCCGAGCAGATCCAGCGCGGCATCGATCAGGTGCCGGTCGGCACCCGCTACTGCGTGCAGATCACCCGCACCGCCGCCGGGGCGGGGGATGGGCAGTCGCACTGGGAAGTCCGGCTCACCCAGCAGTACCCGGGTCAGCTGCCGAAGACCTTCACCCAGATCATCACCACGAAGACCCTCACCGGACGCACCTTGATCACCGGTATCTCGATGGCCTGACTCCGCGTCAGCCCCAGGTGAGCGGATCGAGATGCAGATAGAAGCGCTGCCGTTCCGCGTCCAGGTCGATGCCGTAGCGTTCGGCGAAGCGGCGGTCGGCGTCCAGCGCCCACCGTTCGTCGGGCCAGGTCTCGCGCGAATTGGCCAGCAGCAGAGCGATATCGACGTACGGATCGGCCACACCGAGGCGCCCCAGATCGAGGAATCCGGTGACCGACCGCGTGTCCGGATCCAGGACGATGTTCGGCAGGCATAGATCTCCGTGGCACACCACGGATTCCACGGACTCCCGCGCGACCCACCGGTCCACCTGGGCGGCCAGCCGAGCCAGCAGCACCGCCGGAGGCGTGTCAAGCTGCTCCTCCGGCAGGAACTCCGTGTTCACCGCGCCGCGGGCCACCACGTCCTGCGCCTTCGCGAACATCGTGGTGACGCCGCGTTCGAACGGGCAGGTATCGGTCGGTAGTTCGTGCAGACGGTGGACCGCGTCGCTGATCGATTCCCACGCGGCGGCCAGCGCCTCGGCGGACACGCGGTCGGCGGGCACGCCGGGCACCACCTTCGTCACCAGGCAGGCAGCGTCGGCGTTCTCGCGCCACTCGAGCGGTCGCGGCCCGGAAATTCCACGGGCGCACAGCCATTCGGAACGATCGCGCTCTTGCGTCAGCTCGGCCGCCGCGTTCTCCGTGACGCACTTCGCGTACCGCGAGCCGTCGGCGGCGCGGAATACGGCGGCCTCCGACTCCCCGCTGTCGACCGGCTCCCACTCGCCGTCGGCGGGGAGAACGGATCGGTATCGGGTCAGCGCGTCGGACACGATTCGACGTTAGCAGCGCGTTCTCGATACGAACCGAGCTCGACCGTCGATTCCGGATCGCCCTCGGCGCGCAGCCTGCCGGTCTCCAGCAGCAGACAGTGGCCGCCCGCGCAGGTGTCGTGACCGCGCCGAGGTCGACAGGAACTGGCGCGTCGGTGCTCTCAGCCCAGTAGCCGGCTGTTCAGGCGAGCGAGGTAGTCGCGGCCGTACGTCCCGTTCTCCAGGTTCTCCAGCAGCACAGACGGAAGGTCCTGTGTGATTTCGGATGAGCGCGCGGCGGCGGCGAGGGCGATCGTCGCGACGGTGTCCACGTCTCCGGTGAACGCGACGCAGGTGCGCAACAATTCGCTCATCGTGCCGCTGGTGGACAACGCGGTGAGGGCGGCGCCGACGCTCATGCGTCCTTTGGAACCGACCTTGCCGCGCCACGGCCGCGACCATCCGGACGGGACGTGACTGTCCACCCACTGCGGGAGGTTCGCGACCGGGCCGAGCTCGTGGTGGCAGTAGTGGACCGCCAGCGCCGCGGCCTGCGCAGAGGCGATCCCCGCCGGAGTGTCGTGGGTGACCGCCGCCTGCACCGCGGCATGGTGCAGCACCTCGTCGACAGTGGGGAGCAGGCCGATCGGCGTCGCCCGCATGGCGGCGCCGCTCTTGTCGCTGTCGGGCCGGATCCGGCGCAGGAATTCCGCGCCGTCGTGGACGGAGCGCAGGAAGTCGTAGAACCGTCCGGCGTAGCCCTCGCGCGGGTCGCGGTGGAATGCCGAGACGAATCTGTCTGCCAGCCCCAGCGACGTCCACGGATCCCCGGCGACCAGCAATTCGGCGATGGCCAAGGTCATTTGGGTGTCGTCGGTGTACGCGCCAGGGCGGATGCCGAGATGCTTCGGGTGCTGCACGTAGCCCCGCAGTGTGTTGTGCGCCGCCACGAACGCTGGATCCGCGTACTCGAATCCCGCACCGTACGCATCGCCGATCGCTGATTCGACCAGCACCCGCCGCCCCTTCTGTCGGGATCACCGACCCGGACGGTCGGCGATCCAGGTAATCCTGCTACCCGGCAGCGTATTACGGATTCCCGTTACGACCACTCGTTCCGATGATCGGCGACCCAGTCGGCGAACGAGCGCGCGGGCCGTCCCAGGATCGTCGCCAGCTCCTCCGTGACGACCGGTCGGCGCTCGAGTTCGCGAGCGTAGCGGTTCATCAGTGCGTGCACGAACCCCTCGTCCAGGCCGTGCGCGATCATCGCCGACGCGGCTGCCTCGGCCGGAACCTCTTGGTATCTCAGGGGTTTGCCGATCACCGTGCCGATGATCGTGACGAGCTGCTCCAGGCTGAGCGCCTCGGGGCCGGTGATCGAGAGCCGTCGTCCGTCGAGCGCGTCGTCGACCATGGCGCGAGCGATCACGTCGGCGACGTCCTTTTCGTGGATGACGGCCTCCGAGAACGCCGCATACGGACCGAACACCTTGTCGCCCATCGAGATGACACCGCGCCACATCGCCAGGGTGTTCATCGCGAACGAGCTGGGCCGCACGCTCACCCACGGCAGCCCGCAGGCGACCACCGCTCGCTCCACTTCGGTGTTGCGATCGCCATTGAACCGGGACGGCTGATGCGCCGGTTCGTCGTCGGCATTGATGGCCGACAGGACGACGACGCGCCGGACGTCGTGGGCGACAGCTCGGCGGAGCAGGTCGTCGACGGAGTCCTTCGTCGCTCGCGGGTGGACGAACAGGGATTCGACACCCGCGAGATCCAGATCCTCGGGCGACACCAGGTCGACGCCGTCGGGCAGCGCGACGTGGGGGTGCCGGGAAACCGCCCGGACCGGGAGTCCGGCGGAGGTCAGCGCGGTGACCAACGGTCGGCCGATGACGCCGGTGGCGCCGGTGACGAGATACATGAGGTTCCTCTCTCGGTCATAAGATATGAATCTCATATTATCTGGCGACCGTAAAGACTTCATATGGTTTTCGTAACAGTTTCCGGCGTCTCGCGTGTGCTCAGGCGAGCTCGTCGGCGGCTGCGCGGCCCGCGGTCGCGGTGCGGTGCAGGAACCCGGCGATCAGTTCCAGTTCGGCGGGCGTGTAGTCCTCGCAGAGCTCGTCCATCCGGCCGTTCATGCCGGCGAACAGGTCGAACAGCTCGTGATTGCGATCGCCGAGCGCGCGCACGGTCACCGCCCGCCGGTCGGCGGCCTCGGGGTCGCGCTCCCTGACGACCCAGCCGCCGCGCTCCAGCCGGTCGAGAATGCCCGTCAGCGTCGCCGGGTGCAGATTCGCCGTGCGGGCCAGCGCTGTCGGCGTCAGCGGGCCGTGCAGGTCGATCAGATCCAGGCAGGTCCAGTCCACGTCCCTGAGCTCCACCTTGCCGCCGAAGCGCCGGTTCAACAGGGCGAGTTGCGTATTCAGCTCGCGCAGCCCGCGTTTGACCGTCTGCGTCTCGCGGCGGTGCTGACGTTTCGCGGCTTCCCGGCTCATCGTCTCGCCCTTCCTTCGTATGGTTTCCATATCATACGAAGAATTCCCTGGCGCCGTCGCGGAGGAGCAAGCAATTTATTGCTATCTCGAACTCCGTTGACCGGCAGCACCGGAACTCCTGCCGTGCTGCACAGCCGCGTGCGCCGAGCGGCTGGGAACCGTGACGAAGCGGACACGGAGGTGACCTCGGATGTCCGCTCGCCGAACGGCATCACGGCAGCGACCGGGCCGGAATACTTCGGGGCGTTACCGGAAAGGGAATCGCATGAACAGCTTTCACCGGCGCGCAATGGTCGTCGCGGCAATGGTCCTCGGCAGTGTGCTTCTGGCGCCGCCTCCCGCGCAGGCCGCTTCGGCGGGCGTCTACGGCATCGTGCCGAAGTGGGGTGGCTGGGACTGCACCGGGCCGCGGAACAAGGTCGCGTTCGTGACCTACCACAACCACACGTCGGGGAAGAACGGCGGCGACGCGGGCGACGACATCGTATGGATTCCCGTCACCTTGAATCGGAACAACAACATCACGATGAGCATCAGGTGCAGCTTCGGTACCCATATGGCCCAGAACTTCGTCATCAAGCCCACTCGCAACGCGCAGTCGTGGTGGTTCCGGCTGAACGGAACCGCCACGAGCAACTAGCGTTCGAAAGGCTCAGGGCATCCAGGTGATTCGACCGCCTTGGAAGTCCTGGGCCTTGCCGCCCTGGTAGTCGTATTCTTCGCCGGTGGGGTAGCCGTAGCGGCCGTTCTCGGCTCCCGCGCGGACCCAGTCGTCGCGAATGGCGCCCCAGACGACGTGGGCGCCGGTGGGTGCGGACCAGTAGATGGCGCCGCCTGCGAAGAGGTTGTAGCGGCCGTTGTCCGCGGCGGCGGTGGCTTCGTCGGTAATGGGGAAGCCGAGGGCACCACCTTCCCAGCCGTAGGCTCCCCACCTGTCGCGAATGGCCCCGCCGATCTGGTGTGCGTCGGTGCCGAGGGACCAGTAGATGGATCCGCCTTGGAAGTGGTTGAAGCTGCCCGGTCTGCCCGGTGTGGCGAGTTCTCCGGTGACGGGGTAACCGAGGACGCCGTTCTCCCAACCGAACGTGCCCCACTTGTCGCGGATCGAGCCGCCGATCAGGTGGGCGTCGGCCTCGGGATGCCAATAGACGGAGGCGTTGCGTTCGAAGGCTTGGAATCGTCCGCCGCGGCCCGCGTCGAGTTCGGGGGTGACGGGATCGCCGAGGGCGGCGGGCCCGCCCGCGCGGTCGTATTCGACCTCGATGGCCCCGCCGACATCGAAGGCGCCGACGGGGCGCGCGGCGGCGGCGCCGATGCCCGCGGCGAGCGCGAGCGCGAGCGCGGTGGTGGCGATGGCGCCGCGACGGGACGCGGACAGGCTGCTGGTGCGACGTTGCCGAGCCAAGTGAACTCCTTGACAGGTGTGAACCGGAGGGCGGACCGGGATCGCGAAGCGCCCGGTGTCGACGTGCGAGGTCAGCGTACTGGCGTCGGCGTGCGATGCCCGTCCCGACTCGCGCACGACCGGAGCGAAAGCGCAGCTCTGCGCCACGTGGCCGAGGGTGCCGGTGTCGTCGTCGACACGAGGTGCATCGGCGATCCGTGCGCGGTCGTTAGCAAACCTTGCGATTCGTTTCCTTGGTCCGGTTCGCTGTGGGCGCGATGATGTCCGTGCCGAACGGGCGCGTCCCGGCTATTCGGCGGTGATGGTGAGGATGTCCTCGATCGGCAGACGGGGTGTCGGCGGCACGGGATCCGGTTCGGGTGCGCTGCCCACGCGGACGACTACCTGAGGGCGCAGGTGGCCGGGTATCAGTGCCGCGATCACGCGCCGGGCTGCGGGCAGCTCGGTGATGTGCGTGAGCGGACACGTCGAGAGCCCGGCGCCGGTGCACTCCAGCAGCACCGCCGACAGCGCCTCGCCGGTGCGCAACCACTGCGCGGGCGTGTCGCCCGAGGAGCTCAATGACAGCAGACGGGCTCGATCCTCGGCCGTCGTCCGGCGGGTGGTTCCCGGCGCGAGGGGGAAGTCGCGGCGAACGGGCACGCGCCCCGCCTCGGCCGTGGTCGCGAGCGCGGTCGGAGGGATGCCCTCGGATATATCGAAATGTCCAGTCCACCAGCGCAATTCGCTCTGATACGGCTTGTCGTAGCGACGCAGCGCGGCGGCCTGATCGGACGCGGCGGCGAGTCGGTCGCGCACCGAGTCGGGCAGGTCGTCGAGCGTGATCTCGCACGCGCGCGCCACTTCCGTCACGCCGGGCAGGAGGGCGTCCCAGCCGTCGGGTGCGTCCATCGGCAGTCGGTCGGAGTACCTGCGCCCGATGATGCGGGCCTGATTGCGGATGCGTTCGGGCGGATCGGGCCAGGGCCGGAAGGCGAGGGCGGCCAGATAGCGCGGCCGCGCCGGATCGGGCAGCCGAACGACCTCGGTGTGCCAGCCATTTGCGGCGAACGCGGTCCTGATGTGGTGCAACAGTGCGCCGCAGCTGATCACCTGCTGGCGCCCGTCCGGATCGGCCATCGGAAGCAACCGATCGGGGTCGCTGTACAGGTGCAGCCGCTTGCCGTCGAAGATCAGGCGCCACGGCTGGGAGTTGTGCAGGGAGGGAGCGCGGCGGGCTACCTGCAGCGCGGCGGCGACGGCCGAGGCATCGGGAACTGCAGATCCGGCACGAGCGTTTTCTGCGGTCATGCCTATCGAGTATTGCACGAGGTGAGCGGGCATCGAGGAGCAGGCGGGTCCGTCGCATCGGTGGCGCCGGTCACCTTCCGTCACCGGCAACTTCGATCTCGCCTCCGATGCCAATGGTTTGCCAGGAATGTATGAAGACGCCGTCCTTAGAAAATGTTGTCACCTGAGTTGCAGGTCAAGATGTCTTTTTGCGGGAATTGCCAATACTGCGCGGCGCGCTGTGTTGTGCTCGACGCGTGAGCCAAGTCCACTTGGGGCACATCTTTCACGTCACTGGACAAGCGACCGTCCAGGAGGCGGCGGACGCGCTGGTTTCCATACCGGACGGCGCTCTGATCGTCGGCGGGGACGGGCGGATCGCCTATTGCGGCGCCCGAGACGAGATCCCGGCCGAATTCCGCGGCGTGCCCCCGATGGACCACCGCCCGGGCTTCCTGCTTCCCGGCTTTGTCGACACCCACATCCACTTCCCGCAGACCTTCGCGGGCGACGCCTACGGCGGCGGCCAGCTGCTCGAATGGCTCACGCGCTGCATCTACCCGTCCGAAGCCCAGCTGGCCGACCCCGTGTACGCGCATCGGGCGGCCGTCGAATTCTGCGCCCGCCGTCTCGCCGCGGGCACCACCGCCGCGATGGTCTTCGGGTCGGCGTTTCCGCACGCCCAGGACGCGCTGTTCGCCGAGACGCGCCGGCGCGGCCTGCGCATGGTCAGCGGCCGCGGTATCCAGACCACGGGCGAGGCGTCCGTCGCGCCGCTGATGACCTCCGAGGACGAGGCGATCCGGCTGACCAAATCGGAGATCGACACCTGGCATGCCATCGACACCGGCGACGTCGACACGGCCCTGCTGCATGTGGCGGTGGTTCCGCGCTTCGCGCTGGCGGTGACCCGCGAAACGCTGCGCAACCTCGGCGAGCTCTACGACTCCGTGCGCGATCAGGGCGTCTATTTCCACAGCCACCTGAACGAGAACAACCGTCCCGGCACCGGCGAGGTCGACAGCACCAAGCAGGCGTACCAGGTGGATTCCTACCTGGACACCTACGACGGGAAGTTCCTGCCCGGCTCGCAAGTGGGCGGCAAGAGCCTGCTCGGCAGGCGCAGCATCCTCGCGCACAGCGTGCACTGCCAGGATTCGGAACTGCGGCGCTTGGCGCAGACCGGCAGTTCGATCGCGCATTGCCCGGTGTCGCAGCAGTTCCTCGGGTCCGGCACGATGCCGTGGAAGCGGACGATCGCCTCGGGCGTCACGGTGGCCGCGGGCACCGACTACGGCGGCGGCGACGAATGGTCGATCCCGCGGGTGCTCTCCGCGGCGTTCAAGGTGCACATCTCCGAGCCGGGCGAGGACGGAGTGTCGATGCATCCGGCGGAGATGCTGTTCACCGGAACGCTGGCCGGCGCGCGCGCCCTCGACATGGAGAGCCGGTTCGGCAACTTCGATGTCGGCAAGGAGGCCGATTTCGTCGTCATCGATCCCACGGGCACACCGGCGCTGGAAGGCACTCTGGCGCAAGGGATTCGATCCGACGACTCCGTCCTCGCGCGCGATCAGACGCTGTTCGCGTTGCTGATGGGGATGGACGAATCGACGATCGCGCAGGTCTACGTCCGAGGTCGCCGCGTCGACGACCGCTAGCGGGCCGCCGATGAACGCCACCGCCGTCACCGTCTTCCATCGTCCCGCGGACAGCGCGGCCTTCGCCGCCTGGCTGGATCGGATGACCGAAATGGCCTCGGTCGCCGAGGGATTCGTGGAGAGTTGCCGCGCGGTGAGCGACGACCCGGCCCTGGAACCAGGGTTCAGCGCCACCTTCGGAACAGAGCGGCAGGTGAACGACTTCCTGGACTCGACCGCCAGGTCCCATGCGCTCGCCGAGGGAGATTCGCTCGGCTTTCACCGGAAGAGCTCGGATCTGGTCATCGTCGAGGGAGGGTTGCCGCCGCCCGGCGTCGGGGTGTTCCATCACAGCGTCACCCGGGGCAAAGCGGCGGAATTCGTTGCGGCGGAGGCGGAACTGGTCACCCTGAGCGCCACGTTCCCCGGATTCGAGGGTGTCGCGCTGTTCCCTCGCGGCGACACCGGCCGGTGGTTCACGGTGCTGCGATTTCGCACGGCCCAGCACCTGTCGGACTGGATGCGCTCGAAGGAGCGCGCCGCGGCCCTGCCCGCGCTGCGCGCCGAACTGACCGAGGATTTCTCGGTCGTCGCGCACACCACGCCGTTCGGTTCGACGCTGCGCACCGTCGACGGCCAGACTCGGGTGACGCCCACCTGGAAGATCGCGATGCTGGTGCTGCTCGTGCTGTATCCGACGGTGATGACGCTGTCCAGGTTCCTCGGCCCGGTGCTGGACGAGAACGGCGCGCCGCCCTGGCTGGCGATGTGGCTCAGCCAGATCGTGAGCGTCGCGTTGATGAGCTGGATACTCTCGCCCGCCGTGGCCGCCTGTTTCCGGTGGTGGGTCGATCCGGTCGACGGCGCGGGCTGGCGCGTGAGTGCGCTCGGGGCCGCGATCGTCGTGGCCCTCTACGGTCTGACGCTGCTGCTGTTCGAGTCGGTCAAGTGGCTGCACTACTGGGACTACAACCGATGAACGGCCCCGGGCGCCCGGGTCGGTCAGCGGGCCATCGCGGTCCCGCCGATCGAGACGTAGACGAGCATCATGACGAACAGGAACCACCCGGCGCCCTGCCAGATCGGCCAGACCCGGCCGCGCCGCCAGCGCAGATAAGTGATGACGAAGGCGCCGATGCCGCCCGCCAGCAGGACGACGGCGGGCACGAGCAGCACCGCAATACTCGAGGCGGCGTCGCACAGCAGCGGACCGGACAGGCACGCCTCCCGGCCTGCGGCCCAGACCGTGGCCACCAGCGCGACGAGCGCCGCCGTGCCGAGAACCGCGAGGTCGTACCGGACGGCTTGGCGAAATCCCTCCGGATCGGACCAGCGCTTCTCGACGTCGTTCACCATCCGGCTCACCTCCGATCGCGGTCACGGGCGTCGAAAACGCCCGTGACCGGAGTTGCCGGACCGATCGCTCCCAAACTCGCGGTCGACCGCTCAGTGCGCGGCGGTCAGATCCGGCGGGTCGGCGCGGCGGTGGCGCATTTCGAACCAGTACGTGGCGATCACCGTGCCGTAGGCGGCAACGACGACGGAGACGGTGACGGCGAGCATGAGCAAGAGCAGTAGAAGCAGAAAAGCCATGTGCCCTCCCCGGAATCAGCGTGAGGTCGGCGTCGAAACAGGGACAGCGCCGCGTCGCGCCTGTTCCCTTGTCAATCCCCCTGCACCCCTCGAATCCTAGAACCGCGGGCCTGCCATGGCACGGGTGCGCCGGTGTGAGTCGAGTCATAACGAATTGGGTGTGTCCGGCCCATCACATGATCTTGGTGGGGTTGAATGGGAGAGTTCTCCGTTTTCGAAGTATCGCGCTCTCGTGAAAACGAATCCCCAGCATCACTCCAGCATCCGCGAAGGAGTATGACAGTGAGCACGATCCTCTGCGCGTTACACGACACTGTCCTCGCGCAGTACAGCAATCCGACCCCGGAAGAGCCGCCGCTGGCGGACAAGCTCATGCAAATGGGTCGGTACTTCACCTGGCTCGTTCAGCTGTCCGGGATCACCGCCATTACTTACGGCGGTGGCCGTTTCGCCTGGGAAAAGTGGAGCGGTGGCGGTCTACAGTCGCCGAAGATGATCGCCAGCGCGATGGCGGGAGGCGCCGTCGCGACCAGCGCGGGGACGATCATGAACGCGGTGATCTAGCCGCTCGGCGGGTCGCACACCGCGGGCGGAACCGACTCCGCCCGCGGTGTGCGGCCCGTTTCACATCCCATATTAGTTGTGTGCAACTGAGTTGCCCGCTACCGTTCATGGGGCACGGCACGTTCTTCGAGAAAGGCACCCCATGAGCACCCTCTACACCGCACAGGCCACCGCGACCGGCGCCGGACGCGGCGGGCACGTCCGTTCCTCCGACCAGGCGCTCGACCTGGAACTGAGCATCCCGAAGGAACTCGGCGGCGCGGGCGGTGCGGGCACCAACCCCGAACAGCTGTTCGCCGCGGGATACGCCGCCTGCTTCCACAGCGCGCTCCAGCTCGTCGCCCGCCGCGAGAAGGTGAAGGTCGCGGACTCCGCGGTGACCGGCGCGGTCGGCATCGGCCCGAACGGGGACGGTTTCGGTCTGGCCGTCACCCTCACCGTCGACCTGCCCGGCGTCGACCCCGCCCTGGCGCGCTCCCTGGTCGACGCGGCGCACCAGGTCTGCCCGTACTCGAACGCCACCCGCGGCAACATCGACGTCGATCTCGTGCTGGCCTGATCCGCGAGTCCGCGCACCCGGATCGGCTCGCCCATTCGCGCTCGCACGTTCATCAGATCCCTCCGACCCGTCTCGGTGCGGTCGACCGGCCATCCAGTAGCTTTGGCAACAGGGTGGCCGCGTCGCTCGCACGAGCCGACGGTGCCGCCGCGGAACCAGTTTTCGCACACCCACCGGACCTGACGAACGAAGAGAGCTGATCGATGCCGACCTCTACCGCGCGTGCACAAATCGGTGTTACCGGCCTGGCTGTCATGGGCAGCAACATCGCCCGCAACTTCGCCAGGCACGGTTACACCGTCGCGCTGCACAACCGTTCCGTGGCCAAGACCGACGCACTGCTCGCCGAGCACGGCGGCGACGGCGATTTCGTTCGCACCGAGACCGTCGAGGAGTTCGTCGCGGCGCTGGAGAAGCCGCGCCGGGTGCTGATCATGGTCAAGGCCGGTGACGCGACCGACGCCGTCATCGAGGAGCTCGCCGCGGTGATGGAGCAGGGCGACATCATCATCGACGGCGGCAACGCCCTCTACACCGACACGATTCGCCGCGAGGCCGCCATGCGCGAGCGCGGACTGAACTTCGTCGGCGCGGGCATCTCGGGCGGCGAGGAGGGCGCGCTCAACGGTCCGGCGATCATGCCGGGCGGACCGAAGGAGTCCTACGAGTCGCTGGGTCCGTTGCTGGAGTCGATCGCGGCGCAGGTCGACGGCACCCCGTGCTGCACCCACATCGGCCCCGACGGTTCCGGGCACTTCGTCAAGATGGTGCACAACGGCATCGAGTACGCCGACATGCAGCTGATCGGCGAGGCCTACCACCTGTTCCGCGACGCGCTCGGTCTGGACGCCAAGCAGATCGCGGATGTGTTCACCCAGTGGAACTCCGGCGATCTGGAGAGCTACCTGGTCGAGATCACCGCCGAGGTGCTCGCGCAGGTCGACGCGAAGACCGGCCGCCCGCTGGTGGACGTCATCGTCGACGCCGCCGAGCAGAAGGGCACCGGTCGCTGGACCGTCAAGTCCGCGCTCGATCTCGGCGTCCCGGTGACCGGCATCGCCGAGGCGGTCTTCGCCAGGGCGCTGTCCGGTTCCCGCGCGCAGCGCAAGGCCGCGGTCGGCCTCGCCTCCGGCACGCTGGCCGAAAAGCCCACCGACGTCGAGCAATTCACCGAGGACATCCGCCAGGCGCTGTACGCGTCGAAGGTCGTCGCGTACGCGCAGGGCTTCGACCAGATCGCCGCGGGCAGCGCCGAATACAACTGGGATCTGCGTCCGGGCGACCTGGCGACGATCTGGCGCGGCGGCTGCATCATCCGGGCCCGGTTCCTGAACCGGATCAAGGAGGCCTACGACCAGGATCCCGCTCTGCCGAGCCTGATCCTCGCGCCGTACTTCCGCGAAGCGATCGAGACGGCCATCGACAGCTGGCGGCGCGTGGTGTCCACCGCGACCCTGCTCGGCATCCCGGTCCCGGCCTTCGCGTCCTCGCTGTCGTACTACGACGCGCTGCGCGCCGAGCGGCTGCCCGCCGCGCTCACCCAGGGACAGCGCGATTTCTTCGGCGCGCACACCTACGAGCGCATCGACGCCGAGGGCAAGTTCCACACGCTGTGGAGCGGCGACCGCAGCGAGGTCGCCGCGGGCTGAGCGGCGCGGGTCACGCCGTGACCCCGTCGTAAGCGGCCGCGACGATGTCGAACGACCGGTCGTCGGTGAGCGATCGGTCGTCGTCGAGCATCCGGTTCATGACGTAGGACACCGTCATCCGCGTGTCCATGTCGACCCAGACGAGCGAGCCACCCCAGCCGCCCCAGAAACACGTACGGGCGCTGGGGGATTCGCCGCCGCCGAGACCGTATCCGAGGCCGTAACGCATCGGTGTGCCCAGCACGGTGTCCATGCCGCGGAACTGCTCGTGGACGGCGCGTTCGCAGCCTTCTCGCGACAGCAACCGCACGCCGCGCCAGGCGCCGGCGTTCGCCAGCACCGACTGCACGGCGGTCACCGAGCGGGCGTTGCCGAATCCGCCGACGGCCGGAATCTCCGAACGCCGCCAGGCAGCGGTGTTGGCCGCGGCGGCGGGCACCGACGGATTGCCGGGGCCGCGCGGCGCGGAATCGTCGCGCCCCGGGCTCGCGGGCGGCGCGATGATCGGTGCTACGCGGTGGTCGTGCTCGGCGGGCAACCCGATGTGGAAGTCGGCCTCCAGGGGCCCGGCGATCTCCTCGGCGAAGAAGGCACCCAGACTGCGACCGGTGATCCGCCGGACGATCTCGCCCACCAGATAACCCTGGGTGAGCCCGTGGTAGCCGGCCGCCGTCCCCGGCGACCAGCGGAGAGGTTGCGCCGCAAGCCGTGCCGTAGCGGTCGGCCACTCGTAGAGATCTTCCACCGTCATCGGCTCGTCCCAGGTCGGCAAGCCCGCGGTATGCGAGAGCACGTGCCGTACCAGCACGCTTTCCTTGCCCGCGGCGCCGAATTCGGGCCAGTACTCGGCCACCGGCGCCGCCGGATCGAGGTCGCCGCGGTCCGCGAGGACCAGCGCGCACAGCGCCGTCATGGTTTTGGTCGTCGACCAGACGTTGGTGATGGTGTCGCGCTGCCACCGCGCGGTGCGCGACTCGTCGGTATATCCGCCCCAGATGTCGACCACGAGCTCGTCGCCCACCGACACCGCCACCGAGGCGCCCACGTCGTCGCGATCCAACGATGCCGCCAAAGTATCTGCCACCGTGCCGAATTCGCTCGCGCACCGTCCGTGGATCTCAGCCATACGGGGCAAGCTAATCCGGGACGTCCGCTCGAGCCACCGATTTTCGACGGTTCACGAAGCACCCGCACTCTCGTACAGTGCAGATATGCCCGAAGAAGCGCATACAGGCGCGGTCGAGGCCGCCGCCGCGGGCACCGATGACGTGCTCTCGCTCGCGGCCCAGCTGTGCTTTGCCCTGTACTCGACCTCGCGCTCGATGACCGCGGCCTACCGGCCGTATCTCGACGCCATGCGGGTGACCTACCCGCAGTACCTCACGCTGCTCGCGCTCTGGGAGAACCCGGGAATGACGATGAAGCAGCTCGCCGATCGGCTACGGCTCGACTACGGCACCGTCTCTCCGCTCGTGCAGCGGCTCCAGGCGCGCGGCCTGGTCGAGAGCGTGCGCAGCTCGCACGACCGGCGGGCCGTGCATCTGCACGCCACCGAGGCGGGGCTCGCACTGAAACAGCAAGCCAGGCAGATGATCGCCGCGGTGCTGGCGGACGTCGACTATTCCATCGAGACGGTGACGGAGCTGCGCGACCAGGTCAACGCACTCGGCGCCCGCCTCGACACCATCGTCGCCGAACGCGCCGCGCGCTGACCGTCGCTCGCATCGCTGGGCTCGGCTACGCGTCCGCGTCTTGGAACTCGCGCCGGGTGATGAGGATGCCGGATGTTTGACGCGTGGGTCGCAGGGCGATGGCCAGTACGGCCGCTCCGGAGAGTGCGATGAGCATGGTCCAGACCGCGCCGACGTGCATGGCGTGCACGAACGCGTCGTCGGCGGCGCGCGCCAGGTCGGGCAGCCCGACGGCGTCGGCGACATGCCGGGCCTGTTCCGCGGAGATGCGCGCTCGATCCTGCACGTCAGGGGGCAGACCGGGCAGCGCCGATTCGATGCCACGGCTGTATACGAGGGACATGATCGTCCCGCCCACCGCGATACCCAGCACGCTGCCGGTCTGACGCACGGTGTTGGTGACGGCCGATCCGGCGCCGGCCTGTTCCATCGGCAGGGTGGCCATGAGGGCCGCTGTCACCGAGCCGATGACCAGGCCGATGGCAAGGCCCTGGATGAGGACGAGGATCTCGTACCAGACCATCGAAGTGTCCAGTCCGAAACAGCCGAAGGTACCCATGGCCAGTCCCGCGATGGTCAGTGCGGTCACGGTGACGGGACGCAGCCCCCAGCGGCGGACCAAGCGGATGCCGAGCGGGCCGCCGACAATCGCGCCGAGTGCGCCCGGGGAGCTGGCCAGTCCCGCTTGCAATGCCGAGAAGCCACGTGCGCCTTGGAGATAGAAAGCGCCGTAGAAACCGACGGCGGTCATGGCGAACAGCAGCAAGCCGATGGCGGCGTTGCCGCCACCGAAGGTGCGCTGCGCGAGCAGTCGTGGGTTGAAACTGGGCTGGGCACTGCGCAATTCGACGATCACGAAGGCGGCCAGCAGCAGAATACCCGCGGTGACCGGCAGCCAGACATCCACGCGCCCCCAGGTCGCGACCTGACCCGCGCGAATCAGGCCGTAGGCCAGGAGCGCAAGCCCAGTGATGGACAGCGCCAATCCAGGAAGATCCAGCGGACGCCGGGTGGGACTGCGGAAGTCCGGGATGAGCGTCGCGATCCCCACCAACCCGAGCGCAACGGCCGGGACGTTGACGAGAAACACCGAGCCCCACCAGAAACGGTCGAGCAGCACACCCGCGATCAGGGGTCCCGCCGCGATACCCACACCGGCCGACGCCGAGGTGATACCGATGGCGGTCGCCCGCGCGGGCCCGGTGAAGGTCCAGGTGAGGATGGCCATCGTCGCGGGCATGATGAGCGCGCTGCCGACCCCCATGGCGGCGCGGGCGGCAATGAGCTGCCCGGCGTCGGCGGAGTAGGCGGCCCACATGGACGAGGCGGCGAAGACGGTCATCCCGGTGGCGAGCACGGCCCGGTGCCCGAAGCGATCGCCGAGGGCGCCTGCGGTGAACATCAGCGCGGCGAAGACCAATGTGTAAGAGCCGGTTGTCCATTGCAGTTGTGCGGGGCTGGCATTCAAACCGCGGACCGGATCGGAGAGAGTTTCGAGAGCGGTGCTGAGGATCGTGTTGTCCATCCAGATGAGCAAGGAGGACAGCAGGAGTACGGCGAGGATCAACCGCTGCCTGACGTTCGGCAGTGTCGCGGGCGTGGTCATGGAAACCTTCGATACGATTGGTAGGAACCTGACGTTGTAGAGCGTGCATTATCGTCAGGAACCTGTCAATCAGATCTGGGAAAGGGCTGTGCGTGGATGCCGAAGGCGGGTCGCTGACCTTCATCGTTCGCAAGGTCTGGCTGAATATGCGGGCGGCGATCGGTGAGGAGCTCAAGGAGTTCGGACTGTCGACCTCGCAGTACGCCACGCTGATGATGACCGCCGCACAGCCGGGGATGTCGGTGGCCGATATCGCGCGAGAGGTGGCGAGTACCCGGCAGGCCGCGAACGAGATGATCGGCGGACTGGAGAAGGAGGGCCTGATCGAACGCCGCCCGCATCCGACCGATCGTCGTACGCATCAGATCCAGGTGACCGAGGCGGGAATGCAGCGATACGCGGCGGCGCGGGTGGCCGTCGCGCGGCGCGAGGCGGAGCTGGAAGCCGGCCTTACTCCCGCGCAGCGCAAGGCGATTCGCGAGTGGATGTCAGGAATCGCGGACGCCTGTCACTGACAGGATCGGGCGCCATCGTGAGAGCCGCCTGCAGCTGCTCGACCGCTGGCTCGTGCATCCCAGGGCCGAAATGACTCGACCCGACGGAGTCGCGAATGTACGTTGCCCGCATGTGCATCTACCCCAGCCGGACACATCTGGTGTGCCTGCGCTGCCGGGGCTCTTACAAGTACTCGATCGGACAGGGGCCGGCCCGCTGCCCGCAATGCCGTGGGGACCTCCTCGACGCCGGTCCGCACCTGGAGGTGCCCAGGAAAGTCGACAAGGCGAGTTGGCGAGCGCTCGAAGCCGTGCTCGAATCCGGGCTGAACTTCTCCGGCGGCTGCTGTGGCACTGGTCCTGGCTATCGGCCCCGCACGCCGCGCGAAGTTCGGGAGCGACTGATTTTCGCTGAACGCACCGGTACGCCGATCGCCGAGGCGCTGGCCGCGGCCGATCCCGCAATCGGCGACCGTCTGCCGAGTGTGGCGCGAACCGAGCGCCGTGTCGGGTGAATGCAGCTTCGGGGAACACGTTGCGACGAATCTCCTTGGTCGGCACCATGCTTGGATTGCCGCTGAACGCCGCTATGCAGGGACCGCGTCGGGTTCGAACATCTGCGCCACAGCACCGGCGACCCGACTCACGGAATTCGATACTACGGTTCAGACACCGTGGGTGGTCAGGCAGAACGGGTGCCCCGCGGGATCGAGCATCACCCGGCGGTGGCTGATGTCGGGTTGGAAGGCGGTCAGTACCGCGCCCAGCTCGCCCATCCACGCTTGCGCAGAATCCAGATCATCGACCCCGAACTCCAGATGGGCCTGCTTGGCCACCACCGATTCCGGCCAACTCGGGCGTCGATAGTCCAGGATGCGGATGAAACCCAACCCCGGCCCACCGGCTCCGGTCCCGAGCAGGACGAAATCATCGCTGGTGTAGAGCACCGGCAGGCCGAGTCCACGGCTGTAGAACTGTGCCAACTCGACAGGATCTGAGCAGTCGAAATCTATTGAGAGCCAACGGATTATCGGCCGAGGTTCGGCGACGGCACGGTTCTGTGTTGTCTGTTCAGCAGTCATGGTCCACACCGTAGGGTCCGACCAGGACAGGTCCGGTCCTGGATCCGGACGAGAATACCGACTGTGATCGGATCTACCACGCGGTTGCTGCATGTATTGGCTCTGCTGGACTCCCGCCCGGCATGGACCTGTCAGGAATTGAGCAGGCGGCTGGGAGTGACCGACCGGACGGTACGCCGCGATATCGCACGCCTGCGGGAACTGGGGTACGGCATCGATTCCGATCCCGGCCCGTGGGGAGGCTATCGCCTGGCTCGTCGACCACGGGTTCCAGCGCTCGCCCTCGACGAAGAAGAGGGTTTCGCAGTGGCCGTGGCGTTGCGGGAAGCCGCGGCGGGCGGCGTGCTCGGCAGCAGCGTCTCGGCATTGTCGGCGCTGTTCAAACTGCAAACCCTGCTACCCGAACGGTTCGCGCGCCACCTCGACGCGGTGAACCGCACCCTCGCCCACACCGCCGACGGGGCGGAGGTATCCCCGCAAGCCGACGCGTCCGTGCTGTGGGCTCTGGCCACGGCATGCCGACAGAGCGAACGCCTTGCGCTGACCTACCGCGATCATCACCAGCGCATCACCCGCCGCTACGTCGACCCCTATCGTCTGGTGCGCGCCAACCGCCGCTGGTACTTCCTCGCCGAAGACGTCGACAAACAGCAATGGCGTACATTCCGGGTGGACCGGGTACTGCACACCGAACTCACCGGACATCGCATCGAACACGACAACCCGCCCGACCCCGCCACGCTGGTCACCGAAGCGATCGCCGCGGTCACCTACCCGCTCTACACCACGATCAGGCTCGCCGTGCCACTCCAGCAAGCCTTGCGAATCGTGCCGGCCACCATCGGAACCCACCGCCCCGACGGCCCCGACGCCACCCTCATCGATATCGGCGCCAACGACATCGACTCTCTCGTCACCTATCTGATGGGTCTGGGCGCCACACTGCGCGTACTGAGCCCCGACACCGTCCGCCGAGCCCTCCTGGACAGGGTGGCCGCTCTGCGGGTCGACAACCTGTAACAAGGCTGTGCATCGCGCGCGGCGTCGCCGCAGGGATGTTGTTCGCGCCTACGTTTTCCTAGGGTTGCCCAGTTCGTCGTCCGGCCGTATTTCGAGCGTTTCCACGAGGGCAGAGGCGAGGAGGGCCACGGCCCGATCATCGTCGCGGGCCAGTTGCCGCAGGGTATCCAGCGCGATGGTCCCAGGCATCTCGGCGAGTGCCTGGGTCAGTCGTATCCGCACTGCCGAGTCCGCTGTATGTGCGGTCAGCTCGTCGATCAGCGCAGTCATGATCCGGTCTGCCCACGTCTCGTCGCACGCCAACGTTCCCAGAAGCTCGGCCGCCTCGATATCATTCGGGCCCTCGACCACCGTGCCGACAAGTTCCGGCACAGCCTGGGTCACGCCACGCGCACCCAGTGCGAGAGCAGCGTGTCTGCGGACCGTCGCGTCCGCGTCCCCGAGCGCGTCCGTGAGCACCGCGGTCGCCTCGTCGCCCGGTATCTCGGCCAGCGCCAAGACCGCGCGCCTCCGGACGTCGACGTCGTCTGACCTCATTCCGGATGCCACTCGCGCTGCACCGTCACCGCCGGCCCGTGCGAGGGCCCACCGCAGGGCCCCGGCAACGTTTGGATCGGATTCGGTGAGGAGCGCCTCGGCCAGCAGCTCGGCAGGCATCGAGACATCCTCGGCCGGGGCCAGGACGGCCTGCTGCCGCCGGGCGGCGCTTTGCGAACCGAGTCCGTGCAGGAGCTCGATGATACGCAGGACGTGTTGCCAGTCGAAGGGCTCGGCCGCATCGACCGTCCGGAGCCGCTCGAGGAGCTCTTGCTCCCGGTGCAGTCGTTCCTCGGTCTTTCGGATGAGGTCGCCGACCAGTGCGGCCGGGGTGAATTCGGCATCATCGAGAGCGCGCCCGATCTGGCTCAGGGACAGCCCCAGGGAACGCAACCCCTCCACGTGGAAGATCCGCCGGATGTCCTCGGGGGCGTATTCCCGGTAGCCACCCACGGTTCGTCCGGTCGGCCGTACCAGCCCGAGGGAGTCGTAGTGCCTGAGCATCCTGGCGCTCACCCCCGAGCGGCGCGCCACCTCACCGATCAGCACGCGCTTGTCTCCTCCCGGTCCGGACCGAGCGCGACGACCCGTCTCGCCTGATCGACGGCGAGGTCGAATCCGGCATCCGGGTCGCGCAGGAGCCGCTCCGTGGCGCGCGCATGCGCCCGCACCATCGGGTCGTGACTTGCCATCGCCGTCCGAAGGAGCGGCTCGCTCACATCGCCGAGCGCGACGAGCGCACGGCTCAAACTCAGCCGTACCTCCCGGTCGCCGCGCCCGAATTGCCTGGCCAGTTCGGCGGCCAGCCCTTCCTTCGCTCCGTCGGGCACGAGAACCGCGGCAGCGCGCCATGCACTCCGCGCGACGTCGTCGTCGGCATCGCGCAGCAACGAACGCGTGATCGCCGGCCACACACTCGGGTCCCCGATCTTGGACAGCGTGTGCAACGCTTGGCTGCGAGCCTGAGCGTGCTCGGAACGGAGCTCCGCGCGCAGCTTCGGAACCGTGATCTCCGAAGGAAGACGGGTAAGCGCCCATGTGAGCATGTCGCGCACGAAGAAGTCCGGCTCGATCGCGCACCGTTCTATCAGCGCATCGACGAAACCGGGCTCGGGATTCGTGCCGGCCGCCAGAGCCGCCTCGAGCCGAGTCGACGAGTTACCGGCCGCCAACGCGTCGAGCAGTCGCCTGTCCTGTGTATTCCTGTGTGTCGAGTTGATGGGAACCACCTCCGACAGCCAGTCAAGGCCTTCACACAGTGACAAGGTCAAGTCCACGGGCGTGACCGCCGTGGGCATCGTCCACCATCGCACTCGTGGCCCGGCCCGAGCACCGGGTTCGGCTACGCGTCCAGTACGCGCGCGGCCCGCTGCACCACGGGCGGCTCGGTGGACCACGGGAAGTTGATCCACCTGTCGGTGTGTCGCCAGACGTACTCGCACGCTACCTCGGAGCGCGGCTTCTGGTAGATCACCGCGCAGCGCACCTCGGCGACGTGCGCGGAACAGAAGTCGCGGACCAGCTTCAGCGTTGCGCCGGTATCGGCGACATCGTCGGCGACGAGCACCGTCGCGCCCTCGAGGTCGACGGACTTGGGGACCGGAGGCAGCATGACCGGCATGTCGAGGCGCTGATCGACGCCGGTATAGAACTCGACGTTCATCACGTGCAGGTTCTTCACATCCAGCGCGTAGCCGAGGGCGCCCGCGACGAACAGGCCGCCGCGGGCGATGGACAGAATCAGGTCGGGATGGAAGCCGTCGGCCGCGATCTCGGTCGCCAGCTCCCGTCCCGCGATGCCGAACTGCTCCCAGGACAGCACTTCCCGATCCGCCATCGGACCTTTCCTCTCGCTCGAATGTGGTTTCCGAGCATACGGATGGTTATCCGGCGCGGCGGCGGAACGGGCGCGGCCGGAGCCCGCGCCCGCCCTGCGGTTCCGCGTTGGACGCCGCAGGGGCCGAGTGCGGAGCGGAGGGCGGGCTGCGTTCGCCGCGCCCAGGCGAGGCGAGGCGACCCCCGACCAATGGGTACAGTGCGCGATCACGCGTCGACCGCCCGCCGGGCGTAAGCGCGCACGTCGGCGTCGGTGTCGTCGATCGCGCGCTTCAGCGCCTCGCGAGCCGATTCGTCCGTGCGCCAAGTGCTGAGCGAGAGCACCGCGGCCTTGCGGACGTCCAGGTGCGGGTCGAGCAACGCCTCGGCGAGCACGGGGATCGCCGGCTCGGGCGCGGCCCCCGCCAGGCCGCGGGCCGCGCCGACGCGCACCTGCCAGGCCGAATCACGCAGTGCGACGGACAGATTCGCGCCGTCGTCCGGTCCGGCGCCGAGCGCGGCGAACGCCGTGAGCGCCGCCGCGCGGACCAGCGGGTCGCGGTCGGCGGACAGGGTCCGCGCGACCTCTACCCCGCCCTCGCCGATGGCCGCCAGACCGTTGGCGACCGCGATCCGCACCTCTCGGTTCGGATCGTCCGCCAACGCGGCGACCCCGGCGCGGTCGTCGAGCGAGACCAGCGCGCGCACCGCTTCGATGCGCACCCGGTGGTCCGGATCGGCCAGCGCCGCACCGAATTGCGCCGCGCTGCCCGCGCGCAGGGCACGCAGCACATCGATGACGGTGGCGCGGACGAGCGGGTCGGCGGAGTCGAGGTGTTCGGGCAGCCCTGTCGCGTCCGGCAGCACTTCCACCAGCTCCCGCAGGCTTTCGGCGGCCACCCGCCGCACCGACGCGGCGGCGTCGCCCAGCGCGTTCGCGAGCGCGGACGCGAAACCGTCCGGCGTGTGCTCGGTGAGCACCGAGATCGCCGCGCCACGCACACCGGCGTTGGCATCCACGAGATAGCTCGAAAGATCCCGCACCGTAGGCGAATCCAAGGCGAGCAGGGTGACGAGTCGCGGTGACGGGGGAGCGGCGGGCGCCGCGGCTTCGGTGACGACCACCGTGTCGTCGCGCTGCGGAGGTCGGCCCGAGCGCAGCCGCGGCTGTTCGACCGCCACGATGGTGGGGTCCGTCGACGGCACGTCGTCCAGTCCGGGCACCGGCACGAGATACGGCGCGACCGGACGCTTGAGGAACTCCATCGCCCCGTCCGCGTCCTTGCGCAGATTCAGGTGATAGCGCCAGGCATTGTCGTCGCGTTCGGGCAGATCGGCGCGCTCGTGGTAGAGGCCCCACCGGGATTCGGTGCGGGTCAGCGAGCTGCGCGCCGCCATCTCGGCGCAATCGCGGATAAACGAGACCTCCACCGCGCGCATCAGCTCGTGCGGGGTGCGCGCGCCGATGCCGTCGACCTCGGTGCGCATCCGCTCGAACGTCTCCACCGCGATGGACAGCTTGGTGGCCGTCTTCGGCGGCGCCACATAGTCGTTCACGAAGCGGCGCAGCTTGTATTCGACCTGGGGCTGCGGCGGCCCGTCCGATTGGCGCAGCGGCCGGTAGACGAGTTCGTGCGCTTCGGACAGCTGGTCCTCGGGAAGGTCCTGCGGCGCTTCGAGATCGGCGAGGGTGGAGGCGGCGTGCGCGCCCGCGAGATCGCCGTAGACGAACGCGCCGATCATGTAGTTGTGCGGCACGCAGGCCAGATCGCCCGCGGCGTACAGGCCGGGCACGGTGGTGCGCGCGTGTTCGTCCACCCACACGCCCGAGGCGGAATGGCCACTGCACAAACCGATCTCGGAGATGTGCATCTCGATGTCGTGGGTGCGGTAGTCGTGGCCGCGGTTGGCGTGGAAGGTGCCGCGGGTCGGGCGTTCGGTGGTGTGCAGGATGCCTTCGAGCGTGGACAGCGTCTCGTCGGGCAGGTGCGACACCTTCAGATAGATGGGGCCGCGCGCGGATTCGATCTCGCGCTTGACCTCCGCCATCATCTGGCCCGACCAGTAGTCGGAGTCGACGAACCGCTCGCCTTCGGCGTTGACCTGATAGCCGCCGAACGGATTGGCGACGTAGGCGCAGGCGGGACCGTTGTAATCCTTGATGAGCGGGTTGATCTGGAAGCACTCGATGCCGGAGAGTTCCGCACCGGCGTGATAGGCCATCGCGTAGCCGTCGCCCGCGTTGGTCGGGTTCTCGTAGGTGCCGTACAGGTAGCCGCTGGCGGGTAGCCCGAGTCGTCCGCAAGGTCCGGTGGCTAGGATCACCGCTTTCGCGCCGACCGCCACGAATTCGCCGGTACGCGTGTGCAACGCGGCGGCGCCGACCGCGCGACCGTTCTCGGTGAGCACCCGAACGGGCATGAGCCGGTTCTCGATCCGGATCTTCTCCCGCATCGAGCGCTGGCGCAGCACGCGATACAGCGCCTTCTTGACGTCCTTGCCCTCCGGCATCGGCAGCACGTACGACCCGGAGCGGTGCACCCGGCGCACCGCGTACTCGCCGTACTCGTCCTTCTCGAACTTCACGCCGTAGCGCTCCAGCCGCTGCACCATCGCGAAGCCGCGCGTCGCGGTCTGATAGACGGTGCGCTGGTCGACGATTCCGTCGTTGGCCCTGGTGATTTCGGCGACGTAGTCCTCCGGTGTCGCCTTGCCGGGGATGACCGCGTTGTTGACGCCGTCCATGCCCATGGCCAGCGCACCGGAGTGGCGCACGTGGGCCTTCTCCAGCAGCAGCACGTTCGCGCCGTGTTCGGCGGCGGTGAGCGCGGCCATGGTGCCCGCGGTGCCGCCGCCGATGACCAGGACATCGCAGTCGAGCCGGATCCGTTCGGATAGCTCGGGAATGTTCACAGTTTCTCCAGGATCTCGTCCCGCACCGCCTGCCGGTCGACCGGCTGTCGCGGTGCGGGCACCTCGACGACGGCGCGCAGGGCGGCGGAGTGTTCGTCGTGCCTGCCGAGCACGGCGATGCGATCGCCGAGCAGCAGGGCCTCGTCGAGGTCGTGGGTGACGAAGACGATGGTGGTGGGGTGGGCGCGCCAGGTGTCGATCAGCAACCGCTGCATGGTGGCCCTGGTCTGGGTGTCCAGCGCGCCGAACGGCTCGTCCATCAGCACGGCCCGCGGCGCTCCGGCGAGGCTGCGCGCCAATTGGACTCGCTGCCGCATGCCGCCGGACAGGTCGCGCGGCAGGTAGTCGGCGTAGCCGGTGAGACCGACCTCGGCGACCCAGCGTCGCGCGACGGACTTGCGTTCGGCGCGCGGTGTGCCGCGCAGATGCAGCGCCAGTTCGATGTTCTGGCGCGCGGTGCGCCATGGCAGCAGCGCGTCGTCCTGGAACACCAGCGCGCGATCGGCCGACGGTCCGGTGACCGTGGCGCCGTCGGCGCGCACCACCCCGGCGTCGGGGCTGCGCAGACCGGCGATGGCGCGCAGCAGGGTGGACTTGCCGCAGCCGGATTTGCCGACCACGACGAGGATTTCGCCCGCGGCGATGTCCAGGTCGAGGCCGTCGACGACGGTGCGTGCGCCGTAGGCGATCCGCACGCCGTCCAGGGTCAGCCGCATCCCCGAAGTGACGGGTGCGGCGGGCGCCGTTGTGGTGGTGGTCATTCCGCAACCTCCCTGGGCAGCCAGCGGGTGATCCGGCGACCGGCCAGCTCGACCAGCCCGGAGGTGGCGAAGCCGAGCACGCCGATGGTGATCATGCCGACGAAGACCGCTGGATAGTCGACGATGGTGTAGGCCTGCCAGGTGCGGTAGCCGACGCCGAGCCGCCCGGAGATCATCTCCGCGGAGATGAGGCAGATCCAGGCCACGCCAACTCCGACCGACAGCCCGCTGAACACGCCGGGCAGGATGCCGGGAAACACCACGCGCACCAGCACATCTCGGCGCGACGCGCCGAGCGTGCGCACCGCGTCCTCCCAGATGGTCGGCAGCGCACGCACCGCGTGCCTGGTGCTCACCAGGACCGGGAACAGCGACGCGGTGAAGGTGATGAAGACGATGCCGGATTCGTCGCTGGGGAACAGCAGGATCGCGACAGGCACCAGCGCGATGGCGGGGATCGGGCGGACCAGCTCGGTGAGCGGGCCGAAGACGTCGGCGAGCAACCGGGAGCGGCCGAGCCCGATGCCCGCGAGCACGCCGACCACCGCGGCCAGCCCGAAGCCGGTGACGATGCGGATCAGCGACTGCGCGATGTCCAGGTAGTACTGGTCCTTGCCGAGATGCTCGCCGAACTCCGCCACGATCTCGGTCACCGTCGGCAGCGAGTCGAAGCGCAGTCCGGCTCGCACGTCGTTGACGGTGAGCAGCTGCCAGAGCCCGACGGCCGCGAGCACCGAGACGATCCGGACGGCCCGTGACCGCCACTCGGAAGTGGTTCGGCCCTTTGCGGTCTCCGGCTCGGTGACCGCGTCGCCCGCGACGGCCACGGCGCTCATGCCTGCGCCTCGCTGGCGCTCGGCACCGGCATGCGCGAGGCGCGCTGGCACATGACTCGCTCACTTCGTTCGCTCATCCGCGTACTTCCGTGACCGCCTGGTCGTAGGAGACCGACGTGGCGGCGGGGTGGTTCTGCCGATAGCGCTGCGCGGCGGCCTGCGTGGTGAACGGCAGGTACTTCGCGCCGTCGCGCAGCCACACAGCCTTGTCGGCGAACCAGCGGGTGCCGAGTTCGGCGTCGGGCACGTAGACCGCGCGGATCACCTTGCCCTGGGCGTTGGCGGCCTGCACGGCGCGCAGCAGGCAGGTGGGGTCGGCCGCGGGCTGCGGGCGGTCGGCGCCGTCGACCCACACCTCACCGGCCAGCGCCGGATCGCTGACCGCGGTGCCGCAGACCGGGTCGGCGCCGGTGATCGAGCTCGGGTTGGCGGTGGCGGCCAGCGCCCGGTCGTAGTCGCCCTGCCCGGTTTCGGCGAAGGCCTTGCGCAGCGCCGCGTCGTCGACGAAGCGGTCGATGTCCAGGTCGGCGAAGTCGCCGATCGACTTCAGGTACGGCACATCGCCTTTCAGCGCCGAGATCAGGCTCGGCTTGAGCGTCGTGTCGAAACGGGTGCCGCCGGGGCCGTTGTAGAGGTACACCACTTCCTGCGGCAGGCCGGAACCGTCCGCGACGATCTTGGCGGCCTCGAAGGGGCGCTCGGTGAGGAACTTCGTCGCGTCGAGTTGCGCGGCGAGGAAGGCTTGCAGCACCTCGGGATGGTCGGCGGTGTAGGAGCGGCGCGCGACGACGCCGTGGAAGGTGGGCACGTTCAGCTCGGCGCCGTCGTAGAGCAGCTTGGCCTTGTTCTGGAAGACGAGCAGGCCGGGCCAGGCGACGAACTGGGACAGCGCGCCCACCTGGTGCGACTCCAGCGTGGTCGCGCCGACCTGCGGCTGCTGGTTGAGCACCTCGACGCCCTTGGCCGGGTCGATGCCCGCCCGCGACAGGGCCTGCACGAGCGTGCCGTGGCCCGCCGAGCCGACGCTGGCCGAGATCTTCTGGCCGGCCAGGTCGGTGATCCCGCTCGCGGTCGAATCGTTCGGCACCACAACCATGTTGAGCGCGCCCTTGGGGTTGTACCCGGTGACCGAGACCAGCGCGGTCTTCGCCCGCTCGTTGGCCTGCGTGCGAGACCCGTTGATCAGCAACGGATAGTCGCCCATCGAGCCGATATCGATCTTCTCGGCCACCATCTGCGCGGTGATCGGTGCGCCGGTGTCGTAGTCCTGCCACTCCACCTGGTACTCGGCGCCGCCGTTGTCGGTGATCTGGCGCAACCGCTGCTCCAGATACCCCTGGGCGCGCAGCAGCGTGCCCGCGGTGACGGTGTTGATGGTCTTGGACTGGTAGCCGACGACGACCTTGACCGTGCCCGCGGGGGCTTCGTCGGAGCTTTCGAGCGAGCAGCCCGCGACGGCAAGTGCGGCGGCGAGCAGGACGGGAACGAGACGTGCTTTCATGAGACTTCCAGATCAGCGGAGCAGATAGGGCATGTTGACGGTGACCGCGCCGGTGGGGCAGCGGGCCGCGCACGGTCCGCAGTACCAGCACTCGTCCACGTGCATGTAGGCCTTCCCGTTGTCGGGATTGATGGCCAGGGAGTCGAGGGGGCAGATCTCCACGCACAGCGTGCAGCCCTGGATGCACAGCGATTCATCGATCGTGACCGGGATGTCGGCGCGCTGATTCGCGAGTGCCATCTACAGGACCTTCCATTCGGGTGCGCCGCGGGACAGGCTGCCGCGCATGGTGATTCGATCGCCGCGCATGCGGATGTACTCGAGGTCGACCGGTCTGCCGTCGTCGAGACGGGTCAGTCGCTCGAGCATCAGCAGCGGGGCGCCGTCGGGGGTGTCGAGAGTGGATGCGGTGTGCGGGTCGGCGGCGATCGCCTCCAGCGCCAGATCGGCGCGGCCGAGGGAGCGGCCGCTGATCTTCTCCAGCAGCACGAAGATGTCGGTGTTCTCGAGGTCGTTGGCGAGCACCTCGGCGCCGATGTCGGGGACCAGATAGGTCAGGTCGAGGCTCAGCGGCAGGTCCGCCAGATAGCGCAGCCGCTCCAGGTAGACGACTCGCTGCCCGGGTTCGAGCCCGAGCCTGCGGGCCACCGCGGGCGGCGCGGTGATGTGCTGCGCGGTGCGCACCTCGTTGCGAACGGTGCCGTGGCCCTTGAGGGTTTCCTGGAGCCCGAGCAGCGCGTCGAGGCCGTGGTCGTATTTGCGGGTCGCCACCCGGGTGCCGACCTTGGGCGCGCGGTCGATCAGGCCCTCGTCCTTGAGCAGGGCCAGCGCCTCGCGCACGGTGTTGCGCGAGGCGGAGTGCTCGGCGACCAGCTGCTGTTCGGTCGGCAAGATCTCGTCGAACGCGCCCGCGTGGATCTGGTGGCGCAGCACGTCGGCAACCCGGCGCGCCTGATCGGCGCGCAGCTGCCGCACGGGGGCCGGTTCCGCACCCATCTGTTCCGCCTCTCTTTCGCTGACCTGCACGAACAGCGACGATAGACGGGGAATGGGCGCGGGAAATCCAGCTCGCGCGCCGTGCGAATCAAGGGATGTTTCTTCGCCAGTGGTAACCGGCGCCGACCTGGGGAAACAGGGTGGCTAACGGCTATTGCGCCACCCTGTTTCCCGGGCTCGGGTTTCGATCACGCAGATTCGAATGATCGATGCCGATCGTGCTCAGAACCAGTCGTCGCGCATCTCGAGCGTGGTGCGGTCCATGGCGGCGAGCAGGTCGAGCTGCGGCCCGGTCTTGGGCAGCTCGTAACGGAAGAAGTAGCGTGCCGCGGCGCGCTTGCCCTCGTAGAAGTCGCCCTCGTGGTCGGCGGCGGCCACCATCTGCTCCAGCCAGATCCACGCGACCACGATGTGACCGAACGCCTCCAGGTAGATGGACGAGTTCGCCATCGCGGCGGCCGGATCGCCCGCCGCGAACATGCCTGCGGTGACGAGCAGCAGGCGCTGCCAGGCCGAGTCGAGCTCCACCGCGAATTCCTCCGCGTCGCCGCCCTGTGCGGTGGCCGCTTCGACGGTCGCCGCGATCCGCGCACCGAGCAGTCGCAGCGAGGCGCCCTCGTGCTGGATCACCTTGCGGCCCAGCAGATCCAGGCCCTGGATGCCGTGCGTGCCCTCGTGGATCGGGTTGAGGCGGTTGTCGCGGTAGTGCTGTTCCACGTCGTACTCGCGGGTGTAGCCGTAGCCGCCGTGCACCTGGATGGCGAGGCTGTTCGCCTCCAGGCACCACTGCGAGGGCCAGCTCTTGGCGACGCCGGTCAGGATCTCCAGCAGCAGTGTGTGTTCGCGGGCGGCCTGCTCGTCGGCGGCGGTGCGGCGCAGGTCGACCAGCCGGTTGCAGTAGAGCAGCAGGGCCAGCGCGCCTTCGACATAGGCCTTCTGCGCCAACAGCATTCGCCGCACGTCGGCGTGCTCGACGATCGGGACCTGTGGCGCGGCGGCGTCTTTGGTGGTCACCGCGCGGCCCTGGTGCCGCTGCCTGGCGTACTCCACGGACTTGAGGTAGCCGGTGTATCCCAGCGCGGTGGCGCCGAGGCCGACGCCGAGCCGCGCCTCGTTCATCATGTGGAACATGTAGGAAAGGCCGCGATGCGGTTCGCCGACCAGGTAGCCCACCGCGCCGGGCGCGCCGTCCGGGGTGTGCCTGCCTTCGCCGAAGTTGAGCACCGTGTTGGTCGTGCCGCGGTAGCCCATCTTGTGGTTGAGGCCCGCCAGCACCACGTCGTTGCGCTCGCCGAGCGTGCCGTCCGCGCCCACCAGGAACTTCGGGACGACGAACAGCGAGATGCCCTTGGTGCCCGCCGGACCGCCGGGGATCTTGGCCAGCACCAGGTGCACGATGTTCTCGGTGAGCTCGTGATCGCCGCCGGAGATCCACATCTTCGAGCCGAACAGACGATAGGTGCCGTCGGCCTGCGGTTCGGCGCGGGTGACGATGTCGGCCAGCGACGACCCGGCCTGCGGCTCCGACAGGCACATGGTTCCGGTGAACCTGCCCTCGACCATGGGCCGGACGAAACGGTCGATCTGGTCCTGAGTCCCGTGCTCGGCGAGGAGATTGGCGTTGCCGATGGTCAGGAACAGGTAGCCGGAGGTACCGACGTTGGCGGCCTGGAACCAGCTGAACCCGGCGGCCTCCACGGTGGCGGGCAGTTGCAGGCCGCCGATCCCCTCGTCCATGCCCGCCCCGACCAGGTTCGCCTTGGTGAACGCCTCGACGGCCGCCTTCACCTCGGGGATGATCGTCACCCGCTCGCCGTCGAAGGTCGGTTCGTTGCTGTCGTTGCGCTTGTTGTGCGGCGCGAAATGCCGGGTGGCGATGTCTTCGCAGAGATCGAGGAAGCCGTCGAAGGTCTCCCTGGAATGCTCCGCGAAACGGGGGAACGCGGCCAAGTCCTCGACCCGCAGCCATTCGTACAGCAGGAAGTCGAGATCCCTACGGGAGATCAGGTTCGAGCGCACGGTCATCCTCTCGCGAACATCACTTCCGGAGCGCCGTCTCGGCCCCGGGTATTTGATACGTTACTACCGATGTGTCGCGAAAGGTGAGGGGTCGGCTACCGCGATCGGCTCGAGGCGGCCGCGACCGCCTCGAGCAGCGGTGTTCGCCACGCCGTCCGGCAGATCAGCAGGTCGGGTAGGTAGGGGTGCGGACGGTTGTACTCCAGCGGGCTGCCGTCCACCCGGGAGGCGTGCAGGCCGGCCGCCAGCGCGACGCCGACGGGCGCGGCCGAATCCCACTCGTATTGTCCGCCCGCGTGCAGGTAGCCGTCGGCCTCGCCGCGCACCACCGCCATTGCCTTGGCGCCCGCCGAGCCCATCGGCACCAATCGCGCGCCGACAGCGTCGGCGACGTCGCGCGCCCAGACGGGCGGCCGCGAGTCGCTCACCAGGAGTCGCGGCTTCCCGGGGTCGGCGGCGGGGCACGGCGCGTCGCTGACGTGCACCCGGCCCAGCGCCGGCTGCGCCACGGCCGCGGCGGTGATGCCGCGGCCGCGCTCCCACAGCGCGACGTGCACGGCCCAGTCCGAGCGGCCTGGCATGGCGTACTCGCGGGTGCCGTCGAGCGGATCGATGATCCATACCCGGTCGGCGGTGAGTCGGGCCGGGTCGTCCGCAGATTCCTCGGAGAGCACCGCGTCCCCCGGCCGGGCCGCGGCGAGCTCGGCGAGCAGGAAGTCATTGGACAGCGTGTCGCCGCGCGCCCCGAGATCGGGTGGCGGCGGGCCGCCGGGGGATACCTCGTCGCGCAGGGCGCGCAGCAGGGTTCCGGCGCGTTCGGCCAGGTCGGCGGCCAGGCGGGCATCGGTGAGCATGGTATGAATCAATCCAGGGTGTCCAGCAGGGTCAGAATGGTCGCGGCCATGGCGGCCGGGTCGCCGTCGGCGGGGCGCAGCGCCAGATCCGGTGCGGCGGGCGTTTCGTACGGATCGTCGATGCCGGTGAAGCCGCGGATCTCACCCGCCCTGGCCTTGGCGTACATGCCCTTCGGATCGCGCGCCTCGCAGATCTCCAGCGGCGTGTCGACGAACACCTCGACGAACGGGAGTCCGGCCGCTTCGTGCGCGGCGCGCACCCGCTCGCGGTCGGCGCGGTACGGGCTGATCAGCGAAACGACCGCCACCACACCGGCTTCGGCGAACAGCCGGGCCACCTCGCCGACGCGGCGGATGTTCTCGGCCCGGTCCTCGGCGGAGAAACCGAGATCGGCGTTCAAGCCGTGGCGTAGGTTGTCGCCGTCCAGCAGGAACGCGGGACGCCCTGACGCCACCAGCCGCCGCTCCACTTCGACGGCGACCGTGGACTTCCCGGAACCGGACAGGCCCGTGAGCCAGACCGTCGCGCCGCGGGTGGCGCGCTCCTCGCGACCGACCGCGGTCGAGTGCCAGACCACCCGGGCCGAGGGCAGCGTCGGGCCGGTGATCATGCCCGCGGCGACGGTGTTGTTCGTCGCCTCGTCGACCAGGACGAAGCTGCCGGTCGAACGATTGCGGCGGTAGGGGTCGAAAAGCAGCGGCTGGCGGGTGCGCAGCTGGATGCGCCCGATCTCGTTGAGCGACAACGATTCCGCGTGTTCGTCGCGATGCAGGGTGTTCACGTCGAGCCGGTAGTCGAGGCTGCGGACCTCCGCGGTCGCGGCGCGGGTGGTGTGGCGCACCGTGTACGTGGCGCCCGGTGTCAGCGCGGAGTCCTCGGCGAACCAACACACCATGGCGTCGATGTCGCGGCCCACTTGCGGGCGGTTGGCCGGACGGCAGATCAGGTCGCCGCGCGAGATGTCGATCTCGTCGGCGAGCTGCATCGTGATCGCCTGCGGCGGAAAGGCTTCGGCCACCGGGATGCCGCCGGGCCCCCAGATCGCGGCCACCGTGGTGGTGAAACCCGAAGGCAGCACAGCCACTTCGTCGCCCGGCTTGAACACCCCGCCCGCCACGGTGCCCGCGTAACCGCGGAAATCCTGCCCGTGCCTGCGGGTCACGTACTGCACGGGGAAGCGCGCGTCGATCAGGTTGCGGTCGGAGGCGATGTGCAGCTCCTCCAAGTGGTGCAGCAGGGGCGTGCCCTCGTACCAGGGCATGCTGGCGCCGTGGTGCACGATGTTGTCGCCCTGGAGCGCCGAGACCGGGATGAAGGACAGATCGGCGACCTCGAGCTTGGTGGCGAAACCGGCGAACTCCTCGCGGATCTCGGTGAACCGCTGCTGGGACCAGCCGACCAGATCCATCTTGTTGACGCACAGCACCAGGTGCGGAATGCCGAGCAGGCTGGCGAGGAAGGCATGGCGGCGGGTCTGCTCCACCACGCCCTTGCGCGCGTCGACCAGGATGAGCGCGACGTCGGCGGTGGACGCGCCGGTCACCATGTTGCGGGTGTACTGGATGTGCCCCGGGGTGTCGGCGATGATGAACTTGCGCCGCGGCGTGGCGAAATACCGGTGCGCCACGTCGATGGTGATGCCCTGCTCACGCTCCGCGCGCAGTCCGTCGGTGAGCAGCGCGAGATCCGGGTAGTCGTCGCCGCGGTCGCGGCTGGTGCGCTCCACGGCGGCGAGCTGATCGGTGAAGATCGTCTTGGAGTCGTAGAGCAGACGGCCGATCAGGGTCGACTTGCCGTCGTCGACGCTGCCCGCGGTGGCGAGGCGCAGCAGGGTGGTGGCCATCAGAAGTACCCTTCTCGTTTGCGATCTTCCATGCCCGCCTCGGAGATGCGGTCGTCGGCACGGGTGGCGCCGCGTTCGGTGACGCGGGCGGCGGCGACCTCGGCGACCACCTCGGCGGGGGTGGCGGCGGTGGAATCCACGCATCCGGTGCAGGTCGCGTCGCCGACGGTGCGGAAGCGCACGGTCGCCTCGTAGGGCCGTTCGCCGTCGAGCAACCGCAGGAACCTGGTGTGCGCCAACAGCATTCCGTCGCGCTGCACGACGGGGCGGCGATGCGCGTAGTACAGCGGGGGAAGCTCGATCTCCTCGGCCACGATGTAGCTCCAGATATCCAGTTCGGTCCAGTTGGAGAGCGGGAAGACCCGGATGTGCTCGCCGGGGCGGTGCCTGCCGTTGTACAGATTCCACAGTTCGGGGCGCTGGGCGCGCGGGTCCCACTGCCCGTATTCGTCGCGGAAGCTGAAGACCCGCTCCTTGGCGCGGGCCTTCTCCTCGTCGCGGCGGGCGCCGCCGAAGACCGCGTCGAAGCCGCCCTCCCGGATGCTGCGCAGCAGCGTGCTGGTCTGTAGCCGATTGCGCGAGGCGCGCGGGCCGGTGTCCTCCACGACCCGGCCCGCGTCGATGTCGTCCTGCACGCTGCCGACGATCAGTCGCAGCCCGAGGCGCTCGACGGTGCGGTCACGGAACTCGATGACCTCGTCGAAGTTGTGCCCGGTGTCGATGTGCAGCACCGGGAACGGCAGCGGCGCGGGCCAGAAGGCCTTGGCCGCCAGGTGCAGCATCACCACCGAATCCTTGCCGCCGGAGAACAGCAGCACCGGACGTTCGAAGGTGGCTGCCACTTCACGGAATATGTGCGCCGACTCGGCCTCGAGCGCGTCCAAATGAGGCAGCTCGTAGGTGCTTGCCGTCGACTTTGCGTACTGGCTCACGCCCCAAAACTAGAACACGTTTCGGTCTGTGGTCAACGGGTCGGCCGCGGCGCGCCGTCTCGGTGCGGCGCGCTCCGGGCTATCCGGGTCGGCCCGCGGTGCGGTCTTCGGGCGTTTTGCGGCCGCCGGACGCGCTGGTCACCGCGTCCGCCGCGGCGACCAATGCCGCTCCGCGGCGGGCGATTTCGGCGCCGGTGATGGACGCGCCGACGTACATCGTGAGCACCATGTTCTGCCTGCCGTCACCGCCGTAGGTCGGCGCGGCGAGCAGGCTCACCGGGTGCTCCTTGCGCGGCCGGAGATCGGCGCCGAGATATACCCGTTCGCCCAGGCTGGTGACCAGCTCGCCGACCAGTTCGCGCAGCTCGTCGGGCAGATCGCGGGCGGCGACGCCGGCCAGCAGCGAGTACAGCCGCCGCCCGGCCGCGGTCAGGCTTTCGACCAGATAGCCGCGCTCGCGACACTCGGCGACCACCTGGCGCAGCCGGGTCTCGTCCTGCTGGAGCGGGACGGTGGGCGGGATGGCCAGCCATGCGTCGAACGCGGCGTCGGTGTCCCACAGCACGTACATCAAGCCGACGGGCGGCGCGAAGTGGTAGGACGCGCCCATCTTCACCATGCCGGGGCCGGTGCTCTCCAGTACCGAGATCCGGTCGCCGACCACGGCCGACGCGGTGCAGGTGGTGCGGTAGCGCGCGCTGAGTTCGGCCAGCTCGGCGCGGGCGATGGCCGAGATGGCGAAGCCGTCCTGGGCCACCCGGCCCGCCGCGATGAGCGCGGGTCCGAGGCCGTAGACGTGGGTGTGCGGATCGCGCACCAGGTAGCCGCCCGCGGTCAGCTCGGTGAGAATGCCCAGGCAGGTGGGCTTGGCCATGGTCAGTTCGCGGGCCAGCTCGGAGAGCCCGAAGCGCTTGCCGCGCTGCTCGACGAGGAAATCCAGTACCTGGACCACCCGCTCGGTGGGGGCGGATCGGCGCGCGACCATGGACAACTCCTAGAACACGTTCTAATCTTGCTCGTATCGAAATGTACCAGAGCGGTACATATTTGGACCACCCGGGAGAGCCTCTTGCTGACCCAACCGTTCGCGGACGCGATCGCCGCCGCCGAGCAGATCATCACCGAAGCGCCGCACATCAGGACCGAACAGGACCTCGTGGAGGGCTACGACTACCTGGCGGGCAGCATTCGCGCGGCCCTGCAGATGGCGTGGGCCTACGAGCGGGACTTCCCGTTCTTCGTCCAGTCGACCGGCCCCTACACCAAGATGGGCCTGGACAACCCCGACACCCTGTACTTCCACGCCTACCTGCGGCCGGACGCGGAATACCTGGTGACGGGCACCCGCGGCACCACGAGGGACCTCAGCTTCCAGGTGCTCAACGGCAACTACTCGCCGGTGGACGTGCCCGACAGCGAGACCGCCTTCGACGATCGCGCGCTGGACGTGGCTGCCGACGGCTCCTACGAGCTGCGGCTCGGGCCGGGCGAGGCGCGGCCGGGCTACGTGCACCTCGCGCCCGACTCGGCCATGTTGGTGGTGCGCGAGGTCTTCAGCGACTGGGCCACCGAGAAGCCGGGCACCCTGCGCATCCAGCGCGTCGACACGATCGGCGACGCGCCGCCCCCGCTCACCAAAGATCTGCTGACCAAGCGCTACGGGATCGCGGGGAAGATGCTGCTGTCCCGGCTGAAGACGTTCCTGGCCTTCCCGGAGTGGTTCTACTTGAACCTGCCGGTGAACACCATGACCGAACCGCGCTCCACCCCCGGCGGGCTCACCACCCAGTTCTCCTCGGCGGGGCACTACGAGCTGGCCGACGACCAGGCCATGATCATCACGGTGCCCGAGTCGGACGCGCCCTACCAGGGCTTCCAGCTGGGCAGCATGTGGTACCTGTCGCTGGACTACATCAACCACCAGACCAGCCTCACCGCCGACCAAGCCCGCGTCGATCCGGACGGGATGATCCGGCTGGTGGTCAGCGAGCGCGACCCCGGCCTGGCGAACTGGATCGAGCGCACCGGGCACGCCAGGGGCTACCTCCAGTTCCGCTGGCAGCGGCTCTCCCGCGACCTCAAACCCGAGGACGGGCCGGCCGTGGAGATCGTGGCGGTCGACGAATTACCCACGCGGCTGCCCTATTACGAGCAGGCGCGGGTGACGCCCGAGGAATGGAAAGCACGGATCGCGGCCCGTCAGGTCGCCGTCGCGGAGAGGATGCTCGGCTGATGTTGTTGCAGGACAAGGTGGTTGTGGTCTCCGGTGTGGGGCCGGGGCTCGGCAGGGCCATCGCGGTGCAGGCGGCCAAGGCGGGCGCGGACGTGGTGCTCGCCTCGCGCACCGAATCGCGGCTGACCGAGGTCGCCAAGGAGATCGCCGAGGTCGGCAGGCGCGCGGTGGTGGTGCCCACCGACATCAATGACGAAGCGGCGGTGGCGAATCTGGTCGAGACGGCCACCGGCGCGTTCGGGCGGGTCGACACGCTGGTGAACAACGCCTTCGCCATTCCGCCGCTGGCGGATCTGGCCGTGGTCGACCTGGATCAGGTGCGCGCCGGGTTCGAGACCAACGTGCTGGCCGCGCTGCGCCTGACCCGGCTGTTCGTGCCCGCGCTCACCGAGACGAAAGGCTCGGTGGTGATGATCAATTCGGCCGTGCTGCGCCACTCCCGGCGCACCTTCGGCCCGTACAAGATGGCCAAGTCCAGCCTGCTGGCGCTGGCACAGAGTCTGGCGACCGAACTGGGTCCCCAGGGCATCCGGGTGAATTCGGTGGCGCCGGGCTACATCTGGGCCGACAACCTGAAGTGGTACTTCAACTACCTCGCCCAGCAGCGGGGGATCACGCCGGAAGAGGTCTACGCCGAGACCGCGTCGACCATCGACCTGCGCAAGCTGCCCGAGCCCGACGAGATCGCCGACGCCGTCGTCTTCTTCGCCTCGCCGCTGGCGCGGGCGATCACCGGCGCGTGTCTGGACGTCAACGGCGGCGAGTACCACCACTGATCGAACACCACCGATGAGGAGAGAGCACAGCATGATCGGCAGGGACGACGTCGGCACCGTCGAGGATCTGCACGCCTCGGCGACCAAGGTGGTCGGGCTCGACGATTTCGGCGACGACGACTATCGCGAAGGGCTCCAGGTGCTCCTGGACTCCTACGCCGCGGACGCCGAGCTGACGCCGTTCGGCAACAAGGTCAACCGCGCGTTCCTGCGCGGCGCGCTGATCGCCAGGCTGCTCAGCGAGAACGCCTGGCAGCGGCACCCCGAACACGCCGACGTCGCGATCGAACGGCCCGTCTTCGTCACCGGCCTGCCGCGCTCGGGGACCACGGCCGTGCACCGGCTGCTCAATGCCGATCCCGCGCACCAGGGCCTGGAGATGTGGCTGACCGAGATGCCGCAGCCGCGGCCGCCGCGCGAGACCTGGGCCGACAATCCGGTGTACCAGCGCATCGAGGCGGCGTTCGAGAAGCATCACGTCGAGCATCCCGAATTCATGGGCGTGCACCACATTTCGGCCGATCAGGTGGAGGAGTGCTGGCAGCTGCTGCGGCAGTCGGCCATGTCGGTGTCCTACGAATGCCTGGCCTACCTGCCCGGGTATTCGGAATGGCTGGCGGGCCGCGACTGGACCGTCGCCTACCGCAGGCATCGGCGCAACCTGCAGCTGATCGGGCTGCCGGACGCGAATCGTCGCTGGGTACTCAAGAATCCGAGCCACCTGTTCGCCTTGGACGCCATCTTCGACGTGTACCCCGACGCGCTGATCATCCAGATGCACCGCGATCCGCGCACGATCATCGCGTCGGTGTGCAGCCTCAACGAACAGGCGTCGGCGGGATGGTCGGAGAAGTTCCGCGGTCCCGTGGTCGGCCGGACGCAGCTGGATCTGTGGGCCCGCGGCGCGCAGCGTTTCCTGGAAGATCGCAAGCGGCACAACGCCGATCAGTTCGTCGACGTGTACTACGACGACTTCGTCGCCGACCCGATCGACACGGTGCGCTCCGTCTACCGGCACTTCGGTCTCCCGCTGAGCGCCGACGCGGAGGCGGCGATGGCGGCGTTGCACGCGGAGAGCACCACGGGCGCGGCGCGTCCGTCGCACCAGTACACGCTCGACGATTTCGGTCTGACAGTGGATCAGGTCGACGAACGGTTCGGCGAGTACCGCGCGGTGCACTTCCCGAATCGCTGAGGGTTCGCCGGTCGGCCCGCGCGGTCGACCGGCGAACCTGACATGCCGTGCAAAGTTGCATCGCATGCAATTTCGGCTGAGATCGGGCTTGGACTCACGAATTGTGGTGCGAATTAACCACTTTCGGCCCACGAGTGCCGGATTCCATTCTGGATAAGACATCCAGTGCGCAGTTGCGCTGAGTGCAACCCTGGCGTGACATCGGCGTTCGCGGTGGTTTTCTCCCACGACGGTACCGCCTCGGTGGCCGAACCCGCCACCGATGAAACGCGTGTCTTCATCCCGAGTCTTGCGCGACCGCGGTTGCCGGATGACCGCCACCTGGGTGTCGGGGTCGATCGGCAGCGCCGCCGCTCTTCGAGAGAGGCGTGAGTTCCTCAGCGTGACGTGCAATACCGCCGTGCGTCAGTATCCGGCGCGCGGCTCGAAACCGGGGTCGGGCAGCGACGGCGGCTCGGCGGGAGGCGGCTCGGCGGGAGGCGCGGATTGCTGCGTGTGCGGCACAACGCGCGGCTGCGGTTCGGGAGCGCCGGTAGGCGCGCCTGCCCCCGCGTTCGGCGGCGCGGATTCCGGCGGGTCCCCGACGTCGGGCACATCATCGGCGGCGACGGCCGCCGGGGCCTGCGTGAGCGCGGGCGTCGCACTCGTCCCCGAATTCGTGGCGACCGCGGGGGATTCGGCAGGCGCCGGATCGGAACTCGCACCGCAGCCGGCGAGCACCAGCGCCGCGGCGAGCGCGACCGTGGACCAGCGAATTCGGTATTTCTGGACGGACACGGCGCAAGGCTAACCGCGGGCGTGGGCCGCCGCAGTCGTCCGTTCGACCGACACCGCCACCGCGGCCGCGAGGCAATACTGAAGTGCGTTGTGCCGTACAGCGATTGGATACCCATGAGATTCCGCCGGGCGAGGTCCTCGGCTGCCGCAGTGCTCACCGCGATGTCAGCGGTCACCCTGCCCGCGATGGCTACCGCGGTGGCCGATCCGCCCGGCGGGGCGACGACGGTCGTCCTTGGCGATTCGTTCACCGCCACCGCACCCGTCATCGGGCACGCCGACGACGGGTGCACACGATCACCCTCCTCGTGGCCGAATCAACTCGCGCGAGCCAGCCGGTTCGCGGAGACCCCGCGGTTCGTGGACGTGTCCTGCAACGGCGGCACGATCGACACCGGGCACGGCTGGACTCTGGTCCACCAGGCCCGGAAAGCCTCCGCGCAGAACGCTTTCGGCGCGGACACGCGCGTCGTCCTGATCCAGATGGGACTCAACGACGTGTGGGGCGCCTCCACCGGGACGGCCTTCCCCTCGACCGACTGTCTGCTCAACGTCGTCGCCGGGTGCGGATTCGACGCCACCGAACAGCACCGGCTGCCCGACTACCGCGCTGTCACTGGCGCAGGCTACGCGGATCGGGTGCGCGACGTCGTGGCGTTCGTGCGATACCACGCCGCGAATGCGCGGGTGGCCCTGGTCGGATACCCGGAGGTCTTCCTGTCGGGACAGCAGGCCGCCTGCATGGATCTCGCCGGAATCGGGCGGGTCGTGCAACCGCGCGCGGAAGGCTACATCGCCTACCTCGACCGGATCCAGCAGGCGCAGCGAGAAGCGGCGGCGCTGCTCGGCGTCGAGTTCATCGATGTCTGCGCCATCACCGCGGGACACGGCAGCTGCTCGGCCGAACCGTGGATCAGCGGCCTGGACGGCGCCGAATCGCTGTTCGACGGCGCGCCCATCCATCCGAACGCGCAGGGCAACGCCGCGGTCGCCGCGCAAGTCCAAGAGCGGTTCGGGCTCTGAGCGCCGTGCCCGCTGCTCCGTGCGCACCGGGCACCCGACTGCCCGCGTTGACCGGTGCGCGATGGTGGGCGGCCGCGGCGGTTTTCGTCCTGCACGCTTTGGTGTTCCTGCCGGTCTACCCGTTCCAGAAGTCCGAACTGTTCCGCGCTATCCACGATGTCGTCCCGATGCAGCAGGGCGCGGCGGGGGTGACCTTCTTCTTCGTCCTCTCCGGTTTCGTGATCTGCTGGTCGTTCCGCAGGGGGATGCCGGTGCGCGGGTACTACCTGCGCCGGATCCTCAAGATCTATCCCACCCATGTGATTTCGGCGCTGGTGCTCGTGCTCGTGGTCGCGGCGCCGCTGGCCCGCCCGGTGGTGTGGCTGCCGAACCTGCTGCTCGTGCACACCTGGGTGCCGAAGTGGACCACGCTCGGCGGGCTCAACGTGCCGTCCTGGTCGCTGTGCGCGGAACTGCTGTTCTACCTGAGCTTTCCACTCGCGCTGCCGCTCGTCGACCGGATCCCGCGACATCGGCTGTGGGTGGCCGCGGCCGTTCTGCTGGTAATGATCATGATGTTGCACACCGGCTTTCATCTCTGGGTGGAAGGACCGAAGGGCACCGCCAACGTCTTCGCGGCCCGGCTGCTCCCCGGTGACGTCTCACCCGAGTTCGAAATCCATGTCTCACCACAGTGGTTCGCGCAATCCGACATCCCCATCCCGGCCTCGTACTGGCTCGGCTATCCCTTTCCCGTATCGCGACTGCCCGAGTTCTACGTGGGCGTCCTCGCGGCCCGCATGGTCGCCGAAGGGGTATGGCGCAACACCCGGCTGAGCACACCGCTGGCCGCCCTGGCCCTCGCCTATGGCGCGACCTGGTTCGTCCCGCTCAACTACAAGATGTCGGCGTTGCTGGTGGCCCCCATGGCCGCCGTGGTGGCGACCCTGGCCGCCCGCGATCTGGCGGGCGTCTGCGGCCTCAACGCGAGCAGGCCACTGGTCTGGCTCGGTGACATCTCGTTCGCGTTCTACATGATCCAGTTCCCGGTGATGGTGCTCATCGCCCGGCTGTTCATCGGCGGGCATCGGTACTCGATCGAGGGCTGGGCGATGTGGACCGGAGTCAGCTTCCTCGCATCGATCCTCGCCGCCGCCGCCATCTTTCACGGCGTCGACAAACCCCTCATGAATCGCGTCGCGAAGAGGTCACCGCGGGACGACCGGCGTGCGGCGCCACCGGCTCAATTCCCGATCAAGGCTCTGACCAAGCGGTAGGCGATCTCGTTCGCGGGCCGCCCGCCCGCGGGCCCGTCGCGCAGTGTGCACAGCACTACGATGGTGACGTCGGTGACAGGGTCGTAGCCCATGAACGTCTGGAAGCCGGGAATGGCGCCGTCGTGGCCGGCCATCGGGCCGAACGACTCCAGCCCCAGACCGTAGCGGATGCCCGCGGGATCCCGCCGGTCCAGCGGAGCAGCGCTGTTCAGGCGTTCGCGCTGCAACACGGGTCCGATCAGCTCGTCGCTGCCGACCAGCGTGCGCACGTAGTGCGCGAGGTCCTGCGCGGTCGAGATGACACCACCCGCCGCACCGATCCACGAGGGGTCGAGGTTCGTCACGTCCGTGGGCAGCAGGGCGCCCGTGCGGGCCGCGGCGATCTGGTCGTCGGGCAGTACCGCCGAGACCAGCGCCGAGGTGTTGGTGCCGTAGAGGTATCCCCGCGGCGACGGTGCAGGCAGCGAGGCATCGCCTGGCTCCGGGTACGACGTCTTGGACATGCCGAGCGGAACGAAGATCCGGTCGGTCAGCAACGTGCGGATGTCCTGCCCGGTGATCTGTTCGAGCACCGCCGCCAACAGGATCGTGTTCGTGTTCGAGTACCGGAAGTCGGTGCCGGGTGCGAAGTACGGCGCCGAGCCGAACCCGATCCGCAACAGCGCGTCCTGCTGCCACACCCGGCCGGGATCGTCGTCCATCGCCGCGGCGAACGACGGATCCTCGTTGTAGCTGAACAAACCGCTGCGCATGTTCAGCAATTCGGCGATGGTGATGCTGTTTCCGTTCGGAACACCGGCGCGGTACCGCGACACCGGATCGTCGAGCGCGAGCCTGCCCTCGCGGACGAGTTGCAGCGCGACTGTGCCGACCATGGTCTTGGTGGTCGAGCCGACGCGGAAGAAGTCGTGCACCCGCACCGGATCGTCCCTCCCGACAGCGCGATCCCCGAATGCCCCCTCCCAGAACGTATTCGGCGTGCGGATGTGCACCACCGCCCCCGGGACGAGCAGTGCGTCGAGCACCTCGCGCACGATCGGTTCCGCGATCCGGCCCAGCGCCGCGGATTCGTGTGCTGCGGCGTCCTCGACCACGGGCTCGTGAGGCACGGAACCGCCGCCGGACACCAGCGCCACCGCGCATACGGCGACCACGCCCACCCGGGACAAACGCCGGCTCCCGCTGCGAAAGAACGTCATCTGCCCCTGTTTCCGAGGACGGACATCGTGCCGCCGTTGAAGTTGGACACGTAGACCTGGCCCGCGGCCGGGTCCACCGCGACCCCGTGCGGGCGGGCCCCGACGCGGATCGTCTCCGTCGTGACGCTGTCGCGGGAGTCGATCACCGAGACGGAATTCTCCGACCGCACATCGTCGAGTCCGTGGTTGGTCACGAACACCGTCCGGCTCGCGTGATCCACCGCGACGCCGACCGGCCCGGCTCCCACGCGCACGGTCGCGGTGACCGCGCGCGTGCGCGTATCGATCACCGACACCGTGCCGTCCGCATGATTCGTCACGTACGCGGTACCGGTGTCGGTGTCGACCGCCACGCCCCACGGCTGGTTGCCCACTCGGATCGACGTAACCACCGACAGCGCCACGGCATCCACGACCGCGACCCTGCGGTCGACCGACTCGGGCGGGCCGGCGATCGCCACGAAGACGCTACGTGTGGCCGGATCGAAGGCCACGCCGTACGGGTGACTGCCGACCGGGATCGTCGCGACGACGCCCCTGGATCGCAGGTCGACGACCGACATCGTGCCCGCCTCGAAATTCGTGACATAGGCGGTTCGTCCGGCCGGGTCGACGGCGATCCCGTACGGGCCAGCGCCGACGGCGATCCGGCCGACGACAGCTCGGTCACGCGCACCGATGACGGACACCGATCCGTTTCCGGCGTTGGTCACCAAGACGAGGTCGGCTGCCGAATCGACCGCTATCGCAGTCGGTTTCGCGAAGTCGGGCGAGGTGATCGATGCGGTGGCGCCGGTCTCGGTGTCGTACACCGACACCGAGTTGCTCAGACTGTTGGTGGCGAACACGGTGGCGGTCCCGGTATCGACGGCGACCCCCCACGGTTGCACACCGACCGGGATCGTGGTGTTCACCGCCGCCGGGGCGGCCACGGGCAGCGACCCACCGGCGCGGGGCGGGTCGTCCTCGCTCGAGGTGATGCTGGTCAGCAATCCGGCGACCACGACCACGGCGGCGATGGCGCCGATCACACGCACGCGCAACGGAACCCGTTGCCACCACGGGTTGCGGCGTGGCGAAGGAATGAGCGGCGGGGTGTATCCCCCGCCGGCCTGCTGCGGCCGCGGATGGCCGGTCCTGGGCTGGACGACCGGGGGCGGCGCCACCGGTGTCCGAGTGCCCGCGCCCGCGGCGGCGGCGTTGAGCGCCTGGAGCCAGTCCGCCGGGCGGGGCCGCTGACCGACCGGGGCGGACAGCGCGGTGCGGACGAGCTGACGCACCGCGGTGGGCACACCGGCTGGCAGCCGGTCCGGGTCCCGTGTGCTCTGGTGACCGGCCAGCAGGCGCAGCACGAGCAGCGCGAACTTGTAGGCGTCGGACTGCGGGGTCGCCAATTCCTCACCGGCACTGACCGTCCGGACCTCCCAGTCGGGTGTCTCGAACTGATCGCTGACCGATCGGGAGCGCATCCGCATGGCGTCGCAGTCGATGAAGTACACCTGCCGTTCCGGTCGCAGCGAGAACAGCAGGTTCTTCGGCGACAGGTCACCGACCGCGATGTGATGGCGATGCAGCAGCGTCAGCGCTTCCGCCGCGTCACCGAGCAGTTCGTACCTGGCGCGATCGGACAGCGGAATGCCGCGCTTGGCCAGGTAGACGTCGTCGTTGAGCAGATGCTGGAACTCGGCGGTCATTCGCCGAGTCCCCGCCACCGTCACCATGTCGACGAAGAACTCGTCCGGAATCGCGGGCATCACGAATCCGAGCACGGTGGCCGAGTGATCCTCCTCGACCAGCCGGCACGGCCACGCCGCCCGTTTCAGCAGTTCCATTCCTTCGTTGAACGGCAACGACTCCAGGTAGGAGGGCATGTCCTCGAGCACGTCGACCCGGATGTTCGGCAACACCGGGGATTTGTACTCCTTGAACACCATCGTTTTCGCGTGCGCCATCTGCACACCCGGCGCCAGGTAGACCACCCCTTGGCCCCCGGACGCCAGCTTCTGCACCGCCCCCAGCATCCCGCGTTTCAAACGCTGCTGCGCCACGGTGGCTCCGTCAGCTGCTCGGTGGCCATATGGCCACCAGCGTCCGGTCGTCGTCGAACGTTTCCCGCGAGAAGTCCAACGCGTGGGCGAATTCGATCTGTGAGGGCACCCGGTCACCGAGCAACCCCGCGAACAGCGCGCCGACGCCGCCCTCCCCACTGCCGAGGGGATCGCCGAATCCGTCGGTTCCCACCAGCAGCACCTGACCGGGCTCGATGATGACCGGCTGGGGCGCGACGTCGTTGGGCACCCTGGGCAGACCGACCACGGCCGAGCACGACAACCCCGAGGGCGACTGCTCTTTGCCACCGAGTACCGGGACGAATGTCCCGTCGGTCAGCAACCAGACACCGGAGTCGCCGACGGCGGCGACCACCGCCGACAGGCCGCCGTCGGGGTGGGGTTCGCACACCGCGCAAGCCAGGGTCGTGGCGAGCATCCGCTCCGCCTGTTCGGCGTCGGCCTCCGGCAGCGACAGCACCGCCGCCGCTTGTTCGGTCAGCGTCCACGCGGCGCTCTTGAACAGGGTGTGCCAGCCGCCGTCGGCGAGCGGTTCCGGCGGTTCCTCCAGCCATCGGGTGGCATAGCGGACGACGGTGGACGAACCGACGTGGGAGTACTTGGCCGACGACACACCGTCGGCCACGGCGACGACCAGGCGCTGACGCTCCGGGTCGACGGTGATGGCGAAATCGTCCTGGCGTGGCGCGCCGCCGTACCGGTGCAGATACCCCCGCACCGATGCCGCCCGCACCGTGAACGCACCGCTGGACCAGCCATCGATCACGGTGTCGGCCCGATAGGGCGTCCTGCCGTACTCCTTGTCCACCGCCTTGGGCTCGAACGCGGGCGTCGGCGCACCGACGACGATCGGCCCTCTCGACGGCCAGCCCGGCGCCTGTGCCTCCCCCGAGGCGTCCGGGCGGCCTGCGAGCTCGGGCGCCGCCACGTCCGCTTCGGCTTCCGCCTCCGCTTCCGGGGACGAATCCGCCGCCGATTGCTCGTCGTGCTTGTTCCGTTTGCCCAACCAGCCCATCAGACGGTATCCACATCGAGCGAGACGAAGTCGTCGGGCTTCTCCACCTGCAACGTCGCCTGCCCGGTCGCCAGCGCCGTACCCGAATTGATCACCGACTGGGTGAGTGCGGTGACGAACTTCGAGATCGCGACACCGGTATCGGTCCCCGCCGCGGCGATGAACGCGTACTTCGCGTTGGTCGCCACTCGCCGGATCACATCGGCGTCGGCCTGTCCGATGCCGAAAGCCAAGATGTTCGGGCGGGCGGGGAAACTCATCAGTCGCGCGTGCGCCGCCTCCCAGCCGTCGCCGGGATTCGGGGCGCCGTCGGTCAGGAAGAAGACCGCAGGCCGGTTCACCAGATAACCGTCGGACTTCAGTGCCCGGATATCGCGCGGGATACGGTTGCTCAATTCGGAAAAGGCCGCGGCGAACGACGTCGAACCACGGGCACGCAGTTCCGGTACGCCGTCCACGTACCGCAGATCGCTCGGCTCCAGGTAGCACAGCGCGTCATCGGAGAATCCCAGGACACAGAACCTGACCTTCGCCGCGGCCATCGATTCACCCTGCAAGGTGTCGAACAAGGTGACCAGCCCGGCATTCAGATCGCCCACATCGTCGGCCATCGAATACGACTCGTCGGCAACGAAATAGACCGGCAGCACGGTTGCCTTCGGTTCGTTCATTCAGCTCACACTCCCTTTCCCGCTTCGCCCGAGCACGCCGAACACTACAGTCGCGCAACCGATTCCACTGTCGGCCATTCGACGGACAGCGCACCGGGAACTACAAGTCGTCGATGCCGATGAGCGCGTCCTGCAACGCCCGCACGACGAGCGCGGCTTTGGTGGGCGCGGGCCGGCCGACGGCCGCATACTTGTCTCTGATCCGGGACAGGTGAGTATTGACAGTGCCGGGTGAGATATACAGGCGCTGGCCGACTTCCACCTTCGAGTCAGAAGCGAGCCACGCCAGCAGTACCTCGATCTCGCGACCACTCAGGGCCGGTCGCCTCGATATCCCGCACACGCCGTCCTCGTGATCGAATGTGATGCTCATGAACTATTCCTTCACCAGATTGTGCATCGCGCGCGGATGTGCCCGACGAAAACCTGTTCACTTCTATTTCCAGCGGCCGAACAGATCGCGGATACATCGCCGCGCCAGCGCGAATGTGGCGACGATCAGCAGCAGGCTCGTCGCCGCACGGAACTGGTCGCCACCGTCGCCGGAAACTCCGGTGTAGGCGGCCTGGGCGTACCAGATGAACACGATGTCGACCAGCAGCAGGACCGCCAGCACGTACCACAGGCGGACTCTGCGCACCGCATTGCTGTGGAAGATATTGACGGTCTGCTGGCCGTTCTGACTGGAAACCACCGTGCCGCCGCGCTTCGCGATATTTACCTGATTCTGTGCGTTGACATTGCTGTTCGATCCGGGGAAGAAGCGCACCTCATCTCCCGCTGGGATCGTTCAACGTGACATTCTGAGGTCCGTTCTGATTGGCGACCACGATGCCGCCGCTGGTCGCGGAATTGGTCTGCGCCGGCGGCGGGGGCGCCTGCGCCGGCCCGGACGCGGACGGATCCTGCGGCTCGGTACCGGGCGACAACCGCTCGATCAGACCGGCGATATCGGCGTCGAGCGATTGGTGCCGGATGCGCCACCCCTGCGAGATGGTCAGTTTCCGAATGTCTTCCGGCAGGCTTCCCGGCACCGGGAGCAGCGTGTCGTCCAGCAGAACCGGAACGACCGGAATACCGCGCTCGAACGCGGTGCGCAGTTCCATGCGCACCCAGTCGCGCTCGTTGTCGATGCACCGTACCCCTCGTTTGTCACGGGCATCGAGCCAGTGCCGGCCGATCACCGACACCATCACGTCGCTGTCGTCGAGCGCGGCGCGGATGCGACGGGAGTACAGCACGCCCAGCGCCAGCGATTCCTGGTCGCGGAAGACGTGCACCCTGCCGAAATGGCGCGCCATCTGCTTCGAGATCTGACCGACGGCGTATACGCTGTCGATCGTGCGATAATTCAGAAAAATTTTCATATGACGGGTAATCCCTCGAAATAACGTCTCTCCGCACGGCTGGATTCTGTGCGCGACCGAGCCTTGCTGGGCGGGCGAAAGTTAAAGCAGGCGACCAGTTCGCTGTACCCCCTCCTCGAGCGCTCCACTTTCGGGCCACGCATACCCGCAGCGCCGCGCCGGACTACCGGCCCACCGCTGGATCGGTTTCATTCTGCACCTGTAGCCAGCATTTTGCCGAGTGAACGCGGGTATCGGGTGGACCGACGAAATGAAGGGTCGCACACCGACTTTCGAAAAGGTGCCGGTCGGTTTATTATCCCGGCGCCCCGGTGCGCGCATATTTCGTGCCGGAGTCGATAAATGCTGCAATTCGTCCACCGCCATCCTCACCGGTCCGTATATATGCGGTCACAGTCCGAACAGACGTCGTTGCCACATCCAGGTCTCGGACGCCGAGCCCGATCTACCGGCAGATCACTCTTGTTCCGGGCAGGCGAATCGCGAACGGCGCACGGTCGCAAGCGCATACGCCCGGCCCGCGGCTGCCGATCCTGGCTCTGCTCCAGCATCCGGCAGCGGGCGGCGCCCCGACAGCCGTTGTCCGTTGCCCGATCGACCGGCAACGGACAACGCGCTGTTCAGCGCTTGACCAGAGCCGCCATCAGGGCAGCCTGGATGTCATGAGTCCCGGGGTGCCCACGGAAACGAGTGATCGTGCGGGCGAAGTCGCGCAGGTCGGCGCGGATCGTCGCCGAATCGACCGAGCGCACGACATCGAGCAGTGGCCCGATCAGTTCGCTCGCCCGATCCGGCTCGCCCAGCGCGGCGTACACCAGCGCGTGGCGCGTACCGAATCGCGCGTGATCGCGGTCCGAGGGCAGCGGCCGCGACATCGCCCGCTCGAAGAGCGCGGCGGCCGCGGCGAGGTTGCCCAGATCGTATTGGCACCACGCCTCGATGAGGAGGGGACGACCGTGCATGGCCGACGGGCCGAGCTGTTCGTCACCCTCGAGACGCTGCGCTTGTTCGAAAAGGCTTGCGGCCGTGTCCAAGGCGCGCATCGCGCTGGCTTGGTCCAGGCCGATGGCGTACCCCTGGGCCGCGCCCAGCGCGGCCAGCCAGCGGATGCGGGGGTGGATGGCGTCGCCGGCGAGCACCTGCTCGGTGGGCCCGGTCGTCGCGGAGGAATCCCCGCGGTACAGGCTCACCACCGCCCTGCGGACGAGGGCATAGCTGGTCATGTGTTCGTCGCCCGCGGCCGAGGCCAGCACGACCGCGCGGTCGGTCCACCACAGCGAACCCCGGTCGTCACCGCACTCCTGCGCCATCCACCCGGCGAACTCCGCGGTGCGGGCGGCGTGCCGCAGCAGCCGCCGCTGATCCTCACCCGTGCTCTGCCGGGCCGAGGAGTCCGCGACGTGCGCCTGTGTGATCGCCATCGGCAGCACCAGGCTGGGGCTGCTGGTGCGGCCGAGGCGCTTCGTCTCCTCGAACAGAGCGGCCAGGCCGGGCAGCGTGTCGGCGGAGGCGGCGGCGGGCTGCGGCAGCTCGGTCACGGCGGGCGCGCCGGCTTCACCGATCTCGAATGTCCCGGAGCCATCGGAATACAGGCGCAGGTTCCATTGCGTGTGCCCGTATTCGCGTGCGTCGGGGCCGGGCCCGGTGTCGCTCTCCGGCCGGGTGTCCGCCGGAGCCATCGCGTGCAGTTCGCCACCGGCGGACAGGACCGCGTCGCACTTGCGCGACAGTTGCGCGGAAGGCGACTTGTGCCCGTTCTCGACCTTGCTCAGATGGCTGCGACTGTAGTGCACCAGCTCGGCGAGCTCGCCGAGGGTCAACCCCTGCCGGGTTCGACGTCGTCGCAGCTCTCGGCCGAATTCAGCTCGTGTCATCACTTTCCCCAGAACCACCGTCTCCGGTCGCAGAACTTCTTGCACGACAGCGTCGTTCGTCGCGCCCGCGCCGCCGCGGGCGTGCCGAAGGCGCCACCAGCAACCCTTCGGTTTCCGCGAGTGTACCGCCGGAAACCGTGCGGCATATCGAGAAAGGGCGGATGGCCGCCGCGCCGGCGTGTGGACGAATCACCCTGTGTCAGAAAGAGATCGGCTCCATATGAATACCGACTACCGAGTCAAGCATCTCGAGATATTGCAGACGATCATCGCGCGATTGAGTCAGCAGTCGTTCACTGTGCGCGGGTGGTCGGTGACCCTCGTCTCGGTGATCTTCGCGCTGCTCACCGCGCAGGCCCAGTATCGATCGGAGTTGATCCTGCCCGCGCTGGCGCCCGCGTGGATCTTCTGGGGCCTGGACGGGTACTACCTGAGCCTGGAACGCCGCTACCGGCGCCTCTTCGCCTCCGTAGCGCAGCAGTTACAGACCCCGTCGCCATCCGGCCCGCACCCGTTCGACATGATCTCCGACTCCGGCCGACCGATCCGCGACCTCGCCCGCGCGGCTGTCACCCCCAGCGTGGCGGCCATCCCGGCGGTGTTGACCGCGCTGATCATCGGGTACTGGGTATTCGTCGTCACGCGGTGAGCGAGGTTCTCCGGACTCCTGTCGTCGCGAGGCCTTCCGCAGGACGGTCGCGCGCCATAGCGTTGAAGTATGAGAGCGAAGCCGCGGTGCTTTGTCACGGCCGAGGCCATCGCCCGGCTGTGGTCGGTGCGGGCGGCGGACTGGGCTGGGCCGTCGCCGGGCCGGCGCGGCCTGATGGTGGCCGCCGACCGGGAGGCGACGCGGTGTCGTATGCGTGATTTGGTCCGTGGCGGCGGTCGTCTCGTTGGGCGGAGCGTCCGATGAGCGCGCCGCGCGAGCCCGCGATCGCGGTGATCGGCGCGGGGATGTCGGGAATCTGCATGGCGATCACGTTGCTGCGCGCGGGTTTTCGCGATGTCACGATCTTCGAGAAGTCGGACCGGTTCGGCGGCACCTGGCGCGAGAACACCTATCCCGGGTTGACCTGCGATGTGCCGTCGCGGTTCTATCAGTTCCGCTTCGCGAAGAACCCCGACTGGTCGCAGTTCTTCGCGCCGGGGGCCGAGATCGAGGAGTACTTCACGCGGGTGGCGCACGAGTACGGGCTGCCGAGCATCACTCGGTTCGGCGCGGAGGTGTGCGGCGCGGAGTTCGCGAACGGGCGGTGGACGGTGACGACCGCCGAGGGCGCGCGCGAGCGCTACGACTTCGTGTTGTGCGCCACCGGCATCCTGCACCACCCCAGGACGCCGGACCTGCCCGGCCTGGACGACTTCGCGGGCGCGGCTTTCCATTCGGCGCGCTGGGATCACGGCATCGAGCTGACCGGCAAGCGCGTCGGTGTGCTCGGCACCGGCTCGACCGGTGTGCAGATCGTGACCGATCTGGCCGGAAAAGCGGGGCGGCTGACGCTGTTCCAGCGCACGGCGCAGTGGGTCGCGCCGCTGCCGAACGGCCGCTACTCCCGGCTCACTCGCGCCGCGCATCGGCGTTTCCCGGTGCTCGACGAACTCGGCTACGCGGTCACCCACCGGATCTTCGAGTTCCTCATGGGCGCGCTCATCGAGCCGGGGCCGAGGCGCGAGATGGTCGCCGGGTTCTGCCGGGCCAACCTGCGCACGGTGCGCGATCCGGCCCTGCGCGCCGCGCTGACACCGGAGTACGAGCCGATGTGCAAGCGGCTGGTGATCTCGGGCGGCTTCTACCGCGCCGTCCAGCGTCCCGACGTGGCCGTGGTGACCAGCACCGTCGACCACCTCGTGCCGCGCGGCGTCGTCACGGCCGACGGCCGCGTGCACGAACTGGACGTGCTGGTGCTGGCGACCGGCTTCGACGCGCACGCCTTCATGCGGCCGATGGGCATCGTCGGCGCGGACGGCCGCACCCTGGACCAGGCATGGGCGGACGGGCCGCAGGCCTTCGAAACCGTTGCGCTGCCCGGCTTTCCGAACATGTTTCTGCTCATCGGACCGCACAGCCCGGTGGGCAACTACCCGCTCACGCTGATCGCCGAGACGCAGGCCGAGCACATCCTCGGCTGGATCCGCCGCTGGTGCGCGGGGGAATTCGACACCGTCGAACCGACCGAGGCCGCTACCGAGCGCTATTACGCGCGACTGCGCGCCGCCCTGCCCAAGACGGTGTGGGCCACCGGCTGCCAGAGCTGGTATCTCGGCAAGGACGGCAAGCCGGAACTGTGGCCGTGGACCCCCGCCCGGCATCGCGCGCTGATGCAGCGCACGCCCGACCCGGCCAACTATCGGTTCGCGACCGCGCCCGGCGGGCCCCCGGCTACTGCTGGCCGGGCTTCAGCACGATGAACAGGCCGTTGGCTTCGGCGCAGAGCCGATCGCCGTCGTGCAGGGTGGCCCGGACGTAGACCTTGCGGCCGTCCCTGCGCTCGGCCCACGCGCGCAGCCGCAGCTCGGTGTTCAACGGGGTGATCGAGCGATAGTCGATGGTGAGCGAGGCGGTACGGGTCACCCCGCCCGCGTGCACGGCGGCCGCCATGCCGAGCAGGTCGTCGAAGCCGACCGCGATCTGACCGCCGTGCGCGGCCTTGTTGCCGCCGAGGTGGTACGTGCGGAAGGTGATGCGGGCCTCGACGCCGTCCCCGTCCGCCCGGTCCACCACGAAGGGCGGCAGCGTGACGTTGCCGCGAGCGGGCAGGTCGACCCGGGTCCAGGCGGGCGCCGACCACTCGTCGACGACCGCGGCGTCGAGCTTGTCGTTGAGCTCCTTGAGCACGGCGATGGTCTCCAGCGCCAGCTCGTCGGACGGCGACGAGAGCCGGGCCCGGTCCATCAGGCCGCGCACCTGTTCGATGAAGGCGCCGTAGTGCGGCCCGCCGCGGGAGATGTCGACCTCGTTGGCCGCGGCGTCGATCAACTCGGTCATCGGCCGGAACCCGCCCTCGTGGTGCTCCTGGTTCGGCAGCGGGGCGCCGGCCTGCTCTTCGTTCATGAGAACAAGTTATCGGTTGCCCGTGGGATGCTCGCGCGGCGGGGGAGGCGCGTACCGGCGGCCCCGGGCCGCGCGGGGAATCGGACACCCCTACGCTGGGTACCCGTTCACCCATCAGGTCTACCGATACACCACGCGAGCTCGGCGCGGCCGGTCCGTGACGGCCCGGCGGGCGTGCCCTCGTGAACGGCGAAAGGCGTTGCACCGATGCGTATTACGGCAGTCGTGTTCGACATGGACGGCGTGCTGATCGACTCCGAACCGGTCTGGGAGCAGGTGCGGCGCGAGTACGTCGCCGAGAAGGGCGGCCGCTGGCTACCGGATACGCAGAAGCGACTGATGGGCATGAGCACGGGGGAGTGGTCGGAATATCTCAGCGGTGAGCTCGGGGTCGGCGAGCCGCCGGAACGGGTGGCCGACGACGTCATCGAGCGGATGGCCGCGCACTACGACCGGACGGTGCCGCTGCTGCCCGGCGCCGTGTCCGCGGTGCAGCGGATGAGCGAGAACTGGCCGCTCGGGGTGGCCAGCTCCTCGCCCAGGACGCTGATCGACACCGTCCTCGGCCGCACCGGGCTGATCGAGTTCTTCGACGTGACGTTCTCCACCGAGGAGGTCGATCGCGGCAAGCCCGCGCCGGATGTGTACGTGGCGGTCGCGGGCTTCCTGCGCAAGAAGTCGACCGACTGCGCGGCCGTGGAGGACTCGAGCAACGGGTTGCGCGCCGCGCACGCCGCGGGCATGCGCGTGATCGCCGCGCCGCGTCCGGAGTATCCGCTCGACCCCGATGCCGTCGCGCTCGCCGCTCAGGTCATCGGCGGGCTCGACGAACTCACCCCCGCGCTGGTCGCGGGCGACTGAACACGCTGCTCAGCGGCGGTACGACTCGAGCAGGGCTCGGGTGGCGGCGGCCAGGTCGGCGTCCAGCCAGTCCGGCAGCGCCGGGGCGTGCGCGTGCCTGCGCAGGGCGGCGTAGGGCAGGTCGACCACCGCGCGGCTGACCGCGTCGATCTCCCGGTGCCCTTCTGTCCCGAACAGGTCGCGGGTGACGCGGCGCAGGTGGTCGATCAGCGGCGCGTTCATCCGGTCCAGCCGGGCGCGGAATTCCGCGTCGGGGCCGCCGTCGAGCAGGTCGCGCGGGCGCAGCTCGAGCAGCAGCCTGGCGTCCTCGGGCAGCTCACGGCCGAAACGGATGGCCGCGCCCGCCATGGCGACCCCGGCCTCGACGGGGTCGGGGTGGTCCGCGGCCGCCAAGGTCCGCTGCTGGAAGCGATCCAGCGCGCGAATCCACGCGGCGGTGAGCACGCCGTTGCGATTGCCGAAGCGGTGGTACAGCGTGCCGACCGGCGCGCCGCTGGCTTTGGCGATGGCCGCCACGCTGGCCGCGCGCGGTCCGTCGGCGAGCACGAGGGCGCGCGCTGCGTCGAGGATCACATCGGTGTCGTGCTTGCGGGGTGGCGCCATCTACTAGTACGTTCCTTCTATATGGAGCGATTGTCTTATATCGACGAGCATGCCAGAGAAGTCGACGCGAATCGCGACCGGACCTGGAAAGCGCTGCTTCGAGTCGTCTGCAAGGACCCGCACGACCCAGCCACCGTTCCCTCCGGATTCGTCCTGGACACCGCCGAGGAACCGGCCCGGTTCGCGATGCACGGGCAGCACTGGTTCTCCCGTTACGAGCTGATCTTCGAACTCGATGACGAGGGGCCGAGCCGGACCAGGGTGCGGGCCGTGAGCAGAGGGGATTTTCCCGGTCTGCACGGCAGGATCTATCGCGCGCTGGTGGTCGGCAGCGGCGGTCACGCGTTCGTGGTGCGGCGCATGCTCGGCCGAATCGCGGCCGCGGCATGATCAGCGGAACGGTCTGGGGCGCCACCGAAGCCGAGCGCGACGCTCCGTTGCCGTGCGACGAGCTGGAACCCCGTGGGCTGCAAGCCGATCGGGCCATCAGCATCGCCGCGTCGCCGTGCTTGGTCTACAGCTGGCTGTGTCAATTGCGGGTCGCGCCATACAGTTACGATCTGCTGGACAACTGGGGCAAGCGCAGCCCGCGTGAGCGCGACCCGCACCTCACCGAACTCGAGGTCGGTCAGCGATTCATGTCGGCCTTCGACCTGAAGTCGTTCGTCCTCGGTCGCCACATCACGCTGGTCGCCGGACGGATCGCCGTGACATACGCCGTGCGCCCGGAGGGGGCGGGCACTCGGCTCGTGGTTCGAGCGCGCTTCGGTACACCGCGAATCGTCGCCCGGCCGCTCGCCTTCGGTGACGTTTTCATGACCCGCAAACAGCTGCTCACGCTGCGTGAGCTGGCCGAGGCCGAAGCTCGCCTCGACGCCGCACGCCGCGACGGGGACTGAGCGCTCCGTGGCCTGGCGTCCGCGTCACCGGGCGAAGGTGCGAAGCGGATCGACCTTCGCGCGTGCGGTCCAGCGTCCGCGGTCGTAGGCGACCTCGACGGGATGGTCGAAGGCCGCGGAGACGGCGTCGGTGGTGAGGGTGTCGCGGGCCGGGCCCGCGGCGACGGTGCGGCCGTCCGCGATGAGCAGGGCGTGCGTCGTGCTGGTCGGCAGTTCCTCGAGATGGTGGGTCACCAGGACCGACGCGACCTCGGGATGGGTGCGGTCGAGGCCGTCGATGGTCTCCAGCAGCTGTTCGCGGGCGGCCACGTCGAGACCGGTGGTCGGCTCGTCGAACAGCAGCAGCCGTGGTTCGGCGACGAGCGCGCGGGCGATCAGCGTGCGCCCGCGCTCACCCTGCGAGAGGGTCGGCCAGGTGTTGTCCCCCTTGCCTTTCAGGCCGACGGACTCGATCATGGCGTCGGCCCTGCGCAACTGCTCCGCGGTGGGTGTCCAGCGCATCGGGGTGTCGATGGTGGCGGTGAGGCCGGTGAGCACGACCTCGCGAACGGTGAGCGAATAGCGCAGCGGATGGCGCGGATTGACGTGGCCGATCGCGTGGCGCAGCGCCGCGAGTTCGACGCGCCCCATTCGCTCGCCGAAGATGCGCACCGTGCCCGAGGTGGGAAAGGTGACCGCGCCGCAGAATCCGAGCAGCGTGCTCTTACCCGCCCCGTTGGGCCCGAGCAGTGCCCAGTGTTCGCCCGCGCGCACGGTGAGCGAGATGCCGTCGATGATCTGCTTGCCGTCGCGGCGGAAGGTCACGTCGGTCAGCTCGAGCACGGGTGTGGTCACGGATGTTCCTTCCTCGGCAGTCACGAGAACGCCGCTTTCAGTGCGGTGAGATGGGCGCGGCTGAATTCGGCTGCGGCCGTGGGATTTCGGTGGGCGATGGCATCGACCAGCCGGATGTGCGCCTCGTGGTCCTCGGGTTCGGAGGGCACGGGGCGAATCTTCAGCATGTCGATCATGGCCTGACGCAGGCGGGGCAGGAAGCTGTCGAAGAGCTGGGTGAGCACGTCGTTGTGCGCCGCGACGATGACCGCGCGGTGGAACGCCATGTCGGCGTCGACGTGCTCATCGACCGGCTCGCCCCGAGCCTCGCGTGCGGCCAGGGCGCGCCGGATCGCCCGCAGGTCCGCGGGCGTGCGCCGGGCGGCGGCGAGCGCGGCGGCCTCGGCCTCGATGGCGATCCTGGCCTCGATCACCGACGCGATGGCGGCGCGGCGCAGCACCGCGTCCCATTCCTCGGTCACGTCCAGCGCGGTGACGAACACCCCCGCGCCCTGACGGCTGTCGAGCACGCCCTTGCCCGCCAGTTCGCGGATGGCCTCGCGCAGCGTCGACCGGCCGACGCCGAGCTGCGCGGCCAGCGTCGTCTCGCCGGGCAGGCGGTGTCCGAGCGGCCATTCGCCCGCGCGCACACGGGTCAGCAACAGCTCGGCCGCCTGTGCGGCGAGCGGGTGGCGGCGAACCTGCGAGACCATCCGAACCTCTCTACTTGTCTGAGGAGTTGTGTATAGTCTAGCCATCATGACGCGCATGCTTCTGCTTAGCCGCCACGGCGGGGCCTGACCGACCGGCCGCCCGCCGTGGGGCTTCGTCGTGGCCGGTCATCGCTTCGTATGCGCAGGCCGTCTCGGCCGGAAAGCAGCAGAAACCTCCATGACCACGAGCGTTTTCCCCACCATCGATACCCCCGCCGGGCCTTTCGCCGCCGGTGCGCCGGACTGGAACAGACAGCGGCATTCGCGGATGCTGTCGCACCGGTATCACAGCGTCTACGACCGTGTGGATATCCCACTGGCACAGCGTGATTGGCCGAACGCGCGGATCACCGCCGCGCCGCTCTGGGTCCCGGTGGACCTGCGCGACGGCAATCAGGCGCTCGCCGAGCCGATGGACCGCGACCGGAAGCGGCGCTTCTTCGAACTGCTGGTCGCCATGGGCTACAAGGAGATCGAGGTCGGCTACCCGTCGGCCTCGCAGACCGATTTCGATTTCGTACGGCTGCTCGCCGATACCGATCTCGCGCCCGAGGACGTGACCATCGTCGTCTTCACCGCGGCGCGGCGCGATCTCATCGAACGCACAGTGGAGTCCGTGCGCGGCCTGCGCAACGAGGTGGTCGTGCACATGTACACGGCCACCGCTCCGACCTGGCGGGAGGTGGTGCTCGGCAAGGACCGCGACGCGCTGCGCGAGCTGATCCTGGCGGGCGGCCGCGACGTGCTCGAGTTCGCCGGTGACCTGCCTTCGGTGCGATTCGAGTTCTCGCCGGAGGTGTTCAATCTGACCGAACCCGATTTCGTGCTCGACCTGTGCGACCGCATGACGACCCTGTGGGACGCCACCCCGCAACGACCCGTCGTGCTGAACCTGCCCGCCACCGTCGAGGTGGCCACCCCGAACGTGTACGCCGACCAGATCGAGTACATGCACCGCAACCTGTCCCGCCGCGACAGCGTGATCCTCTCGGTGCATCCGCACAACGACCGCGGCACCGGCGTCGCCTGCGCCGAGCTGGCGGTGCTGGCCGGCGCCCAGCGGGTGGAGGGCTGCGTCTTCGGCAACGGGGAGCGCACCGGCAACGTCGATCTCGCGACGCTGGCGCTGAACCTGCACGCGCAGGGCGTCGATCCGATGATCGACTTCTCCGATGTGGACGAGATCGCGCGCACGGTCGAGTACTGCACCCGCATGCCCATCCACGAACGTCACCCGTACGTGGGCGCGCTCGTGCACACCGCGTTCTCCGGCACCCATCAGGACGCCATCAAGAAAGGCATGGCCGACCACCGCGCCCGCGCCGCGGCGACCGGGCGGCCGGAGCGCGAGATCGACTGGCGCGTACCGTATCTGCCGATCGACCCGGCCGACCTCGGCCGCTCCTACGACGCCGTCGTCCGCGTCAACTCCCAGTCCGGCAAAGGCGGCATCGCCTACCTGCTGCACACCGAATACGGCCTCGACCTGCCGCGGCGGTGGCAGATCGAGTTCGCCCGCCGCGTCCAAGTACACGCCGACCACACCGGACTGGAGATCACCGCGGCGGAGCTGCACGAGCTGTTCACCGCCGCGTACCTGGCGGACGCCGAATCCGCTCCGGTGGTGCTGAAGCAGTGGAACACCGGCGCCACGACCACGGACATCACGCTCACCGTCGGCGGGGAGACGTCGACCAGCGAGCACCGCGACGCTGGACCGGTCGAGGCGCTCACCGCCGCGCTGGCGGCGGCGGGCCTGCCGGTGCGGGTGCTGACCTTGACTCAGCAGACGATCGGCGCGGCAGGCGATGGCGGTGCGATCGCCTATCTGGAATACCGGGCGGGGGAGCGGACCGGCTGGTGCTGCGGTCGCGGCGACTCCGTGCTCGCGGCCTCGCTCGCGGCCCTGGTGCGGGCCGCCAACCGCATGGCATCGGCGCCCGAATAGCGGCAAAACGCCCGCCGTGTCGGCCGCACGTGCGAAGGTAATCGGCGTGGTGCGGCACGTGACAGGAAATCTCCCCGCGGAGGTGACGAGCTTCGTCGGACGTGGGGAAGAGGTCGCCGCGGCGAAACGGCTGCTGTCCACCACACGGCTGCTCACCCTGACGGGGCCCGGCGGCGTGGGCAAGACCCGGTTGTCACGGCGGGTGGGCGAGTCGGTCCGGCGGGCGTTTCCCGACGGGGTGTGGCTGGTCGAGGTGGCCCACGTCCACGACGGGAATCTGGTGGCGCTGAGCGTCGCGCAGGCGCTCGGCCTGCGCGACGACACCAGCGCTCCGCTGGCCGGGCTCGTCGAGTTCCTCGCCGACAAGAACCTGCTGATCGTCCTGGACAACTGCGAACACCTCATCGACGCCTGCGCGGCGCTGGTGAGCAGGCTGATCCCGGCCACCGAGGGCGTGCGGATCCTGGCGACCAGCCGCGAGCCGCTCGGCGTAGACGGCGAGCAGGTCATGCCGGTCGCCCCGCTGCCCGTCCCCGCGGCCGACGAGCTGACCGGGGAGATCGTCGCGGGCGAGAGCGAGGCGCTGCGCCTGCTCATCGACCGCGCGGCGGCCGCCAACCCCGAATTCCGGGTCACCGAAGCCAATCTCGGCGTCCTGGCGGCGATCTGCCGTCGGCTCGAAGGCATTCCGCTGGCGCTGGAACTGGCGGCGCTGCGGCTGCGGATGTTCACCCCCGACCAGGTGCTGGCCCGCCTCGACGACGCGATGCGGCTGCTCACCACGGGCCTGCGCACCGCACCACGCCGCCAGCAGACGCTGGAAGCCGCGATCAGCTGGAGCTACGACCTGTGTACGCCCGACGAGCAGCGGCTGTGGGAGCAGCTCGCCGTGTTCGCGGGCGGCTTCGATCTGGACGCGGCCGAGGCGGTGTGCGTGGTGGATCCGCCCGACGCGCTGGTGGACGCGCTGACCGGGCTGGTCGAGAAATCGGTGCTCGGGCACCGGCACGACAGCGACGGCAGCGGCCGCTACACCATGCTGGAGCCGCTGCGGCAGTTCGCGCTGGCCCGGCTGTCCGCCGCGGGCGACGAACGGGCCGTGCGCATCCGCCATCGCGATCACTACCACCGCATCGCCCGTCGCGGCCGCACCGCCTACTGGGGCGGCGAGGACGTCACCTGGTTCCGCGACGTCACCAGGGAGCACGCCAATATGCGTGCCGCGCTGCACTTCTCGCTGTCCGATCCGGACGGCGCTCATCGGGCGCTGGAGATCGCGACCGAACTCCGCCCGTTCTGGGAGCACTACCGGTTCCTGCTGGAGGGCTACCGCTGGCTGGTGGAGGCGATCGCAAAAGACAAGGCGCACACCGTCGATCGGGCCAGGGCGCTCGCCGCCTCCTCGGTGATCGCGGCGATGCTGTCGGACAACGCCGAGGCCACCCGTTACGCCCGCGAATGCGTCGAGCTGGCCACCGAACTCGACGCCGCCGAGGTCCTGGTGGAGGCGACGCTGCTCTCGGCGCTGCTGGCCTTCAGCGGCAACGATCCGCACCGCGCGCTGGAGATCGCGCTCACGGCGGCCGAACGCGCGGGCGAGGTCGCCCACCACGGCACGGAGATGGAGAGCTTCGCCTTCGCCTACGTGTGCGCGCTCGTGCTGGAGGACGAGCGCGCCGACGCCATCGCCGAACACTTCCTGGCCAGAACCGCCGAGCACGGTTCGCATCTGCTCGGCGGGCTCGCGTATTGGGCAGTGGGCACGAATCATTGGCGCCACGGCGAACAGGACCGCGCCGCCGTCGACCTGCGGCACGCGGTCGAGCAGTTCCGGCTGTTCGACCGATGTGTCTGGACCGCTTCGGGTTTCGACGGGCTGGCCTGGGTGTCGGCCGCCGAAGGCGATCGGGTGCGGGCGGCGCGACTGATGGGCGCGGCGTCCACGGTGCGGCACGGCAGCAAGCAGCGGCTGGCGCACGCGATGACCGAGGTGGTCGGCGACAAGGTGCGTGACCAGGTGCATCGGGCGATGGGCGACAAGGAGTTTCGCGCCGCCTTCGACAGCGGCGCCGCGCTGGACACCGACGAGGCGGTGCGCTACGCGCTGGGCACCGCGCCGATCGTCGTCGAGCGTGCCCCCAAACCCGTTGCGGCCGATGCGCTCACGCGGCGGGAGAAGGACGTGGCCAAATTGGTCGCCGCCGGGTACAGCAACAAACGCGTCGCGGCCGAACTGGTGATCTCGGTGCGGACGGCGGAAAGCCACGTCGACCACATCATGACCAAACTCGGCTTCGATTCCCGGACCCAGATCGCGAGCTGGGTCGCCGAGCATCTGCGCTAGGTCCCGGCCCTGCCGGGAGGGCTGAGGAGGACGGGGTCAGCGCGGGGCCAGGATGGCCAGCTCCGTGCCGAATCCGACTGCCAGGCGCCCATCCGGCGTCACGGCGACCGCGTTCACCATCGCGGGGAACACCAGCTGCTCGCCGATCTGTTCGCCCGTCATGGCGTCCCACACGCGCACCGTGGCGTCCCAGCTCCCGGTGACAGCGATGGGGCGTCCGTCCACCGTGCCCGCGGCCACCGCGCACACCACGTCGGTGTGGCCGCGGAGAGGTTCGCCGATCAGCAGGCCCGTGGTCAGGTCTGCTGTTCGCGCTGTCATGTTGTCGCTGCCGATGACCACGATCAGGCGGCCTTCCACCGCCGCCGTGGCGACTGCCCGCACCGAGCAGTCATGGTCGCTCAGGGGCTCACCGAGCTGCTTCCCCGTGGTCGCGTCCCACACGCGTACCGTTCGGTCGTCGGCGCCTGTGACGGCGACCGGCCTGCCGTCCAGCTGCCCCAACGTCACCGCGATCACCTTGTCGGCGTAGCCGCGGCGGCGGCCTGCGGGGAATCCGCCGATCGGCTCGCGGGCGGCCAGGTCCCATACCCGCAGGGGTCTGCCGCTGCGATGGCCGCCGCTGGTGACGGCCAGGAGACGGCCGTCCACCATTGCCATGGCCCGCGCGATGGTGGGTCCGTCGGGGTCGGTCAGCGGTTCGCCGAGGGGGTCACCCGTGGCAAGGTCCCACAGCCGGAGTGCGTCGTGGCCGCCGGTGACGGCGACCGGGCGGCCTTCCACCGTCCCGGCCGCCACCTTGTGCACCTCACCGGTGTGGCCGGTGAGGGGGGCGCCCATGCGCTCACCCGCGGCGAGATCCCATATGCGGGCCGTGCCGTCGCCGCTGCCGGTGACGGCGACCGACCGCCCGTCCACCGTCGCCGTCGCCATCGCGACCACGGTGCCGCTGGGCCCATCCGAGGGTTCGGCGGTCCGGCGGCGCTCCCGCAGGCTCCACGTGCGTACCGTGTGATCGGTATCGGTGACCGCACCGGCGGTGACGGCGACGGCGATACCGTCCACATCCTCCACCGTCACGGCGCCCACCTGATCGGTGTGGCCGGTCAGCGGGTCGCTGAACTGCTCGCCGGTCGTCAGGTCCCACATTCGGACCGTGGCGTCCCCGCCGCCGGTGAGGGCGACCGGGCGGCCGTTCACCATGGTTGTCGCGACGGCCCCTACCTTGTGAGAGTGGCTGGTCAGAGGATTGCCGACCTGTTCACCGGTGGTGAGATCCCACATTCTTGTCGTCTTGTCATTGCTTCCGGTGACGGCGACCGGCCGACCGTCCACCACGGCCGTCGCCACCGCCAGCACCTGATCGGTGTGGCCGGTCAGCGGATCGCCGACCTGCACTCCGGTACGCAGGTCCCATAGCCGGATCGTGGCATCCCAGCTGCCGGTGACGGCGACGGGACGGCCGTTCACCACGGCTGTCGCCACCGCCACCACCCAGTGGCTGTGGCCTGCCAACGGAACGCCGATCTGCCGTCCGGTGCCGAGGTCCCACACCCGCGCCGTGTGGTCGGTACCGCCGGTGACCGCAACGAGGCGGCCGTCCACCAGGGCCGTCGACACGGACAGCACCCAGCCGTCGTGGCCGGCCAGGGGCTCGCCGATCTGCCTGTGGCCGACCAGGTCCCACACCCGCGCCGTTCCGTCCTCGCTTCCGGTGAGGGCGACAGGGCGCTCGTTCATCGCTCCCGTCGCCACCGCTCGCACCGAACCGTCGTGGCCGACCAAGGGCTCGCCGATCTGCTCGCCGGTCATCAGGTCCCACACCCGAAGTGCCCTGCTGTTATTGCCGCCGCTCCACGACGGGCCCACGGCGACGGCACGGCCATCCACCACGGCTGTCGCCACAGACGGCACCTTCCAGCCGGTCAGGGCGTATCGAAAACGGGAATCGACCTGGCTGGCAGTGGCCCACTCCACCCCCCACCGCGCGTGTTCTCCCCCGTCCACGGGTACGGCGGTGATCCTGGCGGCCAGCTCTCGGTGTCCGTACCGGGCGGCGTCCAGCGCCAGCAGTTGCCGACGCACCGCAGGCGAAGCGTCACGGTGCAGATGTGCCGATGCCCGATATACCGCCGCCACCGAGCGGGCCTGAGCGTCCGGCGCCGAATCCAGCAGCCCCCACACACGCTCGAAATCCCCACGCACCAGCAACACCGGATCCCTCCACCAGGCACCCTGCCCGACCGGCCCGGCGCCCGAATCACCGTCACGCACAACATCAGACACGATCAGCATCGTAAGTGCGCCATGCCGGTGTGGTCAGTGTCCCGTGCGACCGTCGATGTGTTCGCGCAGCAGATCGGCATGGCCGAGGTGGCGGGCGTACTCCTCGATCATGTGCACATACACCCAGCGCAGGCTGAAGACGGCGGTGCGCAGTGGGTGCGTGAACGTGTGGTCCAGCGTGAGCGCGGCGACCGCGGCATCGGCGGCGCGCACCTCGCGGTGATGGGTGGCGAAGGCGTCCTCGGGATCGGCGTCGGCGACGTCGTCGAAATCGCCGTCCGGGTTGTCCTCCGAACAGTAGAGGTAGTCCAGCGGCGCACCGGCCGCGGCGATGCGGAACCAGCCGCGTTCCACCTCGCTCATGTGACGGACGAGGCCGAGCAGCGAGAGGCCGGACGGCGCCAGCGGGCGCGCGCGCAGCTGCTCGGCATTCAGACCGGCGCACTTCCAGAGCAGGGTCTCGCGGTGCCGATCGAGCCAGGCTTGCAGCATGGGTCGCTCGTCGGCGACGAGCGGGGTGGGTGTCCGTTCGATCTCGGGGGCGGTCCACGTCATGGGCCGAGGCTATCGTCCGGTCGGGAAGGGCGCCTTCGATTTTCGGTGCGGGCGGGCCGGTGGGCACGCCCGCACCGCGGCTTACAGCCCGTGCCGGAGGAAATCGGCGACGGCGCGTTCGAAGGCCGCCTTGCGTTCGATCTGCACCCAGTGCCCGCAGCGCCCGAACAGCCGCAGATCGACGTTCGGCAGCTGCCGCGAGGGGAGCAGGGCGCCCTCGACCGGGGTCACCCGGTCGTCACGGCCCCACAGCATCAGCACCTCGTTGCGCAGGCCGCGCAGCCGCGCCCACAGCGGAACCCGTTCGGCCAGTGCGGGATCGGCGAACGTGGCGTAGGCGTCGCGAATGGCGGCGATGGCAGCGGGTTCCGCCGCGGCGGCCAGGCGTGCGTCCACGAGCTCGTCGGTGAGGATCCGCTCGTCGAAGACCATGGTGCGCAGCCAGGCCTGCACTCGCTCGCGCGTCGGGTCGGCGGTGAAGTCGAGCAGTCGCCGAATGCCTTCGGACGGTTCGGGACCCAGCACGTTCACCCCCACCCCGCCCGGCGCCATCAGCACCAGCCGGTCGACGTGCCCGGGGTGATCGAGGGCGACGAGCGTGGCCACCGCGCCGCCCATCGAATTGCCGAGCAGGTGCGCGCTCGGCAGCTCCAGGCTGTCGAGCAGGCCGATCACGGCGTCGGCGGAGATGCGAAGATAGTTGCGGTCGTAGACCTCCGGGCGCGCGCTGGCGCCGAAGCCCGGCTGGTCGAGCACCAGGCACCGGAAATGCTCGGACAGCGCCGCGAGATTGCCGCCGAAGTTGGCCCAGCCGGACACGCCGGGACCCGATCCGTGCAGCAGCACCAGCGGCGGACCCGAACCCGCCTCGTGGTAGCGAAGTTTCAGTCCGTCGACCGTCACCCAGCGGGTGGTCTCCTCCGCGGTGAGCGCCACCGTCACACCATCCGATCTTCGACGGTCAGGCCGAATTCGCCGCGGCCGAACATGGCCAGCGCGCGCTCCACGTCGTTGATCACGTGCACGCTGCCCGCGTGCGCGTCGCGCCAATGCCGTTCGATCGCATTCGGTTTGCGGATCGAGTGGCCGCCGGAGTTGTCGAAGAGCAGCTCGATCGCCTGAATTGCCCGCTCGGTGCCGCGCACCTGGTCGCGGCGGGTGCGCAGGCGCACTTCGTCCGGAATCGGCTCGCCCGCTTCGGCATAGCGCAGCTGCTCGGAGATGTTGTGCTCCATCTGCAGAATCGCGGCGTCGATCTCGGAGGCGGCGCGGGCGACCCGGACGTGGGCGAAAGCGTCCTCGGCCACCTTCTGGCCGCCGTAGGACAGCCGGACCCGTTCCCGCATCCGCTCGATATGCGCTTCGTAGGCGCCCTGGGCGGCGCCGATGATCGGCGCGGTGATGGTGTTGGAGAAGACACCCGCGAACGGAATCTTGTACAGCGGAGCGGGATTCGCCTCCTGGCCCGGCCCGCGCAGCTGCGACTGCTCGGTCGCGCTGTAGGCGCGGTGGTGCGGCACGAACGCCTTCTCGATGACGATGTCGTTGCTGCCGGTGCCGGACAGGCCGACCACGTGCCAGACGTCGTCGATGACGTAGTCCGCGCACGGCACCAAGATCGTCAGATAGTCGCTGGGCCTGCCGTTCTCGTCGGGCGCCAGCGCGCCGAGGAACGCCCACTCGGCGTGATCGCAGCCGGAGGAGAAGCTCCACCGTCCGCTCACCTCGTAGCCGCCCTCGACCGGGGTCAGGATGCCCGTCGGCGCGTAGGACGAGGAGATGAGAGTGTCGGAGTCGGCGCCCCACACCTCCTCCTGAGCCTCCAGCGGGAACAGCGCGAGCTGCCACGGGTGCACGCCGAGCACCGAGGACACCCAGCCGGTGGACGGGCACGCCGAGGCGATCGCGCGGATCACCTCGTAGAAGGCCACGGGGGAGGACTCGTCACCGCCGAACCGGGCGGGCTGCAGCATCCGGAACACGCCTGCCTCGGTCAGCTCCCGGATGCTCTGCACCGGGACCCGCCGCTGCGCGTCGGTGTCCGCGGCGCGCTCGCGGATCGCCGGAAGCAGGTCACGGACCCGATCGAGCACCTTGTTGGTCATGACGGGTGTCCTCCTGTGTTTCGTCGGGCCGGGAACCGCGCGCGCGGCCCCCGCCATGGTGGTGACGCTAGGGCGGTCCACCCCGCGTCCGGTAGGTCAGTCCCGGTGATCGGAACCATGTGAGCTGGGATTTCCGGCGCTCAGCCGGCGGCGGTGCGGCCCGCGAGACGGCCGAAGAACGTGCCGTCACCGAGGGACGTGCCGCTGATGTAGCCCTCGCCGTGCAGGCCGGAGCTGGCGCGGCCCGCGGCGAGCAGCCCCGGGATCGGCGTGCCGTCGAGATCGAGCACCGCGCCGTCCACGGTGGTGTGCAGGCCGCCGAGGGTGAACACCGAGGCGCCGGTGCCGCGCCGGTCGCCGGTCTCCGCGGGCGGGCGCACCCCCGCGCGCACGTCGATGGCGGCCAGCGGAGCGGTCAGCGGACGCAGCCAGCGCGGCGCCTTGTGGAAATCGGGATCCACACCGCGCGAGGCGAATTCGTTGTACCTGGCGATGGTCGCGGCGAGCGCGCCGGGCGGGGTGCCGATCAGCTGCCCGAGCTCCTCGGCGGTCTCGGCGACGTGGGTGGGGCGCACGCCCCAGCGCTGCGGTTCCGGCACGGCCTCGTAGGCCTGTTCGTCGAGCACCACCCAGACGTCCATGTTGTCCTGCCGGAACAGGGCGGCCTGGCCGATGCGGCCCGGGTAGGTGTCCTCGTTGACGAAGCGCGCGCCGCGGCCGTTGACGACCATGCCGCGGGCCGCGAATCCGGGGATCAGCGCGATGCCTACCTGTCCCGCGGACATGTGGCGCACCGCCGCGCCCGCCGCCTGTGCCATCCGGATACCACTGCCGTCGTCGGTGCCCGCGCTGACCTTGGTGTGGTGCAGCAGGCGGGGCGCGTGGGCGGCCAGCATCCGGTCGTCGTCGACGAACCCGCCCGTGGTGAGCACGACGCCGCGCCGCGCGCGCACCGCGAACTCGCGGCCGTAGCGGCGCGCGGTGACGCCGGTGATCGTGCCGTCCTCGGCGCTGATCAGATTCGTCGCGTAGCTGTCGAATTGTGTTGTCACACCAGCGTGCTCGGCCGCCGCCGTGAGCACGTCCATGAGCAGCTTGCCGCCGAAATCGTTGGCGGCGGGCCGGTGTCCGCGCGGGGCGGGCGTCGCGAGTTCGGTGAACGGCCAGCTGTTCTCGCCGAGCCACATGAGTCCGTCGTCGGTGGGCGGTACCCAGGCGGGCGCGTCCCACAGGGTCGGCTGGAACGGCACACCGCGCGCCACCAGCCAGTGGAAATGCTCGACGCTGTCGGCGCAGTACCGCTCGATCTTGGCCTCGTCCGCGCCGGGGCCGAGCGCGGCACGCAGGAACGCCGCCATCTGCTCGGGGGTGTCGGTGAAACCGCACGCCTGTTGGATGGGTGTGCCGCCGCCGAGGTAGATCTCGCCGCCCGACATGGCCGAGGCGCCGCCCGGCCCGCCAGAGCGCTCCAGCACCAGCACCCGCGCGCCCGCCTGGGCCGCCTCGAAAGCCGCTGCCGCTCCGGCACATCCGTAGCCGACGACCAGAACCTCGGTGTCGATGTCGTAGGCGTCGACCTCCGCCGCGGGCCGCGGCGCGACCGAGCGGCGAGCGCCCAGAGTTTCGCTCATGCCCGGGCCTCGCTGACGCTCGGCTCCGGCATGCGCGATGCGCGCCGGCACACGATTCGCTCACTGCGTTCGCTCATGCCTGCGACAGTCGCCCCTCCGCGGGCGACCCGATACCGATCATCTCGGTAGCTGATTGCCACCTCCCGCTCAGTGGGACTGAACCGGCTGGTGCGGTCGCGTACTGGCAAAGGTGTGTGAACGACGTCACGTTTGTGGTGGCGCAGTGAGGAGAGGATATCGATGCGGGTCCTGATCACCGGAATCACCGAGCCGAGCGGTCGGGCGGTGGCGCGCATGCTGTTGGCCGCCGGGCACGACGTGGCCGGCCTGGACCGCCGGTGGCACCGCTTCGTCGACCCCCGCGTGCGGTTCACCGCGGGCGATCCGGCCGACGCCGCGGCCTGCGCCGAGGCCGTCGCGGGCTGCGACACCGTCGTCCACCTGGCAGGCCCGAGCGTCGGTGCGATGGCCACGGCGGCGCGGAATGCCGGTGCGCGCGTGGTGGTTCCGGTCGTGGCGGGGGCACGCTCGGCTGGCGTACCGGAATTCGAAGTCGCCGAACGGCTTCGGGAATCGGGCGCCGACCACCTGCTGGTGCGCACCGCGCAGGTCGCGGGCCGCCGGATCGGTCACGAGACCCGCCGTGCGCTCGAACCGATCCTCGGCGTCAAGTCCGGTGGTCGTTTCCAGCTGCTGCACAGCGACGACCTGGACCGCTTCCTCGTGGTGGCGGCGACCTCGCCCCGGATCGGCGTGGTCGAGCTGGCCGCACCGGGCGTGGTGACGACCGACGAAGTGCGCGCGCTGATGCGCGCGGCCGGGGTACGTTACTCCGCCTGGGTTCCGGGCTGGTCGGCGCGCCGCCCGCTGCTGAATTCCTCGGTGGCGCAGCAGGACTGGGGGTTCCGCTGCGGATGGACCGCGGCGGAGACGGCGGCCGATCTGGTGCGCGGCCTGGTCGGCCGCAAGCCGTCGGGCGGTTCCTTCCGTACGCGCAGTGGTGCGATCCCGTTGCCCGCGCACGTGATTCCCTCGCGCGCCGCCACCTCCGACCGGCACCGTCTGGTCGACGTCGCCCCCGAGGGGCTGGAGGGCGAGTTCGACGACCGCGTCGACCCGCGTTATCCGGTGCACACCGCCACCAACACCTCCGAGGCGCTGCCCGGTCCGATGACGCCGCTCACCATCGACCTGCACGCGGGTGCGATCCGGCTCGCCAACGAGGCGATGGGCACCATGATCGCGCTCGACGGAATCGCTTTGGAGCACTGGACGAGCCGGGTGACCACCGTGCTCGGCCACCACATCTACATCAACGCCTCGATCGGCGTGCTGGCCGCCGAGAACATGCCGGGTTGGGACGAGGAGAGCATCCGCCGCGACGCCTACGGCAACATCCCGGACGAGATTCCGCTACAGCCGCACGGGAAGCCGCCGATGCCGACGGGCCTGGCCAGCACCGCCGCCACTTGGCGCGCCACCTCCAGGGTCATCGCCACCGCCCGTCGTTTCGTCGCGACCGCGGAACTGATCAACGCCGCCTCGCACACCGAGGCGCTGACGGCCGAACAGATCGCGGCCCTCACCGACGAACAACTGCACGTGCGGGCGCTGCTCTGGCGCGACCGGCTGCACCAGGCCTGGCAGGCGGCCTCCATCGGAGTCATGATGACCGGCGCCGCCACCGCCGTGCACGCCCGCGGCAAGAACGCGGGCGAGGTCGCGATCGACCTGAACCGGCTGGAATCGGCGAAACCGATGCTCGCGGTGGAGCGTTTGGCCGCCCTCTGCCGCGCCGATTCGGCGCTGTTGGAGATCGCGGGCACGGGTGATGTGGCGGCGGCGCGGGCCGCCTCGCCCGCCTTCGCCGCCGCACTGGACGAGGAGCTCGCCAGGATCGGCCACCGCGGCCCCGGCGAATGCGAACTGATCAATCCGACCTTCGGCGACCGTCCCGCGCTGTTGGTGACCGCTGCCGCGCGGGCCGCCCAAATGCCCGTGCCGACGCGCGAACCCGTTCCGGCGAATACGAGCCGCACGGCGCGGATGGCGGCGGGCGCGACGGTCGCCAGGGAACGGGCCCGCGACGCCGTCGTGCGGATCACGCACTGCCTGCGCATGGCGGTGCGCGAGCGCGCCGACCGGCTGATCCGAGCCGGTCTGCTGCGCGAGACCGACGACGCCTGCTACCTCAGCCTGGACGAGATCTTCTGCCTCCCCGCGGATGCGGCCGAGCGGGTGGGCTGCCGCCGCGCCGAGCGCAAACGCCTGCGGGACATCCGGATGCCCGATGTCGTTGCCGGACAGTGGGAACCGGTCGCCGATGCGGGCGCGCTGGCCGCCGACGAGAGTCTCACCGGTATCGGCGTGTGCCCCGGCGTGGTGGAAGGCACCGTGAAGCTGGTGCTCTCGCTCGACGACGACATCGAACCCGGCGACATTCTGGTCGCCTCGGTGACCGACACCGGGCACACCGCGATGTTCGCCTACGCCGCCGCCGTGGTCACCGACATCGGCGGCTCGGCCTCGCACGCCGCCATCGTGGCGCGCGAATTCGGCATCCCCTGCGTCGTGGACACCAAGACCGCCACCACCAGCCTGTCCGACGGACAGCGGGTGCGCGTGGACGGGGCCGCCGGCACCGTCACGCTGCTCGCCGACTGATCGTGAAAACCTCCGTCCCAGGATCGAAAGGAACACTCCCTGTGACCATTTCACGCGCCATGCGCGGCCTCGTCGCGGCCTCTGCCGCGGTACTCCTCGGCGTCCTGCCGGTCACCGTCGCGCCCGCTCTCGCGGGCCCGGCGGTCCCGGTCCTCGAATCGCCGGGCAAGGCCGACCGGCCGATGGGCTTGGCGCACGCGCCCAACGCCCGCGACATCGGCGGCTACCCGGCCAAGGGCGGCAGCCGCGTCGCCAGCGGTGTCGTCTACCGCACCGACGCGCTCGCCAAGCTCGACGCAGGCGAACAGCAGAAGCTGGTGGAGCTGGGCATCACTCAGGTCATCGACTTCCGCAGCCCTATCGAGGCGGGCCGCGATCCCGACAAGATCCCGTCCGGCGTGCGGCGCACCGAGCTGCCGGTGTACGACCCGGCCAACGACTTCTTCGTCATGGTCTCCCGGCTCATCCAGGCCGGTCCCGAGGAGCAGCAGCGGGTGCTGGGCGACGGCAAGGGCGCCGAGATCATGCGCACCTACTACCGCTGGTTCGTCACCGACCCGACTGCTCGCGGCCAGTTCGCCTCGGCGTTCCGCGAGATCGCGGGCGCTCAGGGCGCGGTGCTCTACCACTGCACCGCGGGTAAGGACCGCACCGGCTGGATGACCGCCATCCTCATGAGCGCCCTCGACGTCCCGAAGGGCCAGATCTACAACGACTTCCTGGAGTCCAACGACAATCTCGCCGCGGGCAACAAGGCGCTGCTCGACGCCCTCGTCCAGCAGGGCCTCGTGCAGGACCGCGCGCTCTGGGAGCCCATCGTCGGCGTGCAGCGCGACTTCCTCGACGCCGCTTTCGACCAGGTCCAGCAGTCCTACGGTTCCTTCGACCGCTTCCTGTCCGAGGGCCTCGGCATCGACGCGGCGACCCTGGACGCGGTGAAGGCGAAGCTGCTCACCAAGCACTGAGCCGCGCCCAGTTCGACAGCGCCGCCGCCCCTCGGCATGGGCGGCGGCGCTGTCGTTCACTCCGCGTCGTCGAGCAGATGGCGAGGGGCGGCCTGCCGCCACGAGTCCAGCACGATCGCCTCGAGTTCGTCCCGGTCGTCCAGCGCCGCGAGCCGCACCCGGACCCACGGATTGTTCGCCTCGTGCGCCGCGATCCAGAACTTCTCCGGCTCCGCCACCACCAGCTCGTCCCGATCGATCGCCGGGCACCGCACCGCCATCGATGTCTCGTTCTCGGGCAATGTCAGGAACAACTTCCCGGCCACCCGGAAAATCGGCATCCCCCAAGCGAACTGCTCGTTCGTCTCCGCCAACGACAAGGCATAGGCACGGACATCGTCCCCGGTGGTACTCATGTCCCGAATCCTTCCAGGCGCTACCGACGCCCGGCGGAACGGTTCGCCTTCTGGGTGCGGAGAGAAGCCGGTCGGGAGTGACGCCGCGGAGGGTGCGTAGGTCTACCGGCCGCCGGAGGCTGCCGCGGTGGATTCTCGGACGGGGTCGGCTTCGGGGGCCGCTTCGTCGGGTGCGTTCGTCGGCATTGGAGAACGAGGCTCGGACTCCGGGCTCCATACCTCCACGCCGCGTCGATCGGCGATTGTTCGAGCCATGATCTGGAACTGGCGGTATATATCGGGCGCCGAGAACTCCTTGCGGACTTCGACGATCCAGAATCCGTAACTGTTCCAGGCCGCGATCATGGTCCCGCCCCCGAACTGTTCGATGACCTCTAGGTCGAGGATGCCGGTGTTGACACCGGTGCCGAGCATCTCGAGGTAGTTGAGGTACCCGCGGACTGCGGCGTCTTTTGCCGGGTCGTTCTTGGTTTCCGCGAGGATGCGCCGAATGGATTCACGATCCCGGTCGGGTGGCAGCTCTCTTCTATGATGTTCGCGGCGCTCGAGCGTAGTCATATAGAACTGCATGCTCGCCTCTTTGCGCTGCTGGGCCCATTCCTCTTTCCTGGTGACCTCGGCAGCGGAAGCATTGTGCACGCCCTGCCTGACCTGCATGCCGAGGAATAGCAGTGCCGCGATATTGACTATGACTGCCACAGCCGCGATGGTCGATGAAATCATTTCGAATGCCGACACCGTCAACCCCTGCGATGGACGTAGTGCTTGATTTCGCCACGCACCGTGTGACGACCCCGATCGCCGCACCGTGCCCGCGTGAACGATCCGAGTATGGACCGCGCGAACTCCGTTGTCTCGCAAGGACGGCAATGGGCTTCGATCCCGTGGAATCTCGCGTCGGCACGCGGATCATCGAAGAGCCGACAGTGTACGAAACCGAAAAATAATCATCGGAGGACTCGGGGTCGAGTGCGGGCCGGGAAACGTGGCGGTTCGTCCCTGATCTCGGTACCCGTACACAGCTGTTCGGACCGGCCGGTATGGCCGGTCCGAACAGTCGGATCAATGATCGATGGCTTGCCTTATCCGACGCGCGCCGCTTCGCGAGCCAGGATGCGTTCGCGTTGTTCTTCGAACCGGATGACGTCGCGTCCGAGTTTCTCGATGTACTCGGCGAGTTCTTCGCGGCTGCGTTCGCCGCGTGCGGTGAAGTCGGTGCGGTGGAAGACGTTCCAGATGCGCAGGATCGGCATGACGACCTCGTCCAGGTGCTGCCGCAGGTCGTAGATCCCGTGCTTGACCATCAACACGCCATTGCGTCGCCAGTTCGGCATGCCGGCGCCCGGCATGGCGAAGTACTTCACGATGGGCGTCACCGACTCGATCGTCTGGTCGGGAGCGATGTCGAACGCGGCGGCCGCGACGTTGCGATAGAACATCATGTGCAGGTTCTCGTCCGCCGCGATCCGTTGCAGCAGCCGGTCGGCGATCGGGTCTTCGCAGACCCGTCCCGTGCTGCGGTGGCTGACCCGGGTGGCCAGCTCCTGGAACGTCACGTACGCGACCTGATCACACACACCGCCGAAGCCCGGCGGGGTATGCACACCGCGGGTCATGTGCACCATCCGGTCGTTCTCCAAGGCGACGGGATCGACCGCGCGGGTGCAGACGAGGTAATCGCGCATGGCGATGGAGTGGCGGTTCTCCTCGGCGGTCCAGCGGCCCACCCAGGTGCCCCACGCGCCGTCCTGCGAGAAGTTCTCGGCGATCACGCGGTGGTAGGACGGCAGGTTGTCCTCGGTGAGCAGGTTCGTGATCATCGCGACCTTGGCGACCTCCGAGAGCCGCGACTGCTCGGGATGCCAATCCTCGCCGCCCATCGCGGCGAAGTTGCGGCCCTCGTCCCAGGGCACGTAGTCGTGCGGACACCATTCCTTGGCGGTGGACAGATGCCGGTCGATATTGGTCGCGACGACCGGCTCCAGCTCCCGCAAAAGCTCTAGTTGCGTCAAGTCTCCAGACATGCAGCGCCTTTCGATTCGGTGGAAAAACCACGGAACGTACCGCTCGCTGTTCACGCATCACTGACTGTGCGACCTCGCCGCACCCACACCCTAGACCAGCGCGTTCGATTCGGCGTGCATCATCAGGTCGATTCACCTGCTGGTTGTCCGGGACTCGGCCGTCGCGACGAAGGTATGCCGTCGGGCGGACGCGACGAGTCCACTGTCCGGGCGAAGTGACCCGACGGCGCCGGGGAGGACGAAGCGGACACTTCGGACGTAGTCGTGGTCGGCTGCGCCGTGGCGAAATTCGGTGGTTCTGCGCTAGCCCTCGTTCGGAACGGGAGAAGACCTCGGTCGGTGGATGTCTGCCGGGTCAGCGATTGCCGGGCGCGGCGTCGCGACGGAATCAGGCGATCGCGCGCCGTTTACGCTCGGCGTATTCGCTTCCGCACCCAACCGGGGCGCCGAATCATGCTCTGGGCCCGCCGATTTCGATCCAGTAGCGGCACGCGGGCCCGAGATCGGTGTCCCGGATGCTCTCCAGCACGCCACCGTGCCGTTCGATCGTCTTCGCCGAGGCGATGTTGTCGGCCGCGCAGATGGCCAGTATCCGGCTCATGCCGAGCACCCGGGCTTCGTCGAGCATCCGGCCGAGCGCCCAGGTCGCGACCCCGCGGCGGCGCGCGGAGGGCCGGATGCCGTAGCCGATATGGCCCGTCCGCTCGACGACTTCGTCGGACCCGTGCCGGAGCGCGATACCGCCGAGTACCCGGTCGCCGTCGACGATCCACCGATAGACGGTGCGCACGGGGACGACCTTTGCCGGGTCCGGTGCGCCGGACAACCGCGCGACCCAGGCCGCGAACCCCTCGAGCGAGCCGACCTGGTCGGACAACCGCAGGCCGAAACCGTCCTCGTGGACACCGGGCCCCCACTCCTGGTGCGCCTCGAGCCAGGCGGCGTGCAGGCGTGTGGTGGGCGCAATCAGCTCGGGCATAGCGCGAACGATACTCAGGCGTCCGACTGTGCTCGGTAGCTTCGGGCGATGAGCGCCGAGCGCAGGTGCCACATTCCGTTGGCGGGTGCGGTGTCCAGGCCGGTCAGCTGGGCGATGCGCTCGAGACGGAGGTCGACGGTATTGGGGTGCACGTGGAGCGCGCGTGCGGTGCGTCGCCGGTCGAAGCCGTGGGCCACGTAGCAGTAGAGGGTGGTGAGCAGTTCCGGGTGTTCGTCGAGCGGGTCGAGCAGCGCGGCGAGGAATCGCGGCCCGGCCCCGGCCGGGTCAGCTGGTATTCGAGCGCCAGATCCGGGAAGCGGTGCAGCGCGCCGGTGACGCCGAGGCGTTGCGCCATGTCGAGCAGGTTGTGCGTGTGCTCGGCGCGGGCCGGGATGTCGGCGACGGGCGCGCGGACGACGACGCCGCCGCGCGTCGCCGTCGGGTGCTGCGGTATCGCGGATCGGCCGAGATCTGCCCTGCTCGAGGGCATCGGACCGGCTCAGCCGTAGAGCGCGTCCCTGGCGCGGGCGTAGCTGTCGCGGATGATGCGGCCGGTGGCGGCGTCGTCCGCGGAGACGGGGATTTCGGCGGCGGTGCGGGTCGGCCAGCGCGGGGGAGCGGCGGTGCCCGCGAGGGCCCAGGCAGCTTGGCGGGCCGCGCCGAGGGCGACGTATTCCTCGGGTTCGGGAACGGTGACCGGGTGGCCGACGATCTGCGCGGCGATCTCCCGGACGAGGGCGGAGCGGGCGGCGCCGCCGATGAGCAGGATGCGGCGTGGGCTGATGCCGGTGGCCACGAGGCGGTCGAGGGCGTCGGCCAGATTGCACAGCATGCCTTCGTAGGCGGTGCGCGCGAGGTGCCCGGGGAGCATGGTGCGCGGGCACAGGCCGTGCAAGCTGCCCGTGGCGTGCGGCAGGTTGGGGGTGCGCTCGCCGGTGAGGTACGGGAGCAGCACCAATCCGTCCGCACCCGGAGGAGCCTGGGCGGCAAGGGCTTCCAGGCCGGGAAGATCGACGCCGAGGAGTTGCGCGGCGGAGCTCAGCACTCGTGCCGCGTTGAGCGTGCAGACCAGCGGGAGGAACGCGCCGGTCGCGTCGGCGAACCCGGCGATGGCGCCGGACGGGTCGGCGCTGGGGGCGCCCGCACACGCGTAGGCGGTGCCACTGGTGCCGAGCGACAGCACGACGTCGCCGGGTTCGAGGCCCAATCCCAATGCGGCCGCGGCATTGTCGCCGGTGCCTGCCGCGACCAGCGCGCCCGTCGCGGTGCGGCCCGCGGCTTCGGCGGGCGCGAGTACCCGCGGCAGCTGCGGGGTACGTCCGCGAAAAGCCAGCGCTACCAAGTCTTCTCGGTAGCGTCCCTGGGCGGGGGACCAGTAACCGGTGCCGGAGGCGTCGCCACGGTCGGTGACGGGTTCGGCGTCGGGGCCGCGCAACCGCCAGGTCAGGTAGTCGTGGGGCAGCAGGATCCGCCGGGTACGGTCCGCCAATCGGGGTTCGTGATCGGCGAACCAGCGCAGCTTGGCGACGGTGAACGAGGCGACCGGCACGCTGCCCACCGCGTCGGCCCACCGCTGCGGGCCGCCGAGCTCGCCGACGAGTTCCTCGGCCGCCGACGCGGAGCGCGTGTCGTGCCACAGCAGCGCGTCCCGGACCGGCGCGCCGTCGGCGTCCAGCGCGACCATGCCGTGTTGCTGCGCGCCGACCGCGATCGCGTCGACCCGATCGAGCAGCCCGTCGCCCGCGGCATGGAGCGCGTCCCACCAGGCCTCGGCGGGCACCGACGTGCCGTCGGGATGCGGGGCCGTGGCTCGCTCCAGCACCGTGCCGGTCGCCGCGTCGCAGACGACGATCTTGCACGACTGGGTGGAGCTGTCCACCCCGGCCACCCGCGTCATCCGGACCGATCCGGCCGGATCTGGATCTTGCGGCCCGCCCGCGCGCGGAATGCCTCGAACGCGTCGCCGAATTCTCCGAGCGCGAAACTGTGGGTGATCATGGTGTCGGCGTCGATCACGCCTTTACCCATCAACTCCACCGCCCGCCCGAAGCTGTGCAACACCGCCATGGAGCCGACGATGGTGATCTCGTCGTTGTAGACGCGGAACGGGGAGATGGCGGCGGTCGCCGCGCCGGGCGCGACGCCGAACTGCTGATACACCCCGCCGCGCCGGACCCTGGTCACGCCGTCCTCGATCGCGGCGATCGCGCCGGTGCAGTCGATGACGACCTCCCATCCGTGCGGGCGATCGAAGTCGTCTGCGTCGGTGCCGACCGCGTCGGCGCCGAGCTTCTCGGCCACCGCCAGCCGCGCGGTATCGAGATCCACGACCGACACCGAGGCCGCGCCCGCCACCCGCGCCAACTGCAACATCAGCAGGCCCATGGTGCCCGCGCCGTAGAGCAGATAGTGCGAGCCGAGCGCGCGGGGGAGCACGTCGAAGGCGTGCACCGCGCACGACAGTGGCTCGACCAGCGCGCCGTGACTCAGCGAGACCGCGTCCGGCAGACGGTGGCAGTTGGCGGCCGGGACAGCGACGTACTCGGCCATCGCGCCGTCCACGGTGTCGCCGATCGCGCCCCAGCGCTCGCACAGATTGCCGCGGCCGATCGCGCAGTAGTGGCACGCGCCGCAGAACAGCGACGGATCCACCGCGACCCGATCACCGACCGCGACGCCGACCACCTCGTGGCCGACGGCGACCACCTCGCCCGCGAATTCGTGTCCCGGCACGATCGGATACGGCGTCGGGGGGAATTCGCCGTCCATGATGTGCGCGTCGGTGCCGCAGATGCCGACCGCGGCGACACGCACCACCACCGCGCCCGGACCCGGCGACGGGTCCGGCACGGTCTGCACGGAACAACGACCTGGCGTCTCGATGACCACCGCGAGCATCCATCTACCATGCACCCGGACCGGCGTGCGGCGGTGCATTTCGAGTATTCGCGGCCACGATCGGGCAGACTGACCCGGTGCGTGCGGACCCCAGTCGACCAGCCGGTGACCTCGATTCGACGGCGGCGCCCGCCGAACGCGGCGCCGCCGAGCAGCCGTTCCTGGAGATGGCCAGGGGGGAACGGGAGTGGATCCGGGCCCGTCGCCTGTCCGACGGCATGTACGAACTCCAGCACCGCCGCGGCGACGACCCGCGGCGCTTCGAGGTGTTCACCTCCGATCACTGCCTGGTGCGTGACGTGCTGTGCGCTTGGCTGGACGACGCGTCGGGCTGGTCGGAGGGCGTGGTGTGGTCGCCGGTCGATCCGGCGATCGAGGAGCTGGAGCGGGTGCGCAGCGAATTGTCCGGGCTGCTGGGCGGTTTGACGATGCTCGACGATCTCGGGGCGGGGTTGGACCTGGCGCTGGCGCGCGCCGACGAGCTGATGGACGGACTCGACGCCGCCGCGCCGGAGCTGCCCGGTCAGCCCTGATACCACCAGGCGGTGGTGGCGATCTCGGCGCGTTCCAGCGGAAGGTAGGTGCCCGGATCGGACCAGCCGAGCGCCTGCACGGTGACGCGCAGTTCGCTGTGGAAGCAGATCGGGTCGCGCACATGCCAGCGGTACATGCCGAACCGCTGCTCGGCCTCGTAGCACCGGTCCGGCGGAAGTACTTGGGGCAGGCCGAGATACGGCGTCGAGTAGGTCCGGTACCGGCCGTCCATGTCGAAGTTCCACGCGCCGCCGAAGTAGTCCTCGGTGCCGGTGCCGCAGATGCTCGGGTGCTCGGTGTCGCCGTCGAGGTAGAACTTCAGCTCGCCCTCGCCCCACCACCCGGGATCGCCCGGTCGGAGGGCGAGATAGGTCCCCACATAGCGGCCGCGTCCGGCGACGCCGTCGAGGATGGTGTGCACCGCCGGGCTGCCCAACGGCGCGCTGCGCCGCCACTGGGTGTGCAGGTAGCCTGCCTCCTCCGGCACGTCCTCTTCGGTGTAGGTGATCTGGTAGTACACCGGCACGGCGCGGTCGGCGCCGTTGTGCAGCGCGATCCGCGCCGTCTGCCGAAAAGGCATGGGCCAGTAGCTGTTCAGTCCGCCCGCCGGGGCTACCACCACCATCTCCGAGTTCACCAGCGCGAGCTCGTCCCAGGCGTTGCAGAAGAAATCGCCCAGCGGCAGGCGCACGGCGGCCCGCGGCGCGTCGTCCCAGTGCATGCGCAGGGTCAGTTCGCGCAGCGCGGTGCGGTCGGTCGTCAGCCAGAAGTGCCGGATCACGCCGGGGCCCGCGATGTCGGCCAGGGTGGCGGTGGCGCCGGGCTCCAAGTGGATGGACGGCGAGACCTTCCATCCTGGGCCGAGGTGGCGAGCGGCATGAGCGCCGGTGCCCTCCGTGGCGCGGGCTCCCGCGCCGGGCGCACCGGTGGGGTTCTCGGCGCTGATCGACCGGGTACGGGCGGCGTCGAGCCGCCACAGTTCCTGTGGCGACCCGGCCGCGGTCACAGCCCCGGCCAGCCGTACTGCGCGGGCCCGCGGGCCGGTCCCGCGAGGCGCGCCGCGCCCACCGGAGCCGCGGCGACCGGCTCGGCCTGCGGCGCGGTTCCGCCCTGCGCGGCCAGTTCTCTGCGGACCTCGTCCATGTCCAGCCAGAGCACACGCTGCACGACCTCCTCCAGATCGGCGGCGGGCAGGAAACCCGGCTGGTTGAACACCAGCAGGCCCTCGCGGAAGGCCATCAGCGTCGGGAAACGGTCGACCTGGGCCGTCGCCGTCAAAGCCTCTTCGGCCTCGGTGTCGACCTTGCCGTGCACGATGTCGGGGTGCTGATCGGAGGACGCCTCGTACACGGGCGCGAAGTGGCGGCACGGCCCGCACCAGCCCGCCCACCAATCGATCAGCACGATGTGGTTGCTGCTGACGACTTGGTGAAAGTTGTGTTGGGTCAAGGTCACTGTGGGCAATGCGGGTCCTCCCTGCCGGTGTTGCCTCAAGCATCCTGGCACGACGCTCCGGGATCAGGAAGGCGGGTGTGCCCTGTGTTGTTCGGCGGCCAGGAAATGCGCGATCTGGGCGGTGGCGGTGTAGAGCTCGCGATAGCGCCGGTAGTACGGCTCGTAAGCGGCGGTGCGGGCCGGATCGGGGACGACGGTGTCGGCCACCGGATTCCACGCCGAGGTGTCCAGACCGGCCGCGGTGGCGGCGAGCATGGCGTCGCCGAGGCAGGCCCCGATCGTGTCGGCGGGTAGCTGCTGGGGCAGTCCGGTGACCTCGGAGACGATCCGCGTCCACAGTCCGCCCTTGGTGCCGCCGCCGACGGCGACCAGCCGCCTGGCCTGCCCGCCCGCCTCGGTCATCGCCTCCAGGTTGTGCCGGACGCCGTAGGCGATCGATTCCAGCGCCGCTCGGTACAGCTCGGCGCGGCCGTGGCGCAGTGTCAGTCCCGCGATCACGCCCCGGGCGTCGGGATCGAACAGCGGCGTGCGCTCGCCCGCGAAGTAGGGCAGCGCGAGCAGGCCCCGGCTGCCCGCGGGCACCGCGGCGGCCTCGGTCACCAGCTCGGTGTAGTCGCCGCCGACCAGATCGCGCAGCCATTCGGTCACCGCGCCGGAGGTGGCCATTCCCGCGGCGAGAGTGTAAGTGCCGGGCCAGGTTCCGCAGGTGCCCCAGAGGCCGGGATGCGGGACGGGCTCGGTCAGCACCTGCACCAGGAACAGGGTGGTGCCGTACATGATCATGGCGTCGCCCGGCGCGCGCACCCCGACGCTCTCGGCTTCGGCCCAGGCGTCGATGGTTCCGGTGGTCACCGGTAGGCCCGCGGGAAGTCCCGTCGTCGCCGCCGCGGTCGCGCTCACCCGCCCGACGATCTCGGTGGGCCAGGCGAGATCGGGCAGCGTCAGCCACGACGCCACCGCCTCGGCCCAGTCCGCTGCCCACGCCCGCTTGCGCAGATCGTAGAGCGGCACGCACTGACTGGCGGATTGGTGGTCGAGCACGTACCGGCCCGTGAGCCGGTGCACCAGAAAGGAACTCGCCATCAGCAGCAGGTCGGTGCGGGCGGCGACCTGCGGTTCGTGCCGGGCCAGCCAGCGCAGTTTGGGCCCCACCGCTTGACTCGTCAGCGGCGAGCCCGCGCGCTCCAGCACGTTGTCCGCGCCGAATTCCGCGTTCAGTTCCGCGATTTCGAGGGTAGCGCGGGTGTCGACGCCGTAGAGGATGGCCGGGCGCAGTGGATTGCCGGCGCCGTCGGCGGGCAGCAGGCACGGCCCGATGCCGGAGACCGCGAGCCCGTCGATCCCTTCGCCGTCGGCCGCCGCCACCAGATCCGCGGTGATGGCGGCGAATTCCGACCACCACACCGTCTCCGCGTCGTGCTCCACCCACCCCGGGCGTGGAGTCGAGACGGCGTGGGCGCGTTCGGATCTCGCGACGACCGTGCCGTCCGCGCGCACCAGCACACCCTTGGAAGCCGAGGTGCCGATATCGACGCCGAGGAACATCGGCTCACCGCCGTTCCGCGCGACCGCGCGTCATCGCGGATCGCCGGACGGGACGCGGGAGAACTCGTCGAGCGTGATGCCGAGCAGGTCGCAGGTCGCGCGCACCGCGGCGCGGTGGTCGCCGGGGACGGCGTGAATGTGATTGGCGCCGAAGCGGGACAGGAAATCCTCGGCGCGCGCGTCGAGCCGGGCGAACGCGTGCGGCCACTCTCTGGTGGACTGTTTCATCAGCGATGCGTTGGTCTGCTCGTCGTAGGTCTCGAAATCGCCGAGCATCAGCTGCATCCGGTAGTCGCGGTCCTTGCGGGTCAGCCGCGCCAGGGTCATCGTGCCCGGCGCGGCGAGATGGTGCACCGAGGCGCCGCCCGCGGGGAAGAAGAACACCTCCGGGTACAGGTGCACCCTGGCGAGGTTCTCCGCCGGATCGGCGCTGCGGGCGGCGAACCAGGTCGCGTGCTGGCCCGAATTGCACAGATCCCAGATGTCGCGGTCGGCGTGGTAGTGCCGGACGTCGGCGAACAGCACCGGGGTGCCCGCGAGGTGTTTGAGCAGCTGCATGGTGAGCGCGCCATCCATGTCGGCCTCGGTGGCGCAGACGTGGGTGTCCTTGGGCCCGTTCCAGTCGTAGGGGTCGTTGAGGAACGCCTCGGTGACGTCCATGGTCGCGAAATACTGGGTGAGTTCCGGCTGGCCCTTGATGCCGGAGAAGTCCAGCCGCCACAGCGCGATCAGCTCGCGCATCGCCAGATAGGAGCGGATCTGGCGCTCGAGCAGCTCCGGGGTGAGTTTGGCGCCGTCGTAGTGCACCGTGGCGTGGCGCTCCAGCCACTCCCGCGCGGCCTTCGCCTCACCGGCGTCGGCGCTCTCGGCCCGCCGCACGATCTCCCACTGGTCGATCTCCTCGACGTCGATGCCGAACAACCGCTGCCACTGATCGGTGTTCGCGACGGCGGTGTTCATGCCCATCGGCCGCCCGCCGATGCGTCCGAAAGTGCTGCCGCGCAACGCCGAGACGGCCGCGGCCGCGGTGGCCCGCACCCCGATCGCCTCGATCAGCGCGGCATCCGCTGGATCGCCCCACAGCCGGGTGTGCGCGCGGCCGATCTGGTCCAGCGCGCCGCCCGCGGCGAGCATCCCCACCATGCCGGGCTGCACCGGATCGATGTTCGACAGCAACAGCAGCGGTCCGGGAATCGCGCCCGCGGCGAGCATGCTGAAGTGCGGGAACGCCCAGACCGCGTAGTGCAGCACGGTGAGATCGACGCCCGCCGCGGACACCTCGCGCGCCACCGATCCGGCCAGCGCGTTGTCGCTGATGATCTCCGTGCCGCGCACCACCTCGTGCCCCGCCGCCGTCAGGGCGTCGACGAGGCGGTCCTCGGTGGTCCGGATGAAGTCCGCGATGCCGGTGTGCACATAGTCGCGGCCGTCGGAAACACTGATCACGCCGATACGGGCCATGCCGTTACCTCCCCGCGGTGGGTGGGCGGATAGTCGACTCGCTCAACAGATACCAGGCCACCCAGCCGAATCGGCCTCTTTCGGCGAATCGGAGCCGGGATCGTCACCGAGCGGGGAGCCTGCGCGGCGCGTCTCGGTCAGCGCGGCACGGCGACGCCCGCGGGCGGCGGCGGGAACGTCAGCGGCGCGAGATGCACACCGCCCTGCCCCCATCCGGCGCTGGTGACCCACCAGCGACCCGCGTCGCGGACGACCTCGGCGGCGTGCGCGGCCACGTGGCCGATCTTGTCACCGATGCGGAAGCGAAAAGGGTTGTCGCTGCGGAAGACATCGGTGCCGACGTAGCCGGGCCGCGGACCGACGAACAGGTACCAGCGGTCTTCGTGCCGCACCACGAACGGCGACTCCGTGTTGCCCGCCTCGGTGCCGATCGTCGGATCGGCGTAGGCGATGTGCCGCTCGCCCCAGTGCCACAGGTCGGTGCCGAGCCGGTAGGCGACGACGTGATGACCGCCCGCGGGCGTGCCGGTCGCGCAGTAGTACATCGCCCACTTCTCGCCGATGCGCAGCACCATCGGATCGCGGGCGTCGTAGCCGTCGCGGAACAGCGGCCCGCCCGGCGCGCGCTCCCAGTGGGCCAGGTCGGTGGAGGTGGCCAGATTGATCGCCGCCCTGGTCCGGTCGGCGCCGCCCGCGGCGTAGTACATGAAATACGTTGCGCCGGAACGGATCACGTATGGCGCCCAGAGGTGGGTTTCGCCGTGGTAGCCGGGATCGACCCGGAGCGCGGGCTCCCGTTTGGTCCATGGACCGTGCAGGTCCGGCGCGGTGGCGTGCGCGAACTCGATCTCGTGGAACGGATCGGCGGGTTCGCGGTGGGTGATACCGAACAGGTGCCAGCCGCCGTCCCGGTCCTGGACGATCGTGTGGTCGTTGATGTACCACGGGTGTGCCTCGCCCGCGCTGGGGTCGTAGATCCTGGTGAACCGGCCCGCTCGCACCACTTCGCGCGTCGCCATATGACCATGATCCCGCCGCGCGGGCCGCGGCGGGCCGGGTTGGCCCGAGCCGCGGACCGCGCGGAACCAGCGAGCGGTCAGTTCTCGACGAGCACCCGGCGCAGATCCGCCAGCTCACGGTCACCGAGGCCGTGCGCGCGCAGCCAACCCTCCGCGCCGCCGTGGTCGGCCCGGAGCCGTTCGAGGAACGCGATCATCACATCGGGTTGCACCGCCAGGATCCCGGTGCGCACCGGGGGCAGCCCGTGATACGACGGCAGCGCGTCGAGGCGGGCGCGGACCCGCGCCATCCGCTCGCCGGACAGGGCGTAGTCCGCCGCGATCACCTCCGCGGGCACGCCGACGGCGTCCAGCAGCACCGCGGCCAGGACGCCGGTGCGGTCCTTGCCCGCGGCGCAGTGGAAGACCACCGAATGCCGATCGGTGTCGGTGATCAGCCGCGCGGCGGCGAGCACGGATGCGACGCTGCCGTCGAGGAGTTCGCGGTAGAGCGACACCAGGTCGTAGTGCTTGGCGTCGGGTACGAGATCGGCGGGGGTGACGGTGGTCGCCGCCGCCTTGCGCACGGGCAGGTTGACCAGCCGGACGTCGGCGCCGGTGAGCAGGCCATAGCCTTCCCGCTCGACCTCGTCGGGGTTGCGCAGGTCGATCAGGGTGCGCAGACCCACCCGGCCGGTCAGCAGGACCAGATCGTCCTCGGTCAGGTGCTGCGGGGTGCTGGCGCGGTACACCGCGCCGAAGCGGGTGACGCCGCCACCGGGCACGGGCAGCCCGCCGAGGTCGCGAACGTTGTCGATCTCGGCGAACTCGACCCATCGCCGCGGGGAACTGTCGGTGTGCATGGCGTCAGTGGGCCCGGCCCGCCGCGGCCTCGTCGGCGCGATTGAGCCCGCACAGGCCGATGAGATCTTCGTGCAGCTCGAACCACACGGTGTGGTAGCTGTCCATGATCGGACGCGCCACCCAGGTGTGATCGCCGCCGTCGATGCGCTCCACCGCGCGTTCGAGGCGGCCCGCGTAGCGCGACAACCGCGGCGCGATCTCGCCGATCCGGCGCACCAGCGGCGCGACCTGGCCGTGCGCGGCGCGCAGCCGGTCCAGCACCGCGGTGTCGTAGGCGATGTCGGCGTGGTCGTTGACGGTCGCGGCGTCCTTCATCTGCCAGGCGGTGATGATCTCCTTGAGTTCGGCGTTGTACACGCAGAATTCGTCGTAGGCCGCCGCGATCACGGTGGCATCCACCGTTTCGCGCTCCGCGGTGAGCAGGCGGGCGAGCTCGCCGCGGCCCTCGGGTGTGAGCCGCACGCCGACCGGGGTGGCCGCGCACAGTCCGCGGACGACGAGATCCGCACAGGCGGTCTCGGCCGCAGCGTCCGCGAGGCTGTCGGCCACGGCGTCGGGGTTGACCCGGCCCTTGATGCCGATCAGGCGGAGCAGGTCGAGGTCGGAGGCGGGGAGGTGAACGGGGGTGGCGTGCTGCTGCGTCCGGCCGTCGCGCGGGGTGGTGTGCGGCAGAGCGTGATCGGACGCAGGCGAGGTCCCTGCTGTCATTCGTCCATTCTCGGTCGAATGCGTTGCCGAAGAGGGGTTTTCGGCGTCGGCGGACCGTTCGGCGAGCAGGCCGACCAGTTCGTCAGGAGCCACCGCGGCCCAGCGGGCGAGCTGCGCCACGTCCTCGATCACGCTCTGCTCCACGGCCTTTCCGGTGATCTCGCCCAGCCACACCGCGCCCGCGCCACCGTCCACGGTGACCACGCGTCCGGCGAGCGCCGCCACCACGCCAGGGCCGCAGCCGACCACGCACGGCCTGCCCAGTTCCCGGCTCACCAGCGCGGCATGCGAAGTGGCGCCGCCGAGTTCGGTGACGATGGCCCGCGCCGCGATCATGCCGTGCAGATCGTCGGGGCTGGTGGTCGGCCGTGCGAGAACAACGTCTTCGCCTGCCGCGGCGCGGGTTTCGGCCTCGTCGGGATCGGTGACGACGACGCCGGAGGCCAGGCCGGGGCAGGCCGACTCGCCGCGGGCCAGCGGCGGCCGATCGGTCTCCGCGCCGGAGGCCGGTCGCAGCACCGTGCGCACCTGCTCGGCGTCGACGCGGCGCAGCGCCGTCGCCGGATCGATGAGCCCTTCGCTCGCCATGGCGACCGCGGCGCGCACCGCGGCGCGGGCCGAGCGCTTCGCGGGCCGCGATTGCAGCAGCCAGAGCCTGCCGGATTCCACGGTGAATTCGATGTCCTGAATGTCGCGGCCGTCGCGTTCCAGCAGGTCGGCGGCGGCGAGCAGCTGCTCGTGCACGTCGGGCATGGTGACCGCGAGCTCGTCGAGCGGGCGCGGGGTGGTGCGGCCGGAGACCACGTCCTCACCCTGACCGCCGACCAGCCATTCGCCGAACACGACGCGCTCGCCGGTGTTCGGGTTGCGGCTGAACAGCACGCCGGTGCCGGAGAGCGCGTCGAGATTGCCGAACACCATGGCCTGCACCGTCACCGCGGTGCCGAGGTCGTCGGAGACGCCGCGGCTGCGGCGATAGGTCTTGGCCCGCGCGGAATCCCAGGACCGGAAGACCGCGGCGACCGCGCCGCGCAGCTGCTCCCACGGGTCGCTCGGGACCGCGCCCTGCGGGTCGCCGAGCACGATCTCGCGGTACTGCGAGCGGAATCGGCGGTGGGTGTCCGCGGCATACCCCGGGTTGCGCGTCTCGGCGGCGAGCGCCCGCTCCACCTCGTCGTTGATGCCGAGGTTGAGGACGGTGTCCATCATGCCGGGCATGCTCACCGCGGCGCCGGAACGCACCGACACCAGCAGCGGGCGCTGGGCGTCGCCGAAGCGTCGCCCGGTGCCGCGCTCCAGCGCCGCGACGCCTGCCCGCACCTGGAGCCAGATCTCCTCGCTCAGCGCACCCCGCGCGCGGAAGTCGGCCCAGCCCTCGGTGGTGACGGCGAACGCGGGCGGCACCGGCAGGCCGAGCGCCCGCATGTGGTCGACGCTCCATGCCTTGCCGCCGATGCGGTCACGGCCCAGCGCGCAGGTGCCGTCGAGTTCGGCAACGGACGGTGCGGTGCTCTCCAGGGCGGCGCGTTCGGGTCGCTCCACGGGCTCCACTCCGATCGTCATGTCACTCCTTCGGGTTCACGTTCTCGACTCACCACCGCGGTCGGCGGGGACGCGGGCCGACGACCGGCGTGCCCGATGAACGGCACACCGGCGTGCCGGGCGAATGGCACAGCATCGACGCGCCTTTCAGCCTGCCCGTGCGCGTCGGAGGTGCGTACCCGTCGTCCCGTTCAGCAGGACGAGCGCCGCTCTCGGTGAGCCGAACCCGCCGCGCGTCGTCCGCCGGCTCGGGGCGCGCGCTCCACGTAGTCCCCGCGAAAACGATCTCGCCACCGTGCTTGCCGCCTCGGGCCCCAGGTCGATGACCCAGTCGGCCCGTTCGACCACCTCGAGGTCGTGCTCGATGACGATCACCGTATTGCCGCCGTCCACGTGCACCCTGGCGCCGATGATCTCCATGGTCTCTGCGTTCACCGGCGCCACGGTAGGCGGCAATGAGGACGGTTCCGGTCCTCATTGCCCTACCGCGACAAAGACGACGCCGAGTCACGCAGGCTGGCGAGCCGCACAGCCTGGTGTCGGCCGGGCGCCGGTGGTACTTCGTCGCCTGGGACGTCGACCGCGCTGATTGGCGCACCTTCCGCGTCGATCGCATCGCGTCCCCGCTGCCCATCGGCCTCCGCTGCCCGCCGCGAGACCTGCCCGCCGCCTTCGTCATCCGCTCGCTCGCCCTGGCTCGCCCGGTCCAGCACGTCGAATTACTCGTGCACGCCTCCGCCGCCGAGCTCGCCGACCGCTTCCGGGTCCGCACCGCCGAAGTCCAGCCCCTCGACGAGAACACCTGCCTGCTGCGCACCACCGCGGACTCCCTGGAATGGACCGCCCTGCGCATCGCCCACCTCGACCTCCCCTTCGAAGTCCGCGACCCGCCGGAGATGGCCGACCACCTGCGCACCCTCGCCGCCAAACTCCTGCGCGCCGCAGGCGATCCGGCCTAAGTCGTGTCCTGTAATGGGTTGGAGCTGTTTCTTTCTCGGTTGTCGAAGCTGCTGCGTGCCGCGCTGATAGCGGGGGCTGCGATCCTGGCCCAGTCGGTCAGCGCTTCGAGCGGTTCTCGGATGTCTTCGACCAGTTGCGTGGTGGCGTATTCGACGCGGGGTGGTGAGTCCGGATGGACGGTGCGGGTGACAAGTCCGTTGCGTTCCAGATCAGCGGGTACACCAGAGCTCTCGTCTCCGATTTCACGGTGATATCGGTCGATCCGCTGGGTCTGGGCGACAGTGACGCGCCCACGCGTGCCGAGGACTATCGACTGGAACGCCGAGTGGAGTCGGTGACGGCCGTTCTCGATGACGTGGGTGTCGACCGTGCCGCGTTCTGGGGATACTCGCTCGGCGCCATGACCGGGTACGCGGTCGCCTCCCACGCACCGGAGCGGTTGACGTGCCTGGTGGCGGGCGGTTTCGATCCCGTCGGCGGATTCCGGTCCGCGGTCGAGCCCACCCTCGCCGAACTGGGTCTGCCGCCGGACACCGATGCCTACCCGGTAATGGAGCAGGCCGCCGCTGCCGATCCGTACCAGGCCGCATTGATCGCGTCCGGCGTGCGAGATGCGTTCCGCGCCAATTACGCGATGTTCTCTCGTGAACCCGGCCTGCATATCGGCGTTGCCACAGCCGGGATACCGGTACTCATGTACGCCGGTACGGCCGATCCCTGGCACGAGCCGATGCGAGAATTCGCCGAGCGCACCGACGAGGCGCGCTTCTTCTCCGTCGCCGACGCCGACCACCAAGGCTGCTGGGACCGCTCCCGCGACGTGCTCCCGCCCGTGGCCGAGTTCCTGTCCAGCGCGAAATCATCCGGTGTGGGCCGCTGCTGATATGAATGATCCACGGGCACAACGTTTTCGATGTGCTTCACAGCGCGGGGTGGAAGTCGATGTCACGGTGTGTGCCGGGCGGGCGTTGTTCGGCGAGAGGGTAGAGCCAGCGGACGCACGCGTGGATCGGCTCGAGGTCGGGCAGTTCGATGGGGTGGCCGTCGTCGTCGAAGATCATGCCCAGCAAGTGGAATCGGCCGTCGGGGAGACCGAGGGCGGCGGCTTGGTCGGCGGACAGGTCGACCCGGGTGACGCTGTGGCGCGTCACCCGGAGCGCTTCGACGACGGCGGGCCGCACGGTGGTGTCGAGCGCGGTGACGACCGCGCGGAAGCGACAACCGCGCAGCCGCCACAGTTCCCACTCACCGGCGCGCACCCTGGCGGCGCGCGCGGGCAACCGATGGGGCACTTCGATTACGTAGAGTTCCCCGATTCGGACATCCTGAGCACGCACAATTCCAGCTTGCCACCGGTTGCCGCGCCCGTAACGCCCTGTTTGCTCAGTTGACCTCGTTCTTCATCTGAGCCGTGATGATTCGCTGATAGCCGGACCCGAAGAGGCGGGGGAGCAGATCGATGACGCGGGCGTCTGCGCCGACGAGGATCTTGGCCTTGTCCTTCTGGATGCCGCGCAGGATGATCTTCGCCGCGGCCTCGGGGGTGGTCTTGGCGAGCCGATCGAAGTTGGCGGCCAGGGCATCGCGGTCACGGTCGCCGCCCGCGCGGGCCTTCCATGCGATCTCGGTCTTCACCATGCCCGGGTGCACACTGCTCACCCCGACCGGGTGTCCGGCGATCTTCATCTCCTGGCGCAGCGCGTCGGTGAAGCCGCGGATACCGAATTTCGTTGCGTTGTAGGCGCCTTGGCTCGGGCAGGCGGCCAGGCCGAACATACTGGAGACATTGGCGATGTGGCCGTCACCGGAGGCGATTACCTGCGGCAGGAACGCCTTGGTGCCGTGCATGACGCCCCAGAAGTTGATGTTCACGATCCATTCGAAGTCCTCCCAGCTGAGTTCCTCGACGGTGGCCGTCAGCGAGACGCCCGCGTTGTTGACCAGCAGGTTGGCCGGACCGAATTCGGCCTGCACTTCCTCCGCGTGCGCGTAGAACGCGGCGCGGTCGGTGACGTCGAGCTTGTAGGCGCGCGCCTTCGCCCCCTCCCGCTCGCACAGCGCGGCGGTCTCGCTGACATTGGCCAGGTCGCGCCCGGACAGCGCGAGACGCGCACCGTTGCGCGCCAATTCGAGCGCGAGCGCCCGCCCGATCCCCGCACCGGCGCCGGTGATGACGGCGACCTTGTCCTGGAAGTTCTTCACAGCAGTTGTCCTCGTGTCATTTGGTCGTGAAGCCGCCGTCGGCGACGAATTCCGCGCCGGTGCAGTACGCCGACTCGTCGGAGATCAGGAACAGCACCACGTTGGCCAGCTCGTCGGGCGTGGCGGCGCGGGGCAGCGGCTGATCGTGCACCATCGAGTTCGAGCGATCCGACGCGGCGGTCATCTCGGTGGCGACGACGCCGGGATGCACCGAGTTGACCCGGATTCCGTCCGCCCCGAACTCCTGCGCCGCCGCCTTGCTCATGCCGCGCACCGCCCATTTGGACGCGACGTAGCCGAGGATGTTGGAGAAGGCGATGATGCCGCCGATGGAGGAGATGTTCACGATGGAGCCGCCGCCCGCCCGGCGCATCGATGGCACAACGGCTTTCATGCCGAGGAACACGCCCACCTGGTTGACGTCGATCACCTTGCGGTAGTCCGCTTCGGCGAGCTTCTCGATCGGGTCGACGTGCACGATGCCCGCGTTGTTGACCAGGCCCCAGACGGGGCCGAAGGCCCGCTCGGCCTCGGCGACCACCGACTGCCAAGCGCTTTCGTCGGTCACGTCCAGCGGCAGGAACAGCCCCCGCTCGCCCAGTTCGGCGGCGACCGCCTTGCCCTCCTCGGCGAGCACGTCGGTGATCACCACCGACGCGCCCTGGCTCGCGAGCTTGCGCGCGAACGCCGCGCCCATGCCCCGCGCCCCGCCGGTCACGATGACCGTCTTACCGCTGACTCTGTCCATGTCGTGTCCTTTCACGCCTGGGCCTGGTCGAGATCGGCCAGGTGGTTGGCCGCGATGTAGCCGAACACCATGGCCGGGCCGATGGTGGCGCCGGCGCCCGCGTAGCTGTTGCCCATGACGGCGGCCGAATTGTTGCCCGCCGCATACAGTCCCGCGATCGGCGCACCGTCGGCGCGCAGCACCCGGGAGTGCTCGTCGGTGACCAGGCCGCCCTTGGTGCCGAGATCGCCCGGCACCATCTCCACGGCGTAGAAGGGCCCCTTATCGATCGGCGCCAGACACGGGTTCGGCGTGACGGTGGGGTCGCCGTAGTAGCGGTCGTAGGCGGATTCGCCGCGGTGGAAGTCCTCGTCGCGCCCGGCCGCCGCGAAGCCGTTGAACCGCTGGACGGTGGCGGTGAGGGCGTCGGCCGGAACGCCGATCTGCGCCGCGAGTTCGGCGAGGGTGTAGGCCTTCTTGATGATGCCCGCGTCGAAGTACTTCTGCGGAATGGGTTGCTTCGGGAAGGTGCCGAGGAACAGGTACCGGTCGCGGAAGCGCTGATCCATAATGAAATGCGCTGGCACGTGGCCGATTCCGGACGCATTCCGCTCGTACATGGTGTGCACCACGTCGACGTAGCTGGCCGATTCGTTGGTGAACCGCTCGCCCGCGTCGTTGACCATGATGGCGCCGGGCTGCGAGCGTTCGGCCAGGCAGAAGAACGGCGGGCCGTCGGGGTTGCGCACCGAAGGGCCCCACCACGCGTCGTCCATGAGATCGAGTGCGGCGCCGACCTCTTCGCCTGCGCGGATGCCGTCGCCGACGTTCTCGGTGGCGCCGACGGTCCAGTCCGTGCTCACCGGCTCGGCGAAGAACTGCTTGCGCATCTCCAGGTTGTGCTCGAAGCCGCCCGCGGCGAGCACCACACCGCGCCGGGCCCGCAGCACGATCGGCGCGCCGTCGCGCTCGGCGCGCACGCCGACCACCGCGCCGTCCTCGGTGAGCAACTCGGTGAGCGGCGTGTTCAGCCACACCGGCACCCCCGCGTCGCGCAGCGCCAGCCACAGCCGGGCGACGAGCGCCTTGCCGAGGCTGAGCGGCAGGCGCCCGCGCAGCTTGTTCGCGACCGCCTTGGCGCCGACCTTCATGGCCGTGCGCTTGCCCTTCCAGGTGCGCGCGATCATGTTGAGATCGTGGAAGTCGCTGACGGTGAAGGCGATTCCCTTGGGGCCGGACATCGTCGGTTGGTTGATCAGCGCCAGGTCGTCGCCGAGCAGGCGGCCGTCGACGATGGCGGGCTCGATGCTGCGCCCCTGGGCCAGGCCGCCGGGCAGTTCCGGGTGGTAGTCGGAGTAGCCGCGGTCGTAGACGAATTCCAGATGCGGGGTGCGGCCGCTCAGGTACGTCATCATCCGCGGGCCGTTGTCCAGGAAGGCGTCCTGCTTGGCCTGCGGAACCCGGTCGCCCACCACGGATTTCAGATAGACGCGGGCCAGATCGGGGCTGTCCGGCACGCCCTCGCGCACCAGCACGGGGTTGTTCGGGATCCACACCCCGCCGCCGGAGCGCGCCGTGGAACCGCCGAAGCTGCGGCTCTTCTCGATCAGCACCACCGAAAGGCCGCGGTAGGCGGCGGTGAGCGCGGCGGTCATGCCCGCCGCGCCGGAACCGACGACCACCACGTCGTAGGCGGCCTCGGTGGTCTTCTGCTGAGACATCGGTCTGCCTTTCTCGTTCAGTAGCCTGCGCCTGTGAGCATGCCGCCGTCGACGACGACCTCGGTGCCGGTGCAGTAGCCCGCGGCGTCGGAGGCCAGGAAGACCACCGCCTCGGTGACCTCCTCCGGCCTGCCCCAGCGCGGGATCGGCAGTCCGGCGAAGAACTTGTCGCCGTCCACGCCGGAGGAGGCGTTGGCGGTCATCGGCGTGGCGATGCCGCCGGGGTGCACGGAATTCACCCTGATGCCCGCCTTGCCCAGCTCGCGGGAGGCCGATTTGGTGACGCCGCGCAGCGCGAATTTGCTCGCGCTGTAGGCGGAGAGCCCCGCCGCGCCGATGAAACCCTCGACCGAGGAGATGTTGACGATGGAGCCGCCGCCCGCCGCGGTGAGCGCGGGGGCTGCGGTCTTGATGCCCAGCCAGGTGCCGGTCACGTTGACGTTCAGGATGGTGCTGAAATCGGCGAGGCTCATGTCCGCGATGCTCTGGAAGCGCAAGATGCCCGCGTTGTTCACCAGCACGTCGAGCTTGCCGAACGTCTCGGTCGCGGCGGTCACCGCCGCGGTCCAGCCGGCTTCGCTGGTCACGTCGTGGTGCACGTAGCGCGCGGCCGCGCCGAGCTCGGCCGCCAGCTGCTCGCCCTGCTCGTCGAGCACATCGCCGAACACCACCCGCGCGCCTTCGGCGACGAAGCGGCGCACGTGTTCGGCGCCCATCCCGCGCGCGCCACCGGTGATCAGCGCGACCTTGCCTTCGAGTCGACCCACTGCGGTCCTTCCTTTCTGCTGCCTCGCTTCGAAGCTAGGTCTCCGGCATCGGCGCGGGGGTGCGCAGTCTCAGCCAGCGAGACATGCACCTGACCTCCACGGCAGCATCGGAAATATTCCTACTAGGCATATTGAGAAGTGGAGGCAATGCATGAAGTTCTCGATGATCTTCGAGGCGCAGATGACCGACCCGTCGGCCGAGCACGAACGGCAGGTGCTGCGCGACTGCGTTGAGCAGGCCGTGCTCGCCGAGGAGATGGGCTTCGACACCGTCTGGGCCGTGGAGCATCACGGGTTGAAGTGGTACGCGCACATGAGCGCCCCGGAGATCTTTCTCACCTGGGTGGCCGCGCAGACCGAACGCATCAGGATCGGGCACGGCGTGGTCTGCATGCCGTTCAACTTCAACCACCCGGTGCGCGCCGCCGAACGCGCCGCCATGCTCGACGTGCTCTCCAACGGCCGGGTGAACCTGGGCGCGGGCCGCGGCGCGACCCCGCAGGAGACCTCCATGTGCGGCGTCGACCCCGACCGCACCTACCAGGAGGTCGAGGAGTCGCTGCGCATCATCGGCAAGGCCTGGCAGGACCCCGAGGGCGAATTCGAGTGGCACGGTGAGTTGCTCGACATCGACCCGCACCCGATGCTGCCGCGCCCGGTCCAGCTACCGCACCCGCCGCTGTTCATGGCGTGCACCAAGAAGGACACCCTGAAGCTGGCCGCCGACTACGGAATCGGCGCGCTGGTCCTCGGTTTCGCGGGCGTCGAGGAGATCGCCGAGCTGCGCCGCACCTACGACCAGGCCATCGCCGAACGGACCGGCGAGAAGTTCGTCTCCACCGTCGTCAACGATCACTTCGCGGCGCTGTGCCCGACGATCGTGCTGGAGGATCGCGAGAAGGCGCAGCAGATCGGCGCGCGCGGCCAGCGGTTCTTCGCGCAGTCGATCAAGCACTGGTACGGCGCGGGCCCCGTGCCGGACGAGGCCGTCGACCCCAACGCCGACGAGCTGGCCGCCATCAAGCAGGCCGCCGACGACCACGTCGCCTACCTGCACGAGGCCAAGATCCCGGTGAAGACCGGCGCGACCTCGGTGTTCAACGCCGAGCACGCCTACGGCTCGCCGGAGGACGCCATCGCCTACGTCGAACGGTTGAAGGCGGCGGGCGCCGACGAGATCCTGTGCCTGATCCAGATGGGCACCGTGCCGCAGGAAGCCTGCCTGGAGACCATCCGGCACTGGGGCGAGACGGTGATTCCGCACTTCCGAGCGAGCGCAGCGAGCCGGAACGGACACTACAGCCGGAAGAACGAGGAGTGAGATGACCTCCCTCGACGGGAAAGTCGCGATCATCACGGGCGCGGCGCGCGGGCAGGGCGAGGCCGAGGCTCGGCTGTTCGTCGAGCTCGGCGCCCGCGTGGTGATCACCGACGTGCTGGCCGACGAAGGCAAGGCCGTAGCCGAATCCCTCGGCGACGCGGCGCGTTTCGTGGCGCACGACGTGAGCAGCGAAGCCGAGTGGGCGGCGGCGGTGCAGACCGCCGAACGCGATTTCGGCCGCCTCGACGTGCTGGTGAACAACGCCGCGATCTACACCACCAAGGCGCTGACCGACACCAGCGCCGAAGAGCTGGAACGGATTCTGCGGGTCAACCTGGTCGGCTCCTTCCTCGGCATCAAGGCCGTGGCCGGTCCGCTGGCCGCCGCGGGCGGCGGGTCCATCGTGAACATCTCCTCGCAGGCCGGTTTGCAGGGCCTGATGGGGCACGCCGCGTACGGCGCCTCGAAGTGGGGTCTGCGCGGACTGACGAAGACCGCGGCGCTCGAGCTCGGCCCCGCGGGCATCCGGGTGAACTCGGTGCATCCGGGTCCGATCCACACGCCGATGATCGGTCACCTCGGATTGAACACCGGTCCGGGGAGCTTCCCGGCGCTTCCGCTCGGGCGCGTCGGCCTGCCCGGCGAGGTCGCCGATCTGGTCGCCTTCCTGGCCTCGGATGCCTCGGCCTTCGTCACCGGCGCGGAACTCGCGATCGATGGCGGCCTGTCCGCCGGACAGTTCATTCCACCCGGCGCGCAGCTGCCGGGCATGGAGTAAGGAGCGGATCGTGCCGTTGAAACCCGAAGCCCGCGCCATCGTGGAGCTGGCCTCGGCCGGCTTCCCGAAGCTCGGCACCGAGGTCTTCGATGCTGCCGAGGCCCGTCGCCTGCTGGCGGCGCGGCCCGCGGCGGCGGTCGAGCCGCTCCCGGTCGGCCGGGTCGAGGAGCGGACGGTGCCGGGGCCGGACGGGGCGCCCGAGGTGCGGGTGCGGATCTACTGGCCCGTCGACGCCGGGCCCGGCCTGCCCGTGGTGGTCTTCTGCCACGGCGGCGGATTCACGATTTGCAGCCTGGACAGCCATGACCGGTTCTGCCGGACGATGACCAACGGCGTCGGTGCGATCGTGGTGTCGGTCGACTACCGCCAGGCGCCCGAGCATCGGTTCCCCGCGGCCGCCGAGGACGCCTACGCGGTGGTGCGCTGGGTCGCCGGCCACGCGGACGAGCTCGGCGGCGATCCCGCCCGAATCTCCGTGGCGGGCGACAGTTCCGGCGGCAATCTGGCCGCTGTGGCGACGCTGATGTCCCGCGACCGCGGCGGGCCCGCGCTGGCGCATCAGCTGCTGATCTACCCGATGCTGGATCCGGCCTGCGACACCGTCTCGTACCGGGACAACGCGGACGGGTACTTCACCACGGCCGCGCACCTGCGGTGGTACTGGGAGCAGTACCTCGGCGATGGCGGCGACCGGGATCACCCCTACGCCGCGCCGCCGCGCGCCGCCGACCTGTCCGGACTACCGCCCGCCCACGTCGTCACGGCGGAGTTCGATCCGCTGCGCGACGAGGGGGAGGCCTACGCCGCCCGGTTACACGCGGCGGGTGTCCCCACCGAGACGGTTCGCTACGACGGGGAGTTTCACGGTTTCGTGAGTATGGCCGATCACCTGCCGGACGCCGAAGCGGCTGCCGCCGCGGCGTTTTCGGCCGTCCGACGAGCCTTCGGGAGCGACGAATGAGCATCGAACGGATCGGGACGATCCTGCCCACCGACGATCTGCCCGCCACCGTCGCGCTGCTCACCGCGCTGTTCGGCGTCGCGCCCACCTTCGTCGACGGCGATCGGTGGGCGCAGTTCGACGTCGGGCCGTCGCGAATCATGGTGGCCGGGTCCGACCGGGAAGGGGACGCGGCCGCGCTGTCGGTCAAGGTCGCCGACCTCGACGCCACCGTCACCGCGCTGCGCGGCGCGGGCGTCGCGCTCGCGGACCCCGTCGCCGGGCCGCACGAGCGCCGCGCCGCGCTCGAAGCGACGCCGGGCACGCCGTGGTCGGTCGTGCTGTACGAACCTTATGATTCTGCAAAGATTTCGGGGTGAGCGCGCCGCGAGCGAATCTCCGTCGTGAAATCGGGCGAATCGGACGGGACGCGTTGATATCGTCGCACGATGTCCGACACGCGGGACCCGCAGCTCGACGAGGAGCTGCCTGATGATCGGCAGCGGCCGTCACTCGACACGCTCGAGGTGGACGACGCCGAGCGTCCCGCCCGCGAACTGAGCGGGTGGCCCGAGCGGGTGGTCGCGGTCGCGGCCTTCGCGATCGCGATCCTCGCGGTGTGGCAGGTGTTTCGGCCGCTGCCCCAGGGGAGCCAGTACTACCTGGTGGTGTTCCTCGCGGGCACGCTGCCGCTGGTGTTCCTGGCCTATCGCTCGGGCCTGCGGCTGCTCGACCGGTCCTCCGGGCCGGGCGCGCTGGACTGGGCGCTGGCGGCGCTGGCGCTGGCGGTCTGCCTGTATCCGGTGCTGCCGTTCGACATCGGTTCCGGCGGTGGCGGATACGACGCGTTCCTGGATCGGCAGGGCTTGCTCGATCCCGTGGACGTCGCCATGGGCGCGGTGCTGCTGGTGCTGGTGCTCGAGGCCTGTCGCCGGACCACCGGGTGGGTGCTACCCGTGGTCTGCCTGACGTTCCTCGCCTACGGCTACTACGGCGGACTGCTGCCGCAGCAGTGGACCATCGCGCACGCGGGGCTGGACTTCGCGCAGATCGTCGACGCGCTGTACAACTCGGGCAGCGGCTTCTATGGCACCCCGCTCGACGTCGCGGCCACCTACATCGTGCTCTTCACCCTGTACGGCGCAGTGCTCGAATTCTCCGGCGCCGCGCAGTTCTTCGTCGATCTGTCGGTCGCGGCGTTCCGCCGCTCGCGCGGCGCGGCCGGGCGCACGGCGGTGGCCTCCGGCTTCCTGCTCGGCACGGTGTCCGGCTCCGGCACCGCCACGGCGGTGAGCGTGGGCGCGGTGACCTGGCCGATTCTGCGGCGCGCGGGGTATCCGCCGGAGCAGGCGGGCGGCATGCTGGCCGCCGCGGGCGTCGGCGCGATCCTGTCGCCGCCCACCCTCGGCGCGGCGGCCTTCATCGTCGCCGAGTATCTCGAGGTCTCCTATGTGACCGTGCTCGGGTGGGCGCTGATCCCGACCGTGCTCTACTACCTGGGCATCCTGCTCGCGGTGGAGATCGACGCCAGGCGGCTCGGCACGCGTCCGGTCGAGATCGGCGGCGCGTCGGCCTGGAAGTTGCTGGCCCGCTTCGGCTATCACTTCCTGTCGCTGATCGTGATCGTGGTGCTGCTGCTCCTCGACGTCAGCGCGACGCGGGCCGTCGTCTACGCCACCGCGCTGGCCTTCTCCCTGTCGTTCCTCGACGCGCGCACCCGCCGCCTGGCCCGTTCGCCGCGAGCGGTCTTCCACGCGCTCGGCAACGGCGTCCGCTCCGCGCTTCCGGTGGTCGCGGTGTGCACCGCCGCGGGCGTGATCACCGCGATGACCACCAAGACCGGGCTCGGCGCCCAATTGGCCGCGCTGCTGGTGCGATTCGCCTCGGCGCTGTCGGACAACCAGACCGTCGTGCTCGCGTGCACCGTGGCCTTCGCCGCGATCGCCCTCGCGCTGCTCGGTCTGGCGGTGCCGGTCACCGCCTCGTTCATCATCGGCTGGGCGATCATCGGGCCCGCGCTGCTCGCGCTGGAGGTGCCCGCGCCCGCGGCGGCCATGTTCGTCTTCTACTACTCGGTGCTCTCCGAGGTCACCCCGCCGACCGCACTGGCCGCGGTCGGCGCGTCGGCCGTCACCGGCGGCCGCACGGTGCCGACCATGTGGCAGGCGCTGAAGTACGCGCTGCCCGCGTTCTTGGTGCCGATCGTGTTCGTGCTCACCGAATCCGGTGAACACCTGCTCGGCACCGGCCCCGCGCTGGACGTGCTGTGGACGAGCGTCGTGGCCTGTGCAGGCGTCGCCGCCCTGGCCGCCGCGAGCGGCGGCTGGCTGCTGGGGATCGGCCCGGCCCCGGCGCCCGCGCGCGTGCTCGCCGGGGCGGGCGGACTGGCGCTGCTGTACCTGGAACCCGCCGCGCTGATCGCCGGGCTCGCCGCGCTCGCGGCCGCCGCCGGGTACACCATGCTCTCCCGAAGGAGGACGAAGTGAGAAGAGTCGCAACGATTGTCGCCGTCGCCACCGTGACGGCCGGACTGCTGGCGGGCTGCGGTGGCCGCCAGGACGCGCCGCGCACCGACGCGGGCGGCACGGTGACCTGCGAGGTGACGCGGGATTCGCGCGTCGGCATCGCGACCGGAAACGCCACCGGCGTCTACTTCGCGCTCGGCAACGCCTACGCCGAGCAGGTCGCGCAGGCCACCGGCGGCACGGTGAAGGCCACCGCGGCGGAGACCGGCGCGTCGGTGCAGAACATCCAGCAGCTGGTGGCGGGCACCTACCAGGTGGCCTTCTCGCTCGCCGACACCGCCGCCGACGCCGTGCTCGGCACGGGCAGCTTCGACGGCAAAAAGCAACCGGTGCAGGCGCTTTCGCGGCTCTACCCGAACTACACGCAGGTGATCGTGCGTACCGGGGCCGGCATCGATTCGGTCGCGGACCTGCGCGGCAAACGCGTCTCCACCGGATCGCCGAAGTCCGGCACCGAGGTCATCGCGCAGCGGGTGCTGACCGCCGCGGGCATCGACCCCGACCGCGACATCTCCGCGCAGCGGCTCGATCTCACCAAGACCGTCGACGGCATGAAAGACGGCTCGATCGACGCCATGTTCTTCTCCGGCGGCCTGCCCACCCCCGGCATCACCGACCTGTTCACCTCGGCGCGCGACAAGGTCCGCTTCCTCGACATCGCCGACCTCGCCCCACGCCTGCGCACCGTGAACCCGGTGTACGAACCGGGCACCATTCCCGCCGCCACCTACGGCTTGCCCGCCGACGCGGCGACCATCGTCGTCCCGAACGTCCTGTTGGTCCGCGACGACCTCGACGCCGACCTGGCGTGCGTGCTCACCAAGACCCTCTTCGATCGCAAACCGCAACTGGAACAGGCGAACTCGGCCGCCAAAGGCATCAGCAGGGACACCGCGCGCGAGACCACGCCGGTGCCGCTGCACCGCGGCGCCGAGCACGCGCTGACCAACTGAGCGCTCGCCGCGTCTGATCGTTCACTGTCGCTGATCCTCGCTCCGCTGATCGGTTACTGCCGCTGAGCGCTCACAGCGCCTGTCGGTCACCGCTGCTGAGTCCTCGCCGCGCCTGATCGTTCACCGCGCGTGATCGTTCACCGCGCCGCGATGGCCGCCGTCAGCGCTCGTGCGGCGGCCAGTGTCGCGGCGATGTAGTCGTCGCGCTGTGGTTTGGTCGTGCCGGTCCGCAGCGGACCGAGCTGCACTTCGAACGCCGCCGATCCGTTCGCGTCGAACACCGGCGCGGCGAGATAGCTCAGCGGTAGGTCGGCGTCGGAGTCCAGCTCGCTCCTGGTGAACGGGCGCGCGGTGAGCGCGGCCAGCTGGCGCAGCGCCCGCGCGCGCAGATTCGGTTGCAGCAGTTCGCTTCCCACGGCCGTGAGCAGATCGGCGAGCAGGTCGACCAGGCCCGCGTCGTCGGCGCGCGGCCGGAACAGCGCGACGCCGCGCTCGCGCACCAGCGTGAGCAAGGCGCTCGCGGTGCGCCGGTCCGGTTCGGCCGTGGTGGCCAGCCAGGTGTTCTGCTCGGCCGCCGAACGCCACGGCATGACCGCCGCGCCCGCCGGGAACTGGAGCGGAATCCGGTGGCCGACAGGGATTCCCGGCACCGTGCGGTCCAGTCCGTGCCGGACGTCGAGCACGGTGAGGTGATCGGGTTCGATGCGGCTCAGCGTCGCACCACAGCCCGTCTTCGCGGTCAGCTCGGTGAGAACCTCGCCGATCCCGCGCGGCAGGCGGGCCGTGGTCAGCGCGACGAGCGCGGGCCCGATGCGATAGCCGCGGTCGGGCACGCGCACCGCCCAGTCCGCGGCGTCGAGTTCGGCGAGCACCGCGGTCGCCGTGGCCCTGGCGATGCCGAGGCGTTCGGCGATGGCGGCGACGGGCAGCGGCTCCGTCGCGCTCGCCAGCAGCGACACGATCTCGACCACGCGACGGGTCGGTGGCGAGGGCGATCGGGGCGCGACTTCGTCGGGCTCGGTGTGCTGCATCGGTCTTCCCCTTGTGCCGGTCCGGTCGTCGAACTTACGATGACGAATATAGGACAATCAGTGTCGAATATTCGACACTGGATCGGAGCGCGCATGATTCTCGATCGGTTTCGCATCGACGGGCAGGTCGCCGTCGTCACCGGCGCCGGACGCGGGCTGGGCAGGGCCATCGCCCTCGCGTTCGCCGAGGCCGGTGCGGACGTGCTCGTCGCGGCCAGGACCAAGAGCCAGCTCGACGAGGTCGCCGAACAGATCGCGGCCGTGGGCAGGCGAGCCCACGTGGTGCCCGCCGACCTGAGCGACGCCGACGCGGCCGCGGGCCTGGCCGCCACGGCGGTGGACCGGTTCGGCAGGCTCGACATCGTGGTCAACAATGTCGGCGGCGCGCTGCCGTGCCCGCTGCTGGACACCACGCCCGAGGCGATGGCCGAGGCGTTCGCGTTCAACGTCGGCAACGCGCACGCCCTGGTGCGCGCCGCGGTGCCACATATCCTGGAAACCGCGGGCGGCGGTTCGATTCTCAACATCACCTCGACCATGGGCCGGTTGCCCGGCCGTGCCTTCGCCGCCTACGGCACCGCGAAAGCCGCTCTCGCGCACTACACCCGGCTTGCCGCGCTGGACCTGAACCCGCGCATCCGCGTCAACGCCATCGCACCGGGCTCGATCCGCACCTCGGCGCTCGAAGTGGTCGCGGCGAACGACGCCATGCGCACCCAGCTGGAGACCAAGACGCCGCTGCACCGCATCGGCGAACCGGAGGACATCGCCGCCGCCGCGCTCTACCTGGTGTCCCCGGCGGGCAAGTACCTCACCGGCAAGGTGCTCGAGCCCGACGGCGGCCTGATCACCCCCAACCTCGACCTCCCGATCCCGGATCTGTGACATGACCTATCGCGTAGTGCAATGGGGCACAGGCAATGTCGGCCGCCACGCGTTGGCGGGCATCATCGCCAACCCCGACCTGGAACTGACCGGTGTGTGGGTATCCGGCGCGAAGGCCGGGACGGACGCGGGAATCCTCGCCGGTCTGGACCGTGCCGTCGGCGTCGCCGCCACCAACGACGTCGACGCCGTCCTGGCCGACCGGCCCGATTGCGTCGTCTACTGCTCGATGACCGACAACCGGCTGCCCGAGGCGATCGAGGACCTGCGGATGCTGCTCGCGGCGGGCGTCAACGTGGTCGCGTGCGCGCCGGTGTTCTTCCAGTACCCGTTCGGTGTGCTGCCGGACGAGTTGCTGAAGCCGGTGCAAGAAGCTGCGGCGCAAGGTAATTCGTCGCTCTGGGTGAACGGCATCGATCCCGGTTTCGCCAACGATCTACTGCCGCTCGCGCTCGCAGGCACCTGCCTGCGCATCGATCAGCTGCGGTGCATGGAGATCGTCGACTACGCCAGCTACGACAACCGCGCGGTCATGGTCGACATCATGGGCTTCGGCAAACCGCTGGACGAGACGCCGATGCTGTTGCAGCCCGGCGTGCTCTCGCTGGCGTGGGGGAGCGTGGTGCGCCAGCTCGCCGCGGGCATCGGCGTGACGCTGGACGCGGTCACCGAGACCTACGAGCGCGTCCCCGCACCCGAATCGTTCGACATCGCCACCGGCCACATCGCCGAAGGCACCGCCGCCGCACTACGTTTCGAGGTCCGCGGCATGGTCGGCGAGCGCATCGTCACGGTGCTGGAACACGTCACCCGGCTGCGCCCCGACCTGTGCCCGGACTGGCCCCAGCCCGCCCACCCCGAAGGCTCCTACCGGGTGGAAATCACCGGCGATCCTTGTTACGCCATGGATCTGGTGACCTCGAGCCCGCGCGGCGACCACAACTACGCGACGCTGCTGGCGACGGCCATGCGGATCGTGAACGCGGTGCCCGCGGTGGTTTCGGCCCCGCCGGGGATATTGACCGCACTGAACCTACCGTTGATCACGGCGCCCGCGACGAGGTCTTGATCGGCAGCGTTCCAGGGCGACCGCGCAAAGTGCTCGCGAATCAGCCGCGAGGACCTGGTGGCGTTGGGCAATGAAGTGGAAGGCTCTGAGGCTCAATCCCATAGAGCGGCACACGGTAACGGAGGTAGATCGGCACGCACGTCGTCATCGATGGTGACCATCAGCTCCGGAAAGCCCTGTGCTAGTTGATCTGCCACGTTCTGCGCCTGTTCGGCGCCAGCCTGGTAGTCCAACGTCAGGGTGCCGAATTCGATGTGGATGTGCCGAATACGCCGGGATGGGCGAGGAATCTCAATGCTGATCACCGTGGCCTACTGGCGGAAGGCACAACTCGGCCATCTGCGATCAGAGTACGGAGTGCAGCGGCTTTGCGCTGGCATTTCTTGGCTCGACAAGCAACGTGGAATTGCATCACCGCATGGGCCTGGTCGATCGTAAAGGGCTGCCTGGGCGCCTGGTGGGTTTCAGGCGGGGTCATGGTGGCGAGTTGATGGATAGCGGGCGTCGCGTCGGGCATTGGGGAGTACCTTCCCTGCGGACAAATGGATCGGTCAAGGCGCCCGGTACCAAGGGCTTTCGCCACCTGCTCCGGCTCACCGGGGCGGGTGCGCCGACCGACGGGGTGCGGCGTCGGCTTGGTACCGGGCACCGTTCAAAAGTGCCCGTTGGTGGTTGGTACGCGGAACCGCGTGATGGTCGGGTACTGTTGGCCTAACGTACGCATTTCTCCAGGTCAGGACGCAAATCGTAAGGTAAGGCAATGGTCAGAGGGCGGGCATGGACTGGCTTCGAAGCCGTAGCTCTGCAAGAAGCTATGAGGCGATCGGTTCGGGATTTCGCTGCTTCGCTAGGACTGGAGACGACAACCGTAAACAACTGGCGGACTGGCCTCAGCTCTGTAAAACCGCGTTCGAACACGCAGGCCATCCTGGACACCACGCTCGACTTCAAAGCGACACCCGAAGACCGGATACGGTTCGAACAGATCGTCGCTGAAGGGGAGGCTGCCTGGCGTATCCGGCACCAGCGTCCAGCCCGTCGGCCAACGGATGGAAGCGCGACGCCTGCAGATGACGACATGATCAGCATGCCGCGCACCAGGGACAAGGAAGCGAGTGAGTCGTCGCCCTCATATCAGGGAATCAGTGAAGAGTTGATCACCATACTCGCTCGTGTCCACAAGCTGAGCCGGTCGATCAATCCCGAGATCATTCGGCAGTTGCAAAGCATCACGTGCGAGAGCATCGCCCAGTACGAAACGGTTGATCCCTCCGAGCTTGTTCCGGCACTCGAGAAGCAGCGGGTCTGGCTCGATCAACTCATCGACGAGTGCGGTCATCCGGGACAGCGGGGTCGACTGTTCGAGATCGCATGCGAAACCTCAGGGCTGCTCGGCTATGTCGCTGTGGGGTGCGGGAATTTCTCGCTCGCCCGCGCCTATTGCCTGGAGTCCTTCCAGCTCGGCGAGCATGCGCAGGACAACACTCTCTTAGCATGGGCACGCGGCCTGCAAAGTTTCTGCGAGTACTACGCGGGACAGTACGATAGGGCGCTGCACTACGCGCAAGACGGCCTGACTCATGCTGGATCCGGGCCACAGCGTGCCCGCCTCGCGATCAATGGCGTCGCGCGGGCAATGGGAAAGCTCGGCGATATAGAGGGTGTGCATCGCGCGGTCGATCAGGCCTACGAACACTTGACGAACAGCGGTGCGCCGGAGGGGGTTCCCTCCAGCATCTCGCTCGAGAGTTACAGCTCGGCACAAGTGGCCGGCAACGCAGCCACCTCGTATCTCTCTTTGGCGATGCCGGACAAGGTCGAACAGTATGTGGAGCTTGCTTTGCCCGAGATGAATGACACGAACTCGCCGTGGGGTCGTTCGCTCGTCATGATCGACTTGGCTCGGTCGCAAGTTCTAGCGAAAGACGCTGACTTGGATTCTGCGGCGGGGATCATGCTCGACGCCCTCCACGTGTCGCCGGGTAAGCCGATGCTGCAAGTCCGCCGCCGAGGCTCCGAGTTCGTGAAAGATGCCGCGGCCAGGTGGGGAGAATCGGCACAATTGCGTGCTGTACGCGAGGCGTTGGCGAGTATGAATAGCCTTGGTGGACCCAATGAATAGTGCGGACGATGAACGGCGCGATCGTCGCGCAGGAACCCTGGGCTACTACTGGTTCATCACTTTCGAGCATGCCTCGGACCTCCACTCGCTGACCGAAGAGTGCCAACAAGCGATAGGAACTACGTACTTCTATCCCGTCTCCAGGGAGGGTCTGCATCTAACGCTGGACCGAATCTCATACAGCGGAGTGCATGCACCGAAGCAGCTTGATTCGATAGTCACCGCTGCTCGCCGCGTCGGCCAGGATCAATCACCCTTTATGATGACGATTGAGCAGCTCAGTAACCTACGTGGTGCAATCGGATTCAAGGTGTCGCCAGCCGAGCGGGTGCGAGGCCTTCGCGACGCGCTACGTTCGGCAACCTTATCTGTCTTCCCCGAGGCGCCAATAAAAGACTCGGCATCTGATCCACATGTAACGGTGGCTTACCCAGCCAGCGAAGATCTTTCGGCAATGGCTGCTGCGACGTCTGAAAGAGCAAGCACCATGATCCGCAGGGTTGACGTAAAGGTAGCGGAGGTTGTCATGGTCCTGCTCGAACGCCGCCAACACGGGTACTGGTGGAAAGCGATAGCCCGAATTCCGTTGGCGGGTTGACGAGGTGATGGAAGTCCTCGACGCCGCATGACGGCATGGGCGTGCGCCCTACTGATCGCGGTGTGGCTGCTCCGGACAGCGCAGTAGCCGGCTAGGGGTGCCCGCGATCCATTCACGGGCTAGTGCCGCGTCCAGGAAAGTTGATGCTGTAACCAGCCACACGTGGTGGCGGGTTGATCGCGAAGCTGATGTGCGTGTCGGAATCGCTTGTGCGGCAAGTGATCCACGACCCCTGCCGCTGGTCGAATGCGGATATTGCGCAATGGATCGATTCCAGCGATGCTTGCGCCCGTACGTCACACGCCTATGGGGGTCGAATGAGTTGGGGTAAGCCGCTGGTGATCGAGGCCGCCATCAATGGGTCGACGTCGAAGGAGGTCAATCCCAACGTGCCGCGTACGGTCGAGGAGATCGTCGCGACGACTCTCGCCTGTGTCGACGCGGGCGCAACCATCGTGCACAACCACAACGACGAACCGAACTTCGGTGAGCCGAGCGTGCATTCGGCCGATCCCTACGAAGCGGCGTGGAACCAAATCTGGGAGACCCGACCCGGTTTGCTGATGCACCCCACAACATCGGGTGAGCGCTCGTCCGTGGTCGCCGATCGCTTCTCGCACATCGAAGAGCTCCATCGGCGCGGCTCCCTGACCATGACCACCGCAGATGCGGGTTGCCTGTCGCTTGCTTTCGGCGGTCCCGAAGGACCGATGGCCTTACCCGTCTTCGGCAACTCCGCTGCCGACGTCGACCAGGTGTTCGGGTGGTGCCGTGAGGCCGACCTGCCGCAGCATTATCGACTTGCATTGGATGATGGACCGATTCGCGCCGCGCCCGGTGGGCCCGTGTTCGATGTGCGGCGGATCCGCAGGACCGTCCGCTCATCCGCATAGCAGAATGTCCTGAGCAACAGCAGATCTCGGCCTCGGACTACTACGGTGCAGCACAGTGGGCCCGCGCGCCCAGCGGCATGATCGTCGGTGTAGGCGTCGACATCGTCGGCACGGACGGGCCTGCGTGAGCGATGGCGGTGTCCTCACCTTTCCGTAGCCTGGACGGGTGGGAACTGTGGATTCCGGCCGCGAGCCTGATGTGGGGTGGGATTTCGCAGGTCCGGCCGATGCCGTGCCGCTGGGTGCCGCGATCATCGGTTATCGCGACGCGGGTGGCGCGGGGTTGGATCTTCGGGTTGCCGGGACAGCGGCGATCACCGTGGTGATCGAATTCGGGGATCGCGGGCTGATCGTCGACGATGCTGTCGGGCGGCGGACCCTCGGTGGCTTCGTTGTCGGGCTTCCCGTGGAGGCCATGCGTGTTCGTGGCGAGCGGGCAGAGTGCATCGAGGTTCGCTTGTCGCCGATACAGGCGTATTCGCTGTTGGGTGTTTCCCCAACTGATTTGGGCCGGGGCGTGGTCGCTCTGGAAGACCTGTGGGGATCGCGGGCTCGGCGACTGCGTGAGCAACTCGCGTCCACCCGGACCTGGGACGAACGTTTCGCCGTGACGAAATCGTTTCTGGCGCAATGTGAAAGGCCGATGCGGACGCCTGACCCGGAGGTGCTCGCCAGCTGGAATCGCATACTCACCTCCTGTGGCCAGGTGAAGATCGGTGAGCTCGCCGAATCCCTCGGATGGAGCCCCAAGCGGCTGTGGGCGCGGTTCGAGTCCCAGATCGGCCTGACACCCAAGCGGGCGGCGATGCTGGTCCGGTTCCGGTACGCGGTCGACGGTCTGCTGGCGGGGCGGCCCGCCGCCGACGTCGCGGTGGACTGCGGATACACCGATCAGGCTCATCTGTGCCGAGACGTGTCGATATTCGCCAACCGCACGCCGGGGGCACTGAGGGCGCACTATCTGCCCACCATCGCCCAGCAGAGGCACCGGGCATGGGGAAGTTTTTTCCAATACCGGGCGGGAGCGGTCGGTCGATAGTGGTGCCGTGACCAGCACATTCGATCCCGAGAAGCTACAGACAGCACTGGAGACCGTTCATCGCGCCGGCATGCCCGGAGTTTTCGCCGAGGTGCGCGACGACGACCAAGTCTGGCGTGGCGCCGCCGGAGTCGCCGATGTCGCCACCGGCCGCCCCGTCACGGCCGATATGGGACACCGTGTCGGCAGCATCACCAAGACGTTCACCGCCGCCGCTGTGTTGCAGCTGGTCGACGATGGTGAAATCGAGCTCGACACGCCCATCGGCCACTACCTGCCGCGGCTGGTTCCCGGCGAACGAGGCGCGGCGATCACGGTCCGGATGTTGATCGACCACACCAGCGGCCTCGCCGAATACCTCCCGCATGCCTACCCTTCCCTCGCAGCCTTCCCCGCCCTGGCGAAAACGACACCGACCAGCCTGGATGACAGCCGGTTCACCAGGTTTCACGCGATCGAGCTGATCGAGATGGGGGTCTCTGTGCCCGCTACCGGGACCCCGGGTGGCACACCCGGGGTGTACTCGAACACCAATTATCTGCTCCTGTGCCAACTCCTGGAGTCGATTGCCGGTACCTCGGCGGAGAAATACATCACCCGCAACATCATCGAGCGCGCCGGGCTGCGGGACACCGAGCTCCCGGCCGGACCGCATATCAACGGACCGCACTCACTGCACTACGAGGCGTGGTTCGGCATGATCGACCCGCCGCGCGACTACAGCGTCTACGACATGTCGTGGGTGGGGCCGGCGGCTTCGCTGATATCGACCGTCGCGGACCTGAACCGCTTCTTCGGGCTGCTGCTGGCCGGCGAAATCATCAGTCGAGCGTCGCTGGCGCAGATGCAACGTACCGTTCCGGTCATCTCCTTCGAGGGAAAGACACTCGACTACGGTCTGGGCCTGCAGAAGATGACGGTGCCCGGTCACGGCATCTACTGGGGCCATGAGGGTTCGGTCTGGGGCGGCGGCGCGATGTCCATGACCAGCGCTGACGGCAGACGGCAAATGTCCATCGCGGTCAACCTGCAGCGATGGAACCAACTCGACCCCTCGGGGAAACCGCAGCCCCATCCCATCGACGACGCACTTCGGGCTCTCACCCGACTGGCGCTGTGTGGTTGATGCACCAGAGTTCGCCCAGGGACGGGATCTCTGCGGGCTGGAACAGTCGCCGTTGCCGCCGGATCAGCGGTGAAGCTGAGATCTTCTGAGCTGTAACGGCTTTCGGACCTGGCCGATGAGATCATCAACAGCATCGTTTCCAGATGTTACAGTGATTTCACTAACGCAACTACTGTGGTAACAACGGCTGTTGGTGACCCGACAAACCGGGCGTGACTCTCAATCGCAAACAGCTACAACAGTTTTCGGTCCGTGTCGGTGTCATCGCAGCGGTGGCCGCTGCCGGAGTGGTCGGGCTCGCAGCGCCATCTACCGCCATTCCGCACGACCCAGGCTTTCCGTTCTCGCCGACCCTGACGCGCCTGGTTCCGACCAGCTGCTCGGCGATCATCGACGCGGTCACCGTGCAGCAGGAGAAGCCTGGCACGTTCGGCGTGCGGGTGAAGGTCACCCAGACCGGGGACAGCTGCTCGGACTGGAAGGTCGCCGTGCGCTTCAAGAACCTGGATACCGGGTACGCGGACGGGCAGCAGCACCGCGTCGTGAACGGTGTCGTCCAGAACACGGTGGACGGCGTGATCGTCGGTTTCGGCACGGCGCCGGGCGTCGGCCGGGTGGAGGCTCGGATCGTCGCGCTGGACTCGAACGACAGGGAGATGGAGCAGATCTCGGGTACGGCGACGTTCACACTGAGCTGAGCGCGGGTGCCGTGTCCAGCGATCGGACGGTCGCGGTCGGCGCCTTCGACCGCACGGCACGCACGACGTCGGCGATCGACCGCCGTACCCGGTCCAAGTCCGCCCCGTTCTGCTCAGGAACCCAGTGCGTTGAGCGCGCGGTCCACGTCTGTCTCGTCGTTGTAGAGGTGGAACGCGAAACGCAGTGAGCCCGCCCGGGCCGAGGCGATCACGCCCGCCTCCTCCAGCTGCGGTGCGAGTTCGCCCGCGCCAGGAACCACGACGATCGCCGAACGCCCTGGCACCGGCTCTCGGCCGAGTTCGGCGAGACCGGCGCGGAAGCGGTCGGCCAGATCGAGATTGTGCGCGTTGATCTTCTCGACAGTCAGCTCCTCGATCAGGCCGAGACCGGCCGACGCGGCGACGACGCCCAGCCAGTCCGGGGTCGCGTCGAAGCGGCGGGTGGTGACCGGCAGGGCGCGCGGATCGTAGAGCTCGGTCCAGCGGTCCTCGGCGGCGTACCAGCTCGGTCCGATCGGGCGCAGCGCGGCGGTGGACTCGGACGCTGCGGCGAAGAACGCAACGCTGCGCGCGCCGATCAGCCATTTGAAGGTCGCGCAGACCCAGTAGTCGGCGTCGGCGAAGCGCAGCGGCAGCCAGCCCGCCGCCTGGGTGGCGTCGACCAGCAGCCGGGCGCCGTTGGCCGCGGTGGCGGCGCGCAGCTCGGCCAAATCGGTGATACGCCCGTCGGCGGACTGCACGACGCTCACGGCCACCAACGCGGTCTCCGGCCGCACCTGCGCGGCCAGCTCCGCCAGCGGAACCACCCGCACCGCCAGATCGCCGCGATGCACGAAAGGCATAGACACCGAGGCGAATTCGCCCGCCGCGAGCAGCACCTCCGCGCCGGGCGGCAGCGCGGCCGCCACCGGACCCACCAGACCGGCGACGCCGCTGCCGAGCGCAATGTGATCGGGGTGCGCGCCGGTCAGCAGCCTCGCGAACGCAGCACGCAGCTCCGGCACCATCGAATCGTGAGTCATCGGGCCGCCCCTTCCCGCCGCCCAGCGGGCGTTGACCTCGGCCGTCGCGGTCAGCGCCCGTTTCGAGGGCAGTCCGTAGGAGGCGGTGTTGAGATAGGCGGTCTCGGAACGGAATTCATCGGGCGCTAGCGAGGACATGCCTTGCAGCATGCGACCTCGGTGACCATTCGTACAGCGCCAGCGGCCCGAAAGTGGACCGATCTCGGCCGGACTCGGGACTCAGTTCGTGAATGCTCCCGCGCCGGGCGCCGCGCCGATGCCGATCGGCGATCCGCTCGGTCGCAGTGTCGCCGCGTCGAGGGAGATCACCGAACTCGGCCTGCTGCTCGCCCGCACCAGGGGCTGGAGCAGCGAGGTCGCGTCGAAGCCCGCGATCGGCGCGATGACCGGACCGGCCTGGGGGCCGAGACTGCCCACGTAAAGCTTGGCGCCGTCGGCGGTGAAGCCGACCGAGACCGGCGCGTCCACCGGAACCGAGCTCGTCACGCGGTCGGCCGCCACGTCGACCACCTGGACGGCGTTCGCGCCCGGGGTGGCCACCACGAGCCGATCCCCGTCGGGGCTGAACGCGCCCGACACCGGTGCGCTGCCGGGCGGCAGCGGGATGGCGCCGAGCCGCCGCCAGGACACCGTGTCGATCACCGAGACGTTGTCGCCCAGCGCGTTCATCGCGTAGAGCTTGTGACCGTCGGGGGAGACCGCGGCGAACGCGGGCACCGAGCCGTCGATCTGAATGCGTTCGCCGAGTTGGAATCCCGACTCGGGGTCGAACACGGCGGCGGTCGAGTCGGCGAACACGGCGTAGAGGCGTTCACCGTCGGGAGAGATGGCGGCGGCGAGCGCCAGCGACGGCAGCGGCATCGAGCGGACCAGCGTGTTGGACGTCGTACTGAGCACGTCGATGGACGGGCGGGCGGTGACCACGTAGACCAGGTCCCGGACCGGATCGGTGATCGGTCGCGTCATGCCGTCCGTCCCGCTGATCGGAATGCGGGTGGTAACGCTGTCGGTGGCGCGGTCGATGACAACAATGTCGTCGGCGCCGACGAACGGTGGATTGAACGCCTGGACATAGAGATGGCGTCCGTCCCGGGAGGCCGTCACCGCGGATGCCTGCGGTCCGACTCCCTCGACCCGGCTGACGATCTGGTCGGTCGCGGTGTCGACCACGACCACCGCGCCCTCGCCCGCCACCGGGATGTAGGCCAGCGGCCCGGTATCGGCGGCCCCGGCGGTCGGCGCGAGCAGCGACAGGGCGACCGCGGCGAGCGCCAACGCGCGCGACGATCGCCGCCGGAACCGGTTTGCCATCGTAGGACCTTTCTGGTGGGTATCCGAACGGACTATTCCGCGTAATCGCCGTCGCCGCAAGCGGTTGCCCCGCTACCGGGACGTATTGCGGTGGCGGGGGCTCGTTTTCCGTGCCGATTCTTCGCGCGGCCGAACCGTTCAGACCTTGTCGGCCCACATGTTGCTGAGCAGCCGGTGGCTCGGCGTATCGGCGAGCGATCGGCTGGATTCGTAGATCCGCCGATAGCTGGTCTCGGTGATGCGCCACCGCCCGTCGGCGTCGCGCCGGTACCGGTCGTCGTAGTACCCGGCGCCGCGGATCAGCACGCCGTACTCGGTGGCGATGACGGTGTCCTCGAAGGCCCACGACCCGGTCGCGGTGTCGCCGTCGACGGTGATCTCCGGATGGTTGGCGATGTGCACCGTGAGAATGCCGGGGCCGAGATTCTGGCGCATGAAATCGGTGATGGCGGCGCGGCCGTCGAGCGCGAGCGGTTCGCCCAGCGCGTGCGTGCCGTAGCGTCCGACCGCGTCGACGGCGAGCGTGTCGGCGAACTCCGCCCAGAGCTTGAGATCGAGGGTTCGGAAGTAGCGGTACTTCAGCTGGCGCACGGCTTCGATGGCGGCGAGATCCATGCGCTCAGCCTGGCACGAGGCGGCGCGCTCGACAAGAACGTGTTCTCATTTTATGTCGTCCGGGTGCAGCGGCGCGGGCGAATGGGTACTCGACGAGCGGGTGTGGAGCGCCCCTCCGCGCCGCCGTGCACATACCCGTCACGAGGAGGAACCGTGACCGAGACGCCCGTGCCCGCCGACCGCCCCGCCGAGCCGTCCGTCGACCAGCGGCATGCCTTGCAGACCGCCGCCGCCCGGCTGGCGAACGAGTTCGAGGGCGTCGCCCCCGAGACCGCCATCGAACAGTTCCTGCAAGCCGCCTACGACCACATGGCCGACCACGCCACCTTCGACCACTTCCTTCCCCTCCTCGCCGAGCGCTACACGCGTGAGTGGCTGCACGCCTTGGCCGAAGCCGAAACCTCGGCGTAGGTCCGTCGATGCCGCGGCTGTCGACGAAATCGACATACCCGTCGTGCCCGGCGACGCGGGCGGCCGAACCGATCAGGAATCGAGAAGCGCTGGTCACCGCGCCGCAATTAGCGTTGTCGCCATGAACATCACCACTGATCAGACCGCCATCGACTACGTCATCCTCGAGGTGTCCGACCCCACGGCTGCCGCGGCCTTCTACGACGCCGCGTTCGGTCTCGGCGACAAGGTGCGCGTCCGCGCCTCGGAGGCGCCGACGACCGGCTTTCGAGGCTTCATCCTGTCGCTCGTGGTGTCGCAGCCGAGCACCGTCGACAGCTTCATCGGCACCGCCATCGAGGCGGGCGCGACGACGCTGAAGCCGGCCAAGAAGAGCTTCTGGGGATACGGCGGCGTCATTCAGGCCCCGGACGGGGCGATCTGGAAGATCGCGACGTCGGCGAAGAAGGACACCGGGCCTGCCATCCGGGAGATCGACGATCTCGTGGTGCTCCTCGGGGTCGACAACGTCAAGGCGACCAAGCAGTTCTACGTCGACCGCGGCCTGGCCGTGGGAAAGAGCTTCGGCAGCAAGTACGTCGAGTTCGACACCCCGCCGTCTTCGGTCAAGCTGGCGCTCTACGGACGCCGTGCCGCGGCCAAGGACGCCGGCGTCAAGCCGGAGGGCGCCGGGTCGCACCGGGTCGTCATCGGCGGCGGTTTCGGGGCCTTCGCCGACCCGGACGGGTTCGAGTGGGAGGCCACCCCGGCTTGAGCCGGCGAGTCCGGCGCCTCGACCCGGGCGTATCCCGGCGCAGCTCAGCGCTCGTCGAGTCGACTTCGGCTGGGGCGTGCGCAGAGCCGCGGTCCTATCGGTAGCCCCGTTTGAGCAGGTACTTGGCTCCTGCCTCGAAGCCCGCGGGGCTCAGCACTTCGAAACCGAAGGCATCGGCGAGGCGGTCGGTCGTATCGAACGCGGCGCAGACCGCCAGCGCGTCCGCGACTTGCCGGCGTGTGACACCGGCGGACAGCACATCTCGCATGTCCTCGACGTTCACCGTTCCTTCCCGGGTCAGCTTGCCGAGCATGCGCAGCGTGGCCCGCAGTCCGTCCTCGATGGGGGCCGATTCCACGTCGGCCAGCACCGCTCGAACCTTCGCGCCGTCCTGGTACGCCTGCCCCGCGGTCGCGGTGTGCGCGCCGATGCAGAACGCGCTGTCGTTGACCTTCGACACGAAGGCCGCCATCAGCTCTCGGTCGGCTACCGACCAGGCGGAGGGCCCCCGCATCGCTTCGTGGGTGAACGCCTTCGCCAGGGCGCCGTAGAAGTCGGGCCGGTAGAAGACCAGCTTGGCGGCGTCCGGCACCGGCTGCCCGGAGAACGCCCGGATCAGCGTGAACAACAACTTGATCCCGGGACGGTAACCGCGGTTGAGGATGTCGAGTCGCATCACCCGGCCTCCCCGCTGCCGGTTGCTTCGGCCAAGGCTGCGAGTCCGGCGGCGTACCGCCGGGCGGACTGGCCGACCGCGGCGGAGACGACCAACTCGAAGAGCTGATCCTCACTGAAGCCGGCTGCCTTGGCCGCGGCGAAGTCGGCATCGGTGACCTGCGCAGGCTTCGTAGCGACCTTGCCGATCAGCGCCTGCAAAGGCGGTGGAACATCGGCATTGCGGAAGGCGCGGGAGCGTTGGTCCCGAGATGCCCTGCCCTCCCCGTTCAGGACGCGGTCCACCAGAGCGCGGTGCGCTGCTTGCTTCTTGTCCTCGTATGACACAGCGGCTTCCACCTCTCCACGAGTTCAGCTACTGCCTCCACGCGCACCACGATAGGCCCACCGGGCAGCGGTCAGAACTCACACCTTCTCCGGGCTGATGTGAATCGGCAGAGCCCCTGTGCGCCAGACGATCCGCAGGGCCAATTCCGAGAATCGCCATCCCACGTTCGTCCGCACTGTCGATCATGCTCCCCACCTGACCCATACTCGCTCGGCAGTTGGCAGATTCGCGATGACGGCGACGAGGACGACTATGACAACACCGGCCACCACGATGTCGCCGGCGATTGTTCGTGCTGGCAAATGGTTCGGCTTCCCCACCAGTGGGCGCCGAAGCGCGGCGAGGGTGACGATGGGGACGCAGGCCAAACATCCGTAGAGCATGACCGTGTGGAGGTCGGCGGCCAGCCGAGGCATGGATAGGGGTGGCACACAGCTTGCGGGGTTCGTTCCCCACAGGTCGATGCAGCGGGCCGTTGCCCACGTCGCTAGTTGACCGACCGTCCCGATGATCGCGGCGATCGACGCGGCGAGAACGGCGCCGCGCATCCGGAAAGCACGCGATCGGACGAGTACGGCGAGGGCTGCGACGACCTGAAGTGCGACTGCCGCAGTGAGATAGGCGTGCCAGAACGTGTCGAGGAAAGCGTCTCCGGCGGGCGTGCCGATGCGGCGATCGGATGCGGGGACCGCGTCCTGAGCCCAGAAGGCAAGGCAGATTCCGAACCCCACCACCGAAAGTCCCGCGATGGTTCCAGCCGCAACATGCCCCCGTTGTGATGCTCGTGGACCAAGGGGAACCAGAAACACCAGCACGATACCGAGAAGCGTCAACGGATTGATCTCGACCAGATTCAAGACCGGAAACGCAGGTGGGCAACGTAACGCCTGCCCGAATTGAGCAGTCGAGATCCCATCCCACCAGCACCCGAGTCCAGCGGTCTGTTCCTCGCGCCGCCAATCAGCTGAGACATACCATGCCGCGAACCACGGGCTCGCGATGACCGCACCGGCGACGAGCAGGCCCAGTGTTCGTCGTCGAGACGACGAAGCGGGCTCGATCGCCGAGCGGAACCACAGCGCGAGCAGTATCAATCCGATGGTGAGGGGGATAGCAGAAAGGATCAGCGGAGTGAAATCACCGTTCCACCATCGAGAAGACGCCCATACGTGCGGGGTGCTGCGCAGGTGGTAAGTCAGCAGCGGCACGGCAAGACCTGCGACTAGACCTGTCACCAGGACGATTGGCTGCAGCGCGCACGCCCGCGGTGACACTCGACAGTCGACCGTCGGACCCCGGCTTTGCCAGAGCGAGATCAACAGCACCGTCGTCGACAACGCACCGATGCCCGTGCCGGTGAGGGCCACGCCTTGGAAGGTGTTGATTCGTCCGAGAACATCGAGGAACAGCTGCTGGACCAGCTGGTCGAGATTTGCCGCCAAAAGCCCGAGGGCCAGTCCGGCCGCCCACAGTTGTACCAACGATGGACGCCACACCAGGTGGGGATGCTTGCGCGCGGCGATCCTGGCAGCGGGCATCGGATGTGTCCCCAGCAGCTGCACGAAACCTGTCCAGCGACCGAGTCGACCACGGGAACGTTTCGGGTAGAGGCGACGCAGGACCACTTCATCTGCACCGTCGTGCTGAGCAGCGGTCGCGTCGGCGTGCAGCTCACGGGCGCGCAACACCGAGTTGCGGGTCAGAAAGACCAGAGCGGTCAGCACCAGCGTTTCGGTGACCAGCAACGGCCGATCCACGAGGTGGGCAGTGAGCTCCGATGCGGCGGCCGACCGGTCGAAACTGTCGGTGGCGGAGAATGCGGCGAGCACGAACAATGGCATCGCGACAACCGCGACGAATGCCCACCACAGAGCAATGGTTACTTGGGTGAGATCGACATCGCGGTTGCGCAGGTGGGCGAGCTCGTGCAGGACCGTCGCATCGAATGTGTCGGGGTTGTCGTGCAAGTCGCGGACGAGCGCCGCGTCCAGACGGATTCGCCGCCGCCGCGGAAGTCCGAAGACGCTGCCTCCGGCCGAGGCGCTGCCCCGTCCGGCGACGTACCACTGGGGCGCGCGCCTCAACCCCATCTGGTCGACCAGTTCCTGCAGGTGCGTCAGCACGTGAGCGTTGTAGGCACTCGGTTCGTATCGCACCCACCCGTTCCACAATGTGGTCCGCACCGGATGTAGTAGATAGAGCACCGCCGTGCTCGAGATCAGTACTAAGAATCCTGATCCGATCCACTTCAGTTTCGCGTAAAAGGCGGGAGCCTGACATTCGATCAGCAACGACCGCCCGGTCTCGTAGGTGTCGGGCAGGGCGATTCTCGGATCCGCGAAGCAGCGACCGAAGACCGAGAAGAAATAGTTGTGACTGACTGGTGCAAGGAAGAAGAGTTGATAGAAGATGAACAGGCCACTTGCGCCGACCAGCAGGATCAGGAGCGCGAATCGCAGCGAGGTGCCCGCCGGCGGCCGGAGGACGTTCATCACTGCTCATGCCGGTTCTCATCCGCGCCGACGCCGCGCAGATTGGCGATCAGCAAGTCGGCGATCCGTTCCGACATCTCCGGGTCGGCATGTGCTTCCTGTGCGGAGGTCACCGCGAGTTGACGAAGCGTGGACTCCTGGGCGGGTGTCAACGCGCGAAATGCTCGGCTGATCTCTTCGCGCGAATGCACGCGGCGGCGTTGGAAAACTCCAAAAACCTTGCGCACCAGCACATTACTGGTCCGTTGGGCGAGTGGGTCGATAAACGCGTTCAGCAGGGTAGTGGCTGCGAACAACACCGCGGGTGTCAGCATTGTCGCGGTTTCAGCCAGCCCGAACCCGAGGGGGCCGGCTTTGCTCCTGCCATGCAGGGTAGCCTTCGGAGATTTGAAGTACGCTCGGCTCACAGCATCGAACACCGGTAGCTCGGCCGGAACCACTTCACCGACTACGTCACGGGCGAGATCGGAAACAACCGGATCGAACACGAGCCAACCTCCGAATCGAGTGAGCCGGGATGTCAATGCTCCGAAATCGCCTGTCGCGCAGGCAGTGTTACTCGAAGGACGAGAGCGTGCGGCGGGCCCTGGGCAGAGGGTTGCGGGCCCGACGCACGGCCCCTCTCTCAATTCAGTTGTCCTGACTTCGGGTTCGAGCTCGTCAGCGCGACCAGTCGTGGCCCCAGTAGCTGTCCGCGGTGATTTCCTCCGCGGTGTAGGTGGATTCGTCCACCAGCAGCCCCTCGGTGCCGAATTCCAGATCCCAGCCGCCCGGGGTGCGGACGTAGAAGGAGATCATCTTGTCGTTGGTGTGCCTGCCCAGCGTGGAGGACAGGTGGTAGCCGGCCTTGCCGACCCGGTCCAGTGCGCGGCCCACGTCGTCGAGCGCGTCGACCTCGACCATGATGTGCACCAGCCCGGAGCCTTCCTTGCCGCCGGAGGGGATCAGCGCAAGACTGTGGTGCCGCTGGTTGACGCCGAGGAACCGCACCCGCATCGGGCCGTATTCCGGCGGGGTCGGCAGCCGGAACGCGCCGCGCGGCAGGAAGCCGAGTACCTCGGTGTAGAAGCGGAACGCGACGTCCAGGTCCGGCACCGGCAGCACGACGTGGCCGAGGCCGAGTCCCTCGGTGACGAAACGGTTTCCGTGCTGGGTGACGACCGGGCTGTGGTCGAGCACCGGGCCGTGGAACACCTCGACGGGCGTCCCCGCGGGGTCGGCGAAGGCGATCGCCTCCTCGACCCGGCGCGCGTCGGCCTCCTCGACGGAGAGCGTGGCAACCTCGATTCCCGCCGCGCGCACCGCGTCTCGCGCGGCGGCCAGCGCACGGTGGTCGCGGACCTCCCAGCCCACCGCGAGCACCTTGTCGGTATCGCCGGGCACCAGCACCAAGCGGGCGCCGCGCTCGTCCATGCGCAGGTAGATCGCGTCCGGGTCGGGACCGCTGCCCTCCGCGAAACCCATCACGTCGAAGGCGAAGGTGCGCCAGGCATGCGGATCGCTGACCGCGACCTTCACATAACCGAGCGAGCTGATGACAGCCATGGGGTGGTTCTCCTCAGTCATAGGTGATCCGGACCGTGTCGGTGACCGGAATCGCCTGGCAGGCAAGCACATAGCCGTCGGCCAGGTCGTCTTTCTCCAATACGTCGTTGCGCAGCAGCTTCACCTCGCCGTCGCTCAGGCGGCACACGCACGCGCTGCACGCGCCCTCGCGACACGAGTACGGCGCCTCGATACCGCGGGCCAGCAGCACGTCGAGCAGCACCGTCTCGCGCGGCCAGCCCAGTTCGTGAGTTTCGCCGTCGATATCGACGGTGACGGCCGCCGCGTCCTCGTGCCCGGCGTCGGCCGCGGGTACGGGCGCGAACGGGTCGCCGGTGAGAGACAGGAACCGCTCCGAGTGCACCCGGTCGACGCCGAGCCCGGCGGCGGCCGACTCGACCGCATCCATGAAAGGCTCCGGCCCGCAGACGAACACGGCGCGATCGGCCCACGGCGCCAACAGCGACTCCAGCTGCCGCGCGGAGGGCAGGCCCTGCACGGTCTCCAGCCAGTGCACCACCGTGAGACGGTCCGGGTGGGCCGCCGCGAGCTGAGCCAATTCGGCCGCGAAGATCACCGAGCCCTCGTCCCGGTTGGCGTAGACCAGGGTGCAGCGCCCGCGTCCCTGCGCCAGCGCCGATTTCGCGATGGACAACACCGGCGTGATCCCGCTGCCTGCCGCGAGCAGCAGTAGATCGTCGTCGAGCGAGGCCGGGGTGAACACCCCCGCCGGGGGCAGGCTTTCGAACTCCATACCCTCGGTGGCGTTGTCGCACAACCAGTTCGAGGCATAGCCGGATGCCGTCCGCTTCACGGTCACCTTCAGCGGACCGTCTTCGTGCGGTGCGCTCGACAGCGAGTACGAGCGCGCCACCGACCCGGTACGGTCGCTGGGGATTCGCAGGGTGAGGAACTGGCCGGGCCGATACGCGGGGCGTTCACCCTCGGCGACCAGTTCCAGCGACACCGCGTCGGGGGTCTCGGCGATCACGCGCGCGACGCGCAACCGGATGCTCACGACTCCACCTCGCCGGCGCTCGGTTCCGCCGTGAGCAGAGCTGCTGCGTACTTGGTTCGCTCGCTCACAACAGATCCTGCTCTCGGGTACTGAGACCCAGCGCGCCCGCGATGACCGCGTTGTCGATGCTGCGGCGTAGCGCGGCACACCCCGGCATGGGCCCGCCGCCGTTGCCGCGCAGCTCCGCGCAGCGTCCCGCCGCGGCGGCGGTCCACTGCACGCTCGTGTGCGCGGGGCTGAATTTGACGACGGCGACCCGGTTTCCGCAGGCCTGACAGATGACGGCGTCCATGCTGCTGCGCTCAGGCCTCGCTGCTCGCGCGCTGCGCGGCGAGATTCTCGGCGACCTCGGCCTCCCACGCGCTGATCGCGCGGGTGGTGTCGACCTCGAATTCGAAACGGTCGGTCATCTTCTCGTCCACCTCGGCGACGTCCCGGTAGAACTGCTCGTACCAGCGACGCAGCTGGTACACCGGCCCGTCCTCTTCGCACAGCAGCGGGTTGTCGATGCGGGTCTTGCGCTTCCAGATCGCCACGTCCTGCTCGAAGCCGCGGCCGAGCCCGCCCGCGAACCGCACCGCCATCGCGTCGGCCTCCTCGGGCGCGAGACCAGGCAGCTTCTTGACGATCGCGCCGTACTGGAGCACGAACTTGGTCGGGGTCACCGGGTAGTGGCAGTTGATCAGCACCGCTTCCACCGTCTGGCCGTTGGACTCGTTGACCAGGTTGTCGATCATGTAGGAGGGGCCGAAGTAGTGCGCCTCGGAGTGCAGCACGTTCTTGCCGCCCGCTTCCTTGGCCAGCTCGCCCTGCATGTCCTCGCGACCGATGGAGGTCATGTACTGGCTGGCGACGTGGCCCTCGAAGACGTTCTTGAAATAGGTCGGGAACGCGAAATGCACGTAGAAGAAGTGCGCCATGTCGACCACGTTGTCGATGACCTCGCGGCAGTTCGCGCCGTCGATGACGATCTGGTTCCAGGTCCAGTCGCTCCACTCGTCGCTGAACGCGCCCTCGATGCGGGGGATCGTGACGTCCTCCGGCGGCGGGTTGCCCTCGGGGTCGTGCCAGACGAACAACTGCCGGTTCTGTTCGAGAGTGGTCCACGCCTTGGTGCGGGCCAGCGGCGGCACTCGGCGCGCATACGGGATCGCCGCACAGCGGCCGCTGCCCTTCCAGCGCCAGTCGTGGAAGGGGCAGGCGATGGTGTCGCCCTTGATGGTGCCGTCGCCGAGGTTGCCGCCCATGTGCCTGCAGTAGGCGTCGAGGACGTTGAGCGTGCCGTCCGTGCCCGCGAAGACCACCAGTTCGGTGCCGAACGCGGTGATGGTGTGCGGCTTGCCGTCGCGGAAGCTGTCGGCGAGGCCGAGGCAGTGCCAGCCGCGCGCGTAGCGGGCGGGCGGGGCGCCGGTGTCGATCACGCGCACCTGATCGTCGGTGTTCGCCGTGCTCATGATGTCGGGTCCTCCAGAGGTATTTCGCTCAGGCCTATGTCGTTCCGGGCTATTTCGATGCTGTGACGGCGCTCGCTGCGCCGGTAGGCGTGGTCCCACTGATCGGGAGCCGCTCAGACCACCGCCAGCCGCTCGTAGCCGGACCGGTAGAACAGCAGCGGCGCGGCCTCGCGCTGCTCGCTCAGCTCGGTGACGTGCGCGACGACGATGGTGTGGTCGCCGCCGTCGACCTCTCGCTCGAGGGTGCAGTCGATCCAGGCGATGGAGCCCTCGAGCAGCGGCGAGCCGTTGGGGGAGCGGCGCCAGCGCAGGTCGGCGAACTTGTCCTGGCCGCTGCGGCCCAGCTGCCTGCACACGTCTTCCTGATCGTCGGCCAGGATGTTGACGCAGAATCGGCCCACCTCGCGGATGCGCGGCCAGGTGGTGGACGTGCGGGCCGGGAAGAGTGCGACAGCGGGCGGGCTCAGCGACAGCGCGGAGAACGACTGGCAGGCGAAGCCGAGCGGCTGATCGCCTTCGAGCGCCGTGATCGCGGTGATGCCGGTGCAGAATCGGCCCAGGACGGCCTTGAAGTCGAGATCGACGGCCATGGTGCTCCTAGTTTCGACTAGAAATATTCCGTTTCGTCATGACCGTAGGCGGCGGGGTGTCGGAGGTGTCAAGCACGGGTTCCGGCTACCGAGAAAGATCCGTACCGATCTCCGTAGTTTCCGGGATTCAGGCTCGACGCGGGCGCGGCACTGTGATGGGAGACACAAACACATGTGCCGAAATTGCACATGCCTAATCGAAATACTTCTAAGCTTTGAGTCGCTACACAATGGAGGTGAGCCATGACGGTCGAGATGCTGACCCATCCCGAGTCCGGCGAGTGGACGGGTACGGGTCGTGCGACCGCCAAGCCGGCCCAGCCGCCGGTGTCGATGATCGAACGAATGACGCTGATCCTAGATGCGTTCGACGGCGCGACACCGACTTTGACCCTGCTAGGTCTCGCCGAACGCACCGGGCTGCCCCGCTCCACGGTGCACCGCATCCTGGATCAGATGATCCGGCTGCGCTGGCTCGCGCACGCTCCCGGCGGCTACCGCCTCGGCATGCGCACCCTGGAGCTGGGCGGACTCGCCGCCGACCACAACGAGATTCGCGATGTGGTGAGCCCGCTGCTGCACGATCTGTGTCAGCGCACCGGGATGGTCGGACACCTCGGCGTGCTCGACGGGCGCGAGGTGCTCTATCTCGACAAGGCGGGTGGACGCCTGGCCGCGACCATCCCGACCCGGCTCGGCGGCCGCATGCCCGCGCACAGCACGGCATTGGGCAAGGCGCTGCTCGCGACGCTGGAACCCAGCATCGTCGAAGCGTCGTTCCGTGACCGGCTGCCCCAGCTGACCGCCCGGACCGTTTGCGACAGAGGCGAACTGCACCGGGAGCTGAACCGGATCCGGCACCGCCAGGGCGTCGCCGTCGACAACGAGGAATCGGTCAGCGGCATCGCGTGCGTGGCCGTGCCGGTGCGCGGGCGCGGCGCCGCGGTGGCCGCGCTGTCGCTGTCCGGGCAGGTCAGCGGTGAGCGACCCGCGCTGGACACCGCCCGGCTGGCGCGCGTTCTCGTCGAGGTCGCCCACGAGGCGGGCCGGGCGCTGTTCCCGCGGCACGCGCGCTGGCGCTGAGATGTTCGGCGCCGGGCAATTCGATCCCGGCGGCGCTGTGACCGTTGGGCCCGGCGACCCTAGTACTGCGACGGCAACCGGAACTACCGGTTGCCGCAACGTCTAGCCTTCCTCCGGCGGCGGTGGATAGTGGTCGAAGAAGGTGGCTGAAACAGGCGACAAATCCAAGTCCCTGCGCGCCGAGCCGATGAATTTGCCGAAGGCATCGTGAACCGGAGTTCGTGCCACCCGCCAGTCATCGATGGAGGCCACACGCTTCTCTGCCACCGCCAACTCGAGGGCAGCAAAGGCTTTGCCAACGGAGGTCGTCGCTTCGACCACCGCGGGCGATCCGTGAAGCCAGACTCCTGCAACCGCACTCGGCCACTCGGACCAGATCTCTCGTCGATCGATCCAGATCACCCCACGTGCGGACCGTGCCGCGATCCGGCCCGATCCGTTGGGGACCAGCAGAATTCGATCCGCTCCCGGCCGCGGCCGACACGATCCTCGCCTGCGACGCCAGACCTGCGGCCGTATCGGGTCTACGCACTCAACCCTCCAACTCGGCGCGTTCGGACTCGGTCGACACGATCTCCGCGACCCGGGACCCAGGCTCGGCGCCAGCACCCACCACAACCGATGCCGAATCAACGACTCGACAAACGAGGCCAGCTCCACCGCTGCCTCCAGTCCGGTCAGTGCTACTACGAACAGATCGCGTGAGTCAGCCAAAGCCGGGGTAGCAGTTGCTCTATGGTTGGACAGCCCTTCTGCGATGTAACCTCGGAATTTGGTCGATCGTCGGCATCGTAGGTTCGTGCTACGGTCATGTCCTTCACGGAAGTGTTTCACTACTGGTCAGGAGGGGGACAGTGTCCGAAGAATTCAAGGTAGAGCCGGACGACCTGGACGAGTTCGCACTACAATGAAAGACCTATCTGCCCAAGCGGGCAGGGCGAAAGAATGTGTCAGCAGCTATCGGAATATTAACGCTGAGCAAGGTCGAATTCACGTGAGTGCAAACGGATTGGTCGACGAAATATTCGGTGAGCGTCGGCAACGGGGCTGGCTGGAATGATGGCTCGATACCCGGATGTGGATGTGGTTCCTGTCGCAGTCCCCGTGGTCACCGCAACTCGGCCTCTGTCGAAGGGGTGGCGAGATTCGGGCATTCGATTCGAGGTGGAGCTTTGCGAGCCCCTGCCGGATGTATGCAGCAGGCATGGCCTCCCCGCGATCGGTCGCCGGTCCGAAGTGGTTCTTTTTCACGAGGGCACCCGCGGGCGGGAACAGCTCACGCCGAACTCGACGTTTCGCACCTTGGCTTACAAGATGTTCAGCTTGGGGCCCAACCGTCTCGAGATCAACACCTGTCTCCGTGGTGAATGGCCGGTGTGCCACCGTTGCCTCCGGTCGTCTCGCAGGTGTCGGAGGATTGCTCGAAGTATTGTCATTGTCGGGTTGCTTTGTGTCGCAGGATTGGTAATAGCCAGAATTCTGGGCCTGACGAGCGCTGTTATGGTTTCCTTGGCAGTCGTGGTATTTCCGGGCTGGATTCCTGCAGGTCTTTTGGTCGCTTCCATGCTCCATCGTCGGGCAAATACCTTCATTTGGTTTCGTCCGATAGTGGCTGAGGATACTGTTGTTGTCGAGGCGCACCCGGGATTTGCCGCCGCGATGGCCGGCTCGACCAATGGTGGTATCGCCTAGAACTCCACAGCGGCAGTTCGAGATGTTGTGCCCGCCTTCGCTGGTAGTGGGCCTGTTCGGCGCGGTGTTGACGTCTTCGTTGCTCAGATCGACCAGCGCCGCCTGAGATTCGGCCCGGATCGGGCGGCCCGCACAGGCTGGGACCGGTCGGCCCTCCTGCCGCCGACCAGCCGAGCTCAGGTCGTATCTTTCAAGCGGGTAGGGCGTCGCCGATGGTGGTCTCGAAGAGGCCGCGGAGGGTGTTGGCCGTGAATTCGTCCAGCGGATAGAACAATTCGATCGCCAGCTCCGAGAGGGTGACGTCGGAGGGTGCGCCGAAGGTGACCATTGTGGTGAAGATTCGTAGCTCACCCCTTTGGGTGCGAATGCGCAGGGGAACCGCGAACGGACTCGGTGGCATTGCGGCCGTTTCCGATTCGGTCTTCGGTGGCACCGGGTACTGGGAGACCTCCTCGTACAGGTTGCGCAGGATCGGGTCGTCTGTGGCTTGGACCTGACGAAACAGGTTTTCCAGGAGGAAGTCTCGGACTTCGCGGTGATTGACCAGGTGCGTGGAAGCGGACGCACTGGCCGGGTGCAGGGCGAGGCGGTACATATTCCGTGGCTCGGCCAGCAGATGTTCGGGGATCTCGTCCTCGAGCAGACTCATCGCGCGGTTGGTGGCGACCACATTCCAGTAGCGGTCCACCGCCACCGCGGGATACGGCTCGTGCGCGGCCAGTATGGTGTCCAAGGCTGCTCGCGCGGCTGCCAGTTCCACATCGTCGAGACTGCTCTCCCGGTACTCCGGCGCGAACCCACCCGCCAACAGCACCGTATTACGTTCTCGCAGAGGCACTGCCATGACTTCGCAGAGTTTCAACACCATGGCCCGGCTGGGTTGGGACTTGCCGGTCTCGACGCAGGAGAGATGCCGCGCGGAGCTGTCGGCGGCCAGTGCCAGATCGAGCTGACTCAATCGCCGCCGCTGCCGCCACTCGCGGAGGAGTGCGCCCACCGGGGAGTGCTGTGCCGATCGCGTCATTCGCGCAGGATATCCAAGCGCCGATCAAGTCCTCCATGACCTCCGAGGTCATTGAGACCATGATCGACCGCTGGCAGCGTTGCCGTCATGACGACAACGACAGTTCCGGTCCTCGACACCGGTCACGATTTACTTCGCGCAGTCCTTCGCGTGGATGGTTGGAGCACAGGCGCATTCGGCGCGATCCTGCTGGCGGTCGCGCCGGGCCTGCGCGAACCCCTGGGCCTGCCGACCACCTGGTCGATCCCATTCGGTGTCGCCATGCTGGGCGGCGCGGCCGCCTTGCTGCTCCTCGCGGGATATCCGGAGATCCCGGCGCCCCTGGCGGTCACGGTAGTGACGGTCAACGCCCTGTCTGCGGTCGGAATGGTGCTGCTCACCTTCACCGATCTGCTGCCACTGACCGGCTGGGGCATTGTCTTCCTGCACATCGGAGCCTCGTTCGTCGCGATCTTCGCCACCCTCGAATATGTCGGCCTGCGCCGCGCCGATAGGTGAAACATGACCAACGACATGGCAGCCCCGGAGACCGCGCTGCGCGAACTCCTGCGGGCGCAGATGGCCGCATGGGCGGCCGGTAGCGGGAAAGCATTCGCCGCGACCTTCACCGACGACGCCGACTTCGTTTCGGTGATCGGCGAATTCATCCGGGGCCGTGAAGAACTTACGATCGAGATGCAGAAGGGCTTCGACGGCTTCATGAAGGGCACCCACATGTCCGAACCGCACACCCTGATCATCCGATTCCCCACGCCCGATACGGCGGTCATGATCACCCAGGGCCTGCGCCCGAGCCCACCCGGCGTGCAACCTGGTCGCGATGAGCAGTCCATCCAGACTCGAGTGGCGGTGCGCGCCAACGGAACCTGGTTGTTCACCACTTTTCAGAACACGTGGGTCTCCCAATTCCCAGCCTGACCTCGCCAGAACTCGGCGAAATACACGCGACTGGACCGAGGCCATGTCTCCCAATAGCCTCAGCCATTCAACGAGTTCCGCCGGACCAAGAGGATGTGTCGATGTCGTCTCCGATGCCGGGGGTCGTGGCCTGGGCAGTGATCGGCTACGTCTCGGTTCTCCTGGCGGTTCGGTTCTGGCTCGTCGGCGGCGCTGTTGTCGATCGGCTCGTGAACCACATGGGCCTGTGGAGCATCGCGGCCCTGCTGATGTACCGGTGCGCGTCGTCGCCGACCCTCGATGACCCGGCGAATCAGCTTGCCCTGGGCTGCGTTCTGATGACCACCACATACCTGTACGTCATCGGTCGGCTGGTCAGCGCCGATGCCGAGCCGGATACCGTAAGGCGCCACCAGCGCACCGCCACTCTGCTCGCCTTGGCCGCGACGGCCTCGGTAGTCCTGACCGCGGCATCGGCCCGATACTCGGGACGATCGGTCGACCTGCGCCTCATACGGGATGCACTGGGCATCGGTTGCGCCTTCGCCATACCATTCACCTACAACACGGTCGTGTTCACTCGCAGATGCCTGGGCACACTTCGCGATGCCGAGACGCCGCCCGCGGCGCGGATCGTAGGCATCGGCCTGATCGGCAGCAATGCCGTTCTCTGGGGTGCGCTGGCACTCTCACTTTCCCAGCCGGCCACTGGATGGCTCGAGGGACCACAACTGTCGCTGGTTCAGGCTGCGTTCGCCCTGTGGGTCGCGATCGATTCGACACTGCTCGCGATACCGCTGGTCGGGGAGCTGGTGCAGCGCGCGGGTATGGATCGCGCCACCAGAACCTGCCGTCGACTGTTGCCGCTGTGGCGTGATCTCACCGCGGCGGTCCCGGAGATCGTCATGCCCGTCGATGTACGGCACGGCTCGGATCCAGCCACCCGTCTACTGCGGATGACCGTGGAGATCCGCGACGCAATGCTCCACCTAGGCGCTTACCTCCCGGCCGAAACCGGCGCAACGCAACGCAATACCGTGCGAGAGCCGAAATCGGACCGGGGGCTTGCCGACTACGCCCACCGGCTGATGCGGGCGGCGCAGGCCAGGAAGACGGGTCTACCGCCCACCCGTGCCGGAGCAGCACCGCCATTGCCCGTGGTCGCGCATGATTTCGACGCCGAGCTCGCGCACCTGATCGCTCTGGCCCGCATCTGGCCGCGGGCCAAGGCCGCGGTGGAATGAGCCGATCGCGCGGTGGATCGGACGCTGCCAGCCCGGACTGCAAATGCAGTCCGCCCCAGGCGACGAGATCATGTCGCCGTCCAGCGCCGGGCCGGGGCTCATGCTGTTCCGCAGGGTGCCGATCAATCCCCTGCTCGTGCAGGATTCGGGTCACATATCGCGAAACAGCGAGAGCCCCCACGCGGAGTTTCGTTCCTTCGGTTCCACCTGGGTCAAGCCGAGCAACATGCCAAGCCCCTGGAAGGCACGCTCGCCGACCACCCGGCGGAGCGCTTCTGGATCGCCGGTGAAGCTTCCCGTGCGGAAGTTCGAGAACGTGCCTCCGACTTCATACTCCTCCTTTCGGCACTCCCAGCAGTGATTCCCGATGAGGCCAACCTTGGCTTTCGTCGTCCCGTACACCCCGGAGATCCCCGCTTCGTAGAAGCCGTAGACGACGCCCCGCATCGTTGCGTTCCCCTGAATCTCGAGATTGCCCTCGAGGTACAGATGCCTGCACTCGACCGAGCCGGTCACGATGAGGCTGGCGGTCTCATCGGTGGCGACCGAGCCCGTCGCCGACAGGTTCCCCAATACGATGAGCGCGCCGTCGTAGATGCCGAGATCACCGTCGATCCTCAAGTCACCACGGTGCACCTTGGTGTCGTCATCGAGGCAAGAGCGAATGTCCTCGTCGAGGATCTTCTCCAGATCCGCCTCCGTCGCCTGCTCCACACGCCCGGTCTCGCTCAACGATTCGATCGACTCGTCCGCCACCGCCACTCCTCTCACGCAAATGCGTTGAAGACACTATCGCCTCCACCCCTGAGGCCAGCAGTTCCTCGCCCCGGCCGCCGGATGACTTGCCCGGCAACAGATTCCAACCCGCAAGCTCACCGGCGCGCCAGCGTTTACCAGCGCGTGCACCTGCGGCTGCGCCACCTCCCAACGCGCCCGCAACCGCGGCCGCCCGCGCGAGCCGGCCCGCCACCCGCACCCTCAGCGTGTTGTGCATCGACGCTGTGATTCGTCACACGCGGCATCGGCGACGAACTCGCCGCCTGTCAGCGCGCCGACGTCGTCCTCATCGACCGCACCATCCCCGACTCGGGCGTGCCGTTGGGCGACAAACAAGCTCTGCGATACCAACCTCGAATTCCGTGCTTGCGTAGACACCACGGCGAAAAGTTCCGCGGCGCCTCGACATCCGCACGACAACCTGACCTTCGACGGTCACGAACAGGCGATGGTTGAAGCAATGGCGCTCATCGTCAGGGGGCGGACGAGTGCCGACGACGAGTATTGATCAGTGAGCCAACCGCTGAGCCGGGCACGAAAGGCCGTGTGGAAGAGGTAGCTGAGATGACCAGATCCGGATCAGTGCGGGATGGAATCGATGAGCGCGCGAGCACCCTGGCGGAGCAGGTCGGCGCCGACGAAGAAGCCGAGCGCCTTCGGGTCCTCCGGCACCCCCCAGTGTTTGGCGTCCAGCCATCGGCTGCCGTCGCTGTCGAAGACCTTGCCGTGCAAGGTGAGTCGTCCCGCGGCGTCGGTGGTGGCGTACCCGGCGATGGGAGAGTTGCAGTGGCCCTGGAGGGCGTGCAGCATGGCGCGTTCGGCATCGGCATGCCGGTGCGTCTCCGGGTGGTCCAGTTCGCCGCCGACGTCCAGCAGCCACGCGTCGTCGGCGCGGCACTCCAGCGCGATGACGCCCGCGCCGACCGGTGGGCACATGGTGTCCAGGTCGAGGGTCTCGGTGATCCGGTGTTCCTGGCCGACCCGATGCAGCCCGGCCACCGCCGCGATGAGCACGTCGACGTGCCCCTCCTCGAGCCGCGCCAGCCGGGTGTTCACGTTGCCCCGCAACGGTTTCACGGTCAAATGCGGGAAATGCAGCTTCAGCTGCGCCGTCCGGCGCACCGAACTGGTGCCGACCACGGTGCCCTCCGGCAGCTCCGCCAGCGGCGCGCCGCTCGCGGTGATCACCGCGTCGTGCACGTCCTCGCGGGCCAGGAATCCGGCGAAGGCCAAGCCTTCCGGCACCGGGATGTCGCCGGGGATATCCTTGAGGCAGTGCACCGCGAGGTCGGCCTGGTCGGTCTGGAGCGCGAGGTCGATCTCCTTGACGAACGCCCCCTTGCCGCCGAGTTTCGACAGATCCCCCATCCAGCGGTCGCCCGCGGTGGTCACCTTCACCAGCTCGCTGTCCACCCCCAGCCCGGCGAGTAGCGCCGCCACGTGCTCGGCCTGCGCGAGCGCCATGGGGCTGGATCGGGTAGCGATGCGAATGATGCGCGTCCGCGACATGGGCAGCACACTACTCCCGGGGTTGTCGCCCCGTCACCGAGGGCAAGGAGAGAAGAGTATGGGCTGGAATGCCGCCGGATTGCTGGTGGAGGGGGAGATCGGCTCCGACGTGCTGGCAGCGCTGCCGGGCGCGCCGTTGGCATCGGGCGAAACAGGTTCGGGCGACGAGGTTTTCAGCAGCAGCTTTGCGGCCGATTACGCGGTCGCGACGGTCGGCGGCTGGACCGTGCTCGCCGATCCGTGGATCAGCGCGCTCTACGACGAGACGCTGACGCCGCGCCTGGCCGAAGGACGACGGGTGCTGACGTTCATCCTGAACGGAGCGACCGACACCTACGGCATCGGCTGGTACGTCGACGGCGCGGTTGTGCGCGACGTGCTCGTCGTCGAAGGGGAAACGGTTGCCGAGGAAGGGGTTCCGCTGCCCGAAGAGGACGGGATCGGGTTCGGCGCCGAGGACGACGTCTTCGCTCTGACCGCGCGGCTCACCGCGGTGGATTTCGGAACCATCGCCGAGGCGGAGTATCGCTACCTGAGCAATAGCGCGCCGGAGTGACACAGGGCGGGGCCGGTCGGTGACCGGCCCCGCCACGAGCGTCGGCATCAGTAGGCGGTGCCGCCGGTCGCCGGTGTGCGGCCGTGTCGCATGATCAGCGCGATGAGCAGGGCGAGCGCCGCGGCGCCCGCCGCGACCCAGAAGCCCAGTTCGTAGCCGCGGTCGCCGAAGATGTCGGGGATCGGGCTGGGCGGCGCGGGCTGACCGGCGACGGTGACCAGCGCCCGCATCGGGCTGGCGTTCAGGAACGCGGTGACGATCGCCAGGCCGATCGCCACGCCCATGGACTGCATGACCCCGAGCATGCCCAGGCTGATGCCCTGTTGTTCCTGCGGGACGGCCTCGACCATGAGGATCGGCATGGCCGCGTAGTAGAACCCGAAGCCGATGCCGAACGCGGCGCTCACCCAGAGGAAGGTCACCCAGGTGTGCGGGAGCACGGCGTAGCAGACCCCCGCGCCGACGAACAGCGCGAGCGCGGTGATCAGCGGCAGCCGGGCGCCGATCCGGCGGGCCAGCGCGCCGGCCAGCGCGCCGCACAGCATCGCGAGCACGGCTTGCAGCAGCGCGATGCGCACCGCGAATTCCAAAAGGGTGTAACCGTTTCCGTAGGTGTAGCCCGGATCGAGGGTCACCTGCACCGCCTCGGGCGGGAGCGGCTGCCCGGTCTGCTGCTGGATCTGCGCCAGCGTGGCCTGCTGTACGCCCGCGGTGACGGTGGCCTGGTCGGGCGTCTGCGTCATGTAGCCGAGCGCGTAGGACTGCACGCCGATCAGGAACGACGCGAACAGCGCGCCCGCGAGCACCAGCGCCACCCTCGGGTGGAACAGCAGGCGCATGTCCATGATCGGCCTGCTGACCCGGTTCTCGATCACCACGAACAGCATCAGCAGCACGAGACCCGCGGCCAGCCAGCCCAGCGTCGTCGGCCTGCTCCAGCCCCAGTCCTGGCCCTTGTCCAGGTAGATCAGGGTGAGCCCGGCGCCAGCGGACAGCAGCACCGCGCCGAGGACGTCGATGCGTTCGGGCACGCGCAGCTTCGACTCCGGCACCACGAAGTAGACCAGCGGCAGCATCAGCAGCGTGAACCCGGCGAGGCACCAGAAGATCGCGCGCCAGCTGTAGTTGTCGACCAGGAAACCGCCGAGCAGCGGACCCGCGATGGCGGAGAGGCCGAGACCCGTCGCGGTGATGCCGAGGCCGATCGGAACGTACTTGCGCGGCATCAGATCCCGGATCAAGCCGTAGGCGATCACGGCGGTCGCGATGGCGGTCGCCTGGAGGCCGCGCCCGATCAGGAACAGCGCCCAGCTCGAGGTGATCGCGTCTAGCGCGCAACCGAGCATGAACAGCACGCCGCAGACGAGGAACATCCGCTTCTTGCCCCAGACGTCGCTCATCTTGCCGATCAGCGGCGAGGCGGCCGCGCCGACGAGGCCGAAAACGATGATCGCCCAGTTGATGTTCGCCCCGACGCCGGGAAAGGTCGGCGCGATCTTCTGCAGCGCGGCGGCCACGATCGTGTACTGCATCGGGGCGACCTCGGTGAACAGCACGATGACCGCCAGCACGGCGAAGATCCTGCCGCGCGGCGCGCCGTCGAGTCGTCCGGTGTTGTCGGCGGATTCGGATACGACGCCCGGACTTTCGGTGGTCTCGGGGTCGCGGGGAATGGTGGACATGGATCGCCCTCCGATGCTCTGGTGATACGTGTTGTGAAACCTGTCACACCGGACCCGGATCGATGCCGCGTGAATCCCACTCAACGGGATTTCTCACCTGTCATATGCCTAGGCGATATAGTCCTAGCGTGACCGATGCCAAGTCTGTTCCCGTGGACGCCGGGGTGCCCGACCTGCCGACGACGAGCTGGGCGGTGCTCGGAATGCTCTCGCACGCCGAGGAATTGTCCGGCTACGATCTCAAGAAATGGGCCGACTGGAGCCTCCAGTTCTTCTACTGGAGCCCGTCGTTCAGTCAGATCTACGCCGAACTCAAGCGGCTCGAGAAGCACGGCTACGCCACCTCGCGCACCGTGCTGCAGGACGACGGCGTGCGCGGCAAGCGGATGTACTCCATCACCGAGGCAGGGCGCGCGGCGGCTGCGCAGTGGGTCAACCACGCCCCGGTGGAGGCGCCCGTCCTCAAGCACAGCGTGATGCTGCGGGCCTGGCTCGGCCACCTCGCCGAACCGGACCGGCTGCGCGAGATCCTCACCGAGCACATCGGCTACGCCGAGCGGATGCGCAAGCTCGCCGAGGTGGACGCCGAGGGCGCCGAGGAGAACCCGGACTGGGCCTACCCCGGCGCGGTGCTGCGCTGGTGCGTGCGCCACTACGAGGCCGAGCGGGACTTCGCGCGGGAGCTGCTGGCCGATGTCGACAAGCTCGCCGAGGGCGGGCGCCCCAAGCGTGCCGCCAAGGGCAAGGGGCGCCGCGCGTCCTGATCGCGGCCCGCTGAGCGGGACTGCCGCTTCCTATATCGATTAGGGATATTTCTACTAGTCATATAGGAGGAGGTGGTCATGCGTACCGAATTCGCAGGACAGCGGACATTGGATCCGGTCGAGACGGCGATCGCGGCGATCGCCGCGGGCGGGATGGCGGTCGTCGTGGACGACGAGGACCGCGAGAACGAGGGTGATCTGATCCTCGCCGCCGAACTGGCGACCACGGAGTCCATCGCGTTCCTGGTCCGCCACACCAGCGGCGTGCTGTGCGCCCCGATGGCGGGACCCGACCTGGATCGCCTGCTGCTGCCGCCCATGACCGCGGTCAACGAGGATCCGAAAGGCACCGCGTACACCGTGTCGGTCGACGCGGCGCACGGCGTCGCCACCGGCATCTCGGCCGCCGACCGCGCCCACACGCTGCGCACGCTCGCCGACCCGCGCACCGAGGCGCATGAACTCACCCGCCCCGGTCACGTCTTCCCGTTGCGCGCCCACCCGAGCGGCGTGCTCGGCAGGCCGGGGCACACCGAGGCGGCGGTGGACCTCGCCCGCCTCGCCGGACTGCGCCCGGCCGGGGTGATCGCGGAGGTCGTACGCGACGACGGCGCCATGGCCAGGCTGCCGAAACTGCGGGAGTTCGCGCGCGCTCACGGACTGCCGATCATCTCGATCGCCGATCTGATCGAGTACCGCCGCCGGATCGAGCGGACGGTGACCCGGGTGGTGCAGACCAGGATGCCGACCAAGTACGGCGAGTTCCGCCTCGTCGGCTACCGCGACGAGCTCACCGGAACCGAGGCGCTCGCCATGGTTTTCGGCGACCCCGGCCGGGACGCCGTGCTGGCGCGGTTGCATTCGGAATGCCTAACCGGCGACGCGCTCGGCTCGCTGCGCTGCGACTGCGGCGACCAGCTCGACGCCGCACTGCACGCGGTCGCCGCCGAGGGCAGCGGCGTGGTGGTGTATCTGCGCGGCCAGGAGGGGCGCGGCATCGGACTGCTGAACAAGCTGCGCGCCTACGAGCTCCAGGACCTCGGCGCCGACACGGTCGAGGCCAACGTGGCGCTCGGGCTGCCGGTGGACGCGCGCCGCTACACCGCGGGCGCGCAGGTGCTCGCCGATCTCGGCGTTCGCTCGGTGCGCCTGTTGAGCAACAACCCGGCCAAACAGGCCGGGCTAGAGGAACACGGCATCGCGGTGGTGCGCAGGGTGCCGTTGCAATCGACCCCGACCGAGCACAACATCCGATATCTGCGCGCCAAGCGCGATCGGATGGACCACCAGCTGTCCGAGATGGACGCGGAGCTGGAGCGGGCCAGCTCCTAGGGGGCGCTGTCGGGCCGATTTCGTCGACAGCTCGTCGCGCGGCCGGAGCGGACGCGGAGGTACGCCCGAGGGGCATCGGATCTTTTCCGGTTCCGCGGTCCCGCCCCCGCGTGAATCCTGGCTATTTGCTTGTGGTTTGCCCTGGTTCGAGCCTTGCACACTGAAGAATTTCCGTTCGGGCCGCGCGGTATGAATTCTGCTGGTTTCCTTGTCGAGTCAGGATCGACAGTCCGCGAGCGGGGCGAGCTGGAAGCCGGGGACGGCCGTGCATCGAATACCGATACGGCAGCGTAATTTTCGGATGGGCTGGGTGTGGTCGGTCGTCGGCACGGTGATCGCGGTGGTCGGCGTCGCGGTGTGGGCGACGCGGCCCGAAGCGGTCACGTGCGAGCCGGCAACGGATGGCGGCGTGCAGACCCTCCCGACGTGGTCGCCTGCGACCGGAGGCAGTTCCGGTGTGCCCGCGCGACATTGGCCGCCGCTGCCGCCGATGCCGGGTGAAGCGCGGTACTACTCGTCCAAGTCGACAGTCGCGTGCTCGTTCGAGGACCTCCCCGCCGACGGACTCTACGCCGGGCTGTCCACCGCGGAGTTCGGCCGGGCCGACCTGTGCGGCGGCCACCTCGACGTCCGCGGTCCGCACGGAGCGGTACGCGTGCTCGTCGCCGATCGTTGCCCGGGATGCGCTCCGGGGCAGCTGGATCTGAGCATCGCCGCGTTCGACCGGATCGCCGACCGCGCCGACGGCGTCGCGCAGATCAGCTATCGGCTGGTGCGGGATCCCGAGCCCGCCCCCGAACTCGGCTACGCGGTGAAACCGGATTCGACGAGAGGGTGGCTGTCCCTGCTGATCACCGGCACCGGCAACCCGATCCGCCAGGTCGCGCTGCGCGACGAGGCGGGCGAGCAGTGGCGCGAGCTGACGCGCGGCATGGACAACTACTGGACTCTCGTCGGGGCCGGAACGGGACCGTTCATCGCGCGGATCACCGACGCGTACGGGCACGAAGCCGAGATCATCGGGGTGACAATCGATTCCGGCGAACGTCAGACCGGCGTGCGGCTCTACTCGGCCGCCGCCGACCCCGCGCCGATCGTCGTGCCCGTCACCTCGCCGATGCGCGCCCAGAATTCGATCGCCGCCCCGTCGCTCTGCGTTCGCTAGCACGAAGCCCCGCGAACGCCACATCGCCGCGGAATTGTCCGGCCGTTGGCCTGGCCGGGTGAGAGCGAGTGGACTTCGCCGCGATCGCGGCATCGTCTGGGAGATCGGACGTCCAGCCGGTGCCGAGCCGCTCGTTTCTGGCTCGGTGCGACGATGGACGCGCGACGTGGCCGGTCCGGCCGGGGGAGTAGCCGGGAGTGCGCCCGCCGCGGCGAGATCGTGTCAGACTGGTCCGAGCCCGTCACATCGCGAAGAGGTGATTCGGAGTGAACCGATGATCGCGTGGCGTGTCCGCCGCCCCGGCCCGATCGACGACGGGCCGATCGATCTGGTGCGCGAACCCGCGCCCGAGCCGGGCGCGGGAGAACTGCTGGTGCGCGTGCTCGCCTGCGGGGTGTGTCGCACGGATCTGCATGTGGCCGAGGCCGACCTCCCGGTGCATCGGGTCGGTGTGACGCCCGGCCACGAAGTGGTGGGTGAAGTCGTCGCGCTGGGTCCCGAGGTGACGGCGTCGGCCGGGCGGGCGTTCGCGCCGGGCGACCGGGTCGGCATCGCCTGGCTGCGCCACACCTGCGGAACCTGCCGCTACTGCCTGCGCGGCGCCGAGAACCTCTGCCCGGAGTCGCGCTACACCGGCTGGGACGCCGACGGCGGTTACGCCGAGTTCGCCACCGTCCCCGCCGATTTCGCGCACCACTTGCCCTCCGGGTACCACGACGCCGAGACCGCGCCGCTGCTGTGCGCGGGCATCATCGGCTACCGCGCGCTGCAACGCGCCTCCCTTCCCGAGGGCGGGCGGCTCGGCATCTACGGCTTCGGCGGCAGCGCGCACATCGCGGCACAGGTCGCACTGGCTCGCGGCGCCGAAGTGCACGTCATGACCCGCGATCCGGCCGCTCGCGAGCTGGCCCGCGAGCTCGGCGCCGCCTCGGTGCAGGGCGCCGCGGAACCGCCACCGGCGCCGTTGGATTCGGCGATTCTGTTCGCGCCCGTCGGCGAGCTGGTACTGCCCGCGCTGGAGGCGCTGGACCGCGGCGGCGTGCTCGCGATCGCCGGGATCCACCTGAGCGACATCCCGGCCTTGAACTATCAGCGACACCTGTTCCAGGAGCGGGAAATTCGCTCGGTCACGGCGAACACTCGCGCCGATGCGCGGGAGTTCCTGGCCCTGGCCGAAAAACACCGGATAACCGTGACGACGCAGGGGTACTCCCTGGACAGGGCGGATCGGGCGCTCGCCGACCTGGCGCACGGGCGGTTCACGGGCGCAGCGGTTCTCGTCCCGTAGCGTCCTCGCCGCGCCGGGCAACCCACTCGCACAACGATTGTGCGATGACTCGGTCTCGCTTGGATTGAGTTGCTTGACGCAACTCACTGCCGTTCTTACCTTCGCGGATATAGCCGAGTGATTGTCACTGACAACCATCACTCGGTGTTCTCACAACGGCGTGAGTGGGTGATCATCATGGCGAACCGGAAGGTAAATCTGTTCCGAAAGAGGCCTCTGGCAAGGGCATTCGCAGTGCTATTGCTCGTAGCGGGGGTCGGAGCGGCGACAAGTCTCGGCACACCGGCGTCAGCCGACGCGTGTGCGGCAGTGGACGTGGTCGTGGCCCGAGGTACCGGGGAACCGGGGTGGTTGGGGAGTGTGGTCGGCGATCCGCTGTACGGCACACTGCTCCAAACGCTTCCGGTCGACTCCACCGCGTATCCGGTGAACTACCCGGCGGACCTGCTCGTTCCATCCTCGGTGAGCGATGGCACGCGGGACATGACCGCGCACATCATGGCCCAGGCGGCGATGTGCCCGGATCAGCGGTTCATTCTGGTCGGTTACTCGCAGGGCGCGGTCGTCACGCACGGCGTGCTCGGCACCGGCATCGTGACCGTGCTGCCCGGCATGTACGTCCTGCCGTACGAGCTGGAATCGAGGATCGCCGCGGTGCTGCTGTTCGGCGATCCGGTCCGCCTGATCGGATGGAACGTGCCGGGGCTGTACGCCTGGCGCACCGCCAACTACTGCACCGGCGGTGACCCGGTGTGCGGCGGCGGTTTCGATCCGGCGGCGCACGGCAACTACGGTTGGGCGATGTGGCCCGCCGCGGACTTCGCGGCCGCCCACGTCTGAGCACCGGCCGGGAAATCCGGGACGTCGGGGGGGGGGGAGACGAACGGGAC